>WQTH01000121.1 GCA_009786415.1 Chitinispirillia bacterium | reverse complement strand
AGAGCGGATATATACTTCGTTTTGATGATAGTATTCTATGCGACTCTGTTATCGCTACCGTACTTGCCGTCTTATTAGGGGAGGCACTTTCGTCATAGCCCCATAAATATACCACATTTTTTTCTGAAATGCAAGCTTTTTTTTCACTTTTTTTACAAAAACCGCTAAAACCGCGTTTTTGACCCCGTTTTGGGGGTTGCNCCCCGCCGGCAGGCCTGGAGGGTTGGGTAAAATGGGTTAGTATCAGCGCCGGCTGCCGCCTTATTGCGGCTCAGTTGTTTATACTGAGGTTAAAGGCCGACACCATGTTCGCGAGCTCCGACGCCTGGCTTGACAGCTCTTCCGACGCGCTGGCGGATTCTTCGGAGTTTGCCGCGTTTTGTTGGGTGACACTGTTCATCTGCATTACCGCGTCGTTCACCTGCTTGATGCCGTGCGCCTGTTCGCTGGACGCAGCGGCGATGTCTGATATGAGGTCTCCCACTTTGCCTACGCGGTCTACGATTTCTTCGAGCGACCTGGCGACCTCTTCGGTGATCTTTACGCCGCCTTCTGCGTTCTTAACCGACTCTTCTATCATTTCGGTAGTGCTTTTCGCCGCTTCGGCGCTGCGCATCGCGAGGTTGCGGACCTCTTCGGCGACTACGGCGAACCCCTTTCCAGCTTCGCCGGCGCGGGCCGCTTCCACAGCCGCGTTAAGGGCGAGCAGGTTGGTCTGGAACGCTATATCGTCAATTGTTTTGACAATTTTCGCGGTGTTATCGGAGGACTGCTTGATCTGGTTTATGGCGTTTGCCATGGTTTTCATAGCCGCGTCGCCCTCGTTGGCCGCGTTGCGCGCTTCGGTGGCCAAAACCTTTGCCTGATTGGAGTTGTCCGCGTTTTGTTTTGTCATGGACGACATCTCTTCAAGGCTTGACGATACCTCTTCAAGCGAGCTTGCCTGCACGTTTGAACCTTCGGCCAGGCCCTGCGCGACGCTTGAAATCTCGCCGCTCGCGGCTGAAACCTGCGTAGCCGCTTCCGACACCTGGCTCATCGCGTCGTCAAGGTTCTGCACAACAGTATTCAGGTTCTCTTTCATTTTGGCGAATTCGCCCTTGTAACTGCCGTCCATTCTGGCCGTTAAATCTTTATGCGCAAGCCTGTCCATAACAGCCATGGATTCATTGATTGGCGCAGCAACCGCCTCAAAAACATTGTTCATGCCGCCGATGATATGCGCGAAACCGCCTTTTAGCGAACCCGCGTCGGCCCGCGACGACAATCTGCCTTCCAAACCCTCCCCGGCAAGATAAATCGAGTCATCGTACAGCATCTTTATGCTGCCCAGCATACTTGACATCTCAGACGAAAGAACTCCGATTTCGCTTTTATCTCTGGCTTTTACCTTAATTTCGATGTTCGTATTCCCGTTTGCAATCTCTTTGGCGATGTGTATGCACTTTTTAAGAGGTAATGCTATCGATAACCCCATAAAATATGAGACTATAATGCCGGAAACTATAAAAATGGCCAATAAAACGCCTATATAATGCCACAACTCGTCTAAATAGCCGTTCACTTCCGACGCCGCCGCGCCGGTAAACAGCAGCCACGGGTAGCCGGGGACCTCCGCGTAGGACGCGACAAACTCTTCTTTGCCAACATGATATATGCCGCCCCCCTTTTTCTGCGCCAGAGCGGTACGAATCATACCCGCCATCGACAGCCAGTTTGTATCTTTCTCGGAAGCGGTAATGGGATTAAACTGGTCGAGTACCATTTTGGTATCCTTGTGCGCCATCATCGTTCCGGTCCGATCAACTAAAAACGCATAAGCGGTCTTCATTCCGTGCGGGAGATTATTCGTTTCGTCGGACAAAGTTTTGATCCCGTCTTTGCGGGCGATAAGGACTCCGGCTACTTTGGTTCGAGATTCATTCGAGAATATGGGCACCGCGTACACAGCTACAAGCTGCCCGGTAATCCTGCTGAAAAGCACTCTCAGAGCCGGTTTACCGGCAAGGGCCTCTTTTACATAATCCCTGTCGCCGAGCTGGCCTACATCTCCCCCCTTTATGTATCTTGCAAGCCCATCTTCGGGACTCAGTATGCCCAAATCCAAAACACCGGATATGCGCGGGATGTCCTGCAGAAGGACGGGCCTCATCCTCTCAACGTCCATAGTCTGGGTCAGCGGCCTGTTGGCGACCTCCATTAAGACGTCGATATGCCCGTTGAGCAGGGTGGAGAGCATGAGCGCGTTTGTCTCGGTAGCGTTCAGCTTCTCCCGCAAAATAGAGTTTACGAGTGTTTCCTGACTCTTCAGGGCAATGGAAATTCCGACACCTAAAGCTGACACTATTACCGTTAATGTTATCCAAACGGTTACTTTTGTTCCTAATTTCATAATTTTCTCCCTTACTGGCGGAGCGGCTATATTGATACACCGTTACCATAATTATATAAAGATAATATATTTGCTTCAAAAACGCAAGTTTTTTTGCTTAAAACAGACACGTTTATAACACGGAACTGGGCTGGCAGGGGGNTTTTTTGGCGGAATTATTGAAAAATCCCGTAACCCGGCGTAAAAATTTATTATATTTACAAGACAGGGGCGAAATACCATCCGAAAGGGGCGTTTTATGGCAGCGGCGGTGGCGGAAGAGGACGAACTCATTGACGGGTTGACTTTTGATGAGTGGTTAGATATGATCCCGGTGGGCGTGGAGCGGATGACCGAGGCTGAGAAGGGGGAAGCGCTGCGGGATGTGAAGGCACGCGCGGCGGCGATACGGGAGGAGCGGGCTGCGGCCGGGGTGAACTGGCGGGCGAAGGTGTACGGGAAGGCGGATGGGGCGGAGGCAAAACTTACGCCTTATCATGTCCCGGTCAATGAGCAGCTCATGGTGGGGGAACCTCCTGCGCCGTATTATGGCGCTGACGACTATGATCCCGACGAATTTCTTGAGAAAGCGGAGGAATATCGACTGGCAGGAGGGCGTTTTTTGACCGTCGAGGAATTTTTTGCCAATATGGATGCCGCGATTAAATTGGGAGCAAGCCTTGCTCGATCTTAATTATACGGTACATATTCTTCCTGCGGCCGATGAACGGATGTCTGATCACATGTGTTTCCTCGCACGCGCAAGCGTTTCGGCAGCGAAACGCTTGCGCGCCAGACTATACGAGGAGATTAAGTCACTAAATTTCAACGCAGCCGGATACCCAGTCTATACGCCACGAAAAAAGTCCCGTCTCAATACGATCTATCGGTACACTCTGTGCAAGAAACTCCACCGCATCGTCTTTGTGGTCATAAACAACACGGTGTATGTTTATGATGTGCAGGACTGCCGGCAGCACCCGAACAGAAGCCTCGTTTAGCGCCCCGCTACTTCATCTGCGGGAATAGTATTACGTCCCTCAGCGTCGGCTGGTTCGTTATTATGGACAGGAAGCGGTCTATACCGAACCCCAGCCCCGACAT
>WQTH01000120.1 GCA_009786415.1 Chitinispirillia bacterium | reverse complement strand
CCGCTCGCGTTCATCGGCGTAGTCTTCGGCCTCTCGGTTATGGGGCACCCGCTCTCGGTGGCGGCGTTTATAGGAATAATAATATTAGTGGGCGTGGTGCTTAACAACGGCATCGTCATGATAACGTTCGTAAACCAGCTGCGCGCCGAGGGCAACACAATCAGAGACGCCCTCATCAAAGGCGCCTCCATCCGCCTGCGCCCGATCCTTATTACGTCCCTCACGACGATCATCGCCCTGATACCTATGGCGTTCTCCACCGGCCAGGGCTCGGAGATGCAAAGCCCGCTGGGCACGGTGGTAGCGTTCGGGCTGTCCACGTCAACTATACTTACGCTGTTTGTCGTCCCCGTGTTCTACAGCATTATAGACGGCATAGCGCACGGTATCACCGGCTTCATGAAAAAGGTGTTCCTTGGGGAGACACAGGCGGCCGCCGAGAAACTGCAGAAGGCGTAATAGTATATACGTTAATACCATTTGCGGGGGCGCGGTTTATCGCGCCCCTTATTTTTAAGCGGGAATCAAAAAAATGAAACCTTTAAAGGCTCCGCCGCCATATCTCTCTGCAGCCGCAAACAGGGCGGAGCCGCCCCGCACTCGCCGCCGGAAGCGCTTATGAGAAACAGGTACATATTTATAATATCTGCCCTGATCATCGCCGTCGGGCTTGCGCACTGGCTGTATGTCGGTTTCTTGTCTGCCCGGCCGCCCGCTCCGATGGCGCCCGGAGAGCCGGATACGCGCTGGTATTCGGCAAATCCCAAAGCGTCCCACTTCACCATCTCCACTGCCGACGAACTGGCGGGGCTTGCGGCTGTCGTCAACGGTACGTGGAAGGGGAAGCGGGACGGCTTTCAGCACAAGACGATTGCTCTCGCCGCCGACATCGACCTCTCCGCGTATCCCAACTGGGTGCCCATCGGAAGCGGGCATCTTATTCCGGGCCGTTACAGCGAGTTCCGCGGGACATTCGACGGGCACGGGCATATTGTGCGCAACCTCTCCATAAACCGCCCTGACGCGAGCCATCAGGGCCTGTTCGGGCTTGTCTATGCCGCGGAAGTGATGAACATCGGTGTCGAGAACGTGAATATCAAAGGCGGGGAGTATGTTGGCGGCGTTGCGGGAAGCATAGACAGTAACAGCGGCATATCCAACTGCTATTCCACCGGCGCGGTCGGCGGCAGCCGTGCGGTTGGCGGTATAGTAGGGAGCGTTGGGGCCGGCAGTACGGTGTTCTACTGCTACTCGCTCGCGGAGGTTGCCGGCGAAGGGGATCAGGCCGGCGGCATTGCGGGGCACATTTATGAGGGCAAAGTGTCCGCCTGCTATTCAACGGGCAGGGTTAGCGGCGCGCATGAGGCCGGCGGCATCGCGGGAGCCGTCAAGATCGGCAGCGTGGTCCACTGCGCCGCGCTGAACCCGCAGGTGAAAGGGTGGGGCGAATCAACAACAGGGCGCGTGGCAGGGTACATCTCCGACAAGCTCAGGGCGACCGCCATAGACAGCCTCGGCGAAAGCATACTCGCAAACAACATCGCTTACGACAGGATGATAATTAACGCCGCCGCCGTCGACACCTCGCTCAACCGCAAGGGCGCGCACAGGATAGACGGCGCGAACATCACCATATACGAGATCAACACCTACGGCACGTTCCACGGGCGGTTTGTCGCCATGGACGGCTGGACAACGTCGCCCGGCAGCCTCCCCGGCCTGTTCGGCAGGACTGTGCCGATGCCGGGCTATCTGCTGTTCGCCGGGGAAGAGCAGCACAAAACCAGAAAAAGGGTGCGGATAAAAAGGGTAATAAACGGCAGCATGGGCGCTGTTTCCTTCAGCTATCCGGAAGCTGCCTATACTATCGGAGAACAGCCTGTCTGGGCCCGGCATATAAGCGAATACGATGCCGGCGGAAATTTGGTTAAACTTACATCCTGCGCTCNCCCCGAAGGCGCCGTTGAGTATTCCGCCGGTGCGATTGACGCGGGGGTAATAGATTATTACTCCGGGGGGCTAAACGTAAAGAACTGGAAATATCTTGATGACAGGAGGATAACCGACATGATAGACACGCTGAAAGTTGAGGTCAGCGAGAACGGCCTCGGCGGGAGGGNGCTTGTATACCGCGAAGAGGGTGACCGGGTAAGAATCTTTGAGTTGGCCGACAGCCTGTAAAACTCCTTTTGGCGTATGCGCGAAGATGTTTTTTATTGAAGCCGCGGATTAAATATTAGTACCCGCACCGCAGCGCAGGCAAAGTGTTTAATCGCGGGGTTTATTATCATTGCCGACCGTGCCGTCGGCTCTTTCCTTTATCAGTTCGTGATACGCCGTGATCAGTTCGTAGGTTCTGTTGTAGCACGCCCCCGGTTTATCGTGGTATTCTTCGCGCGCGTTGGGTATTGAGTTGCGGATCTCTTCCATGTTTGCGCCGTCGAGGGTCAGCGCCATAAGCTTTTTATGTATCAACGTTAATTCTTCGAAAATATTGTCATTAAATTTGTTGTCGTTATCTTCCAGGGCGGCATCTAAGTAGTCGAAACGCCGTTCGAGGGCGTCGAGGTGGTCTTTGAAGGCGTTTATGTCAAGAATACGGTTATTTAGGGGTTTGGTGTACATGGGCATCTCTTTAAGCCCCGATACAAGCTCCAGCGCCCTGTCCTGCCCAAGGTTGTTAAGGTCGCGGAAACAGCGGAGAAGGAAGGATTCCTCGCTGTTCTGGGCTATCAGGTCGGGGCGCGGCTCAAGGCCCACCAGCGTGTCTACCGTTACCCTCAGCACTTTAGCGAGGTTGACCAATATCAGTACGTTAGGCTCCCGCTTGTCCTTTTCGTAGTAATTGAGGGCGGTTGGCGATATGTCTGCAAGCTCCGCGCACTTCTTTTGGGAGAACCCGGCTTTTTTACGGTAGTATGTGATACGCCCGCCCAGAGTCAGCGCTGTGTCCATCCCAAATCTCCTTTCCATTGAAATTATATCTTTTCCCCGCTATACGGTTAGCTAAATTTGAATGTTTTTGATTTTTTTTAAAAAACCATTGACTTTATCAGCGTCATGGTATTAATTTATACTGTAATTAGCGCAATGACAATAACATCGCGAGGGCTTGATGTGTATATTTCCTAATCTGGAGGCTGAGCAGGCCCGCTTCGGGTATACCGAAGAGTTTGTAGCCCAAAAGCTGGGCATGACCACGCTGGAGTACCGTGAGCATAAGCGGTCGGGCGCGTTTCGCCTGCCGGAGGCGCTGGTATTGGTCGAGATGTACGGCAAATCAATGGATTACCTGCTCTCCGTTCGGGCGGGGTGAGTCCTGTTTTGAGGTCTGAATTTTATTCTACGTGTTTTTGTTATATTTAATAGAGCAAGGAGCTAATATGACAGTAAACAGGTTTAGCAGGTTTTTGAGCGCGGTAATAATTATGGGCCTCGCCGCCCTGTCCGGCTGCGCGGGCAGCGCCGCCTCCGGCAGGGGCGCGGGCTCCACAGGGCTGCAGCTCGACGACGCCATCAAACAGGCCGCCGCCCTCATAAGCGCGCGCGTGGAGGCCGGCACCAAAATCGCCCTCCTCAACTTCAAGTCGCCGGCCGACCGCTTCTCGGAGTACTTCATAAACGAACTGGAGGC
>WQTH01000119.1 GCA_009786415.1 Chitinispirillia bacterium | reverse complement strand
AATGCCAGCCTGCTTGGAATAAGGGCCGGTGTGCCGATTATTAAAGACGGCTCCGTCAAAGTGCGCGCTGAACTGCTGCAGTCCGTAATCAACACCCGCAGCCCGTCGTTTAATTTTGCCGGTGATGCCTTGTCTAACCCGTCATCGCCGCTGTTTGTCTTTAACGTGCCTGTAGAGGCCGGGGCGTTAACAGTTACGCCGGAAATCGTTGCTGTTATAAACCGTAACTTCAATCAGGCGACAGAATCCGGAGACCATGAAATAATCGGCGGTTTGGGCGCAGGTTATCAGGTAAACCAAAACATAAAGGTTACCGCTCACGGTTCTTACGGAACAGTAAGCAACACGAATAGCAGGGTCGGTACATACAATACCATATACACCAACAGTAACTTTAGCGGCAGCATACCGGCCGACGATTCGAGCGAAGCCCCGGTTTATACGAGCAACGGCTTACAGCTGGGAGCGGGGGCCACGGTAAAAGCCGGGCCCGGCAGCATATTCTTTGACTTCAAATACAATAGCGCGGAGAACGCGGAAATAGACGGCTCAAAGGTGAACTTTATCCACACCCTCATTCAGTACTCCTGGAAGCCGAACCCGAATTTCGCGATAATTCCGAGGTACAGGAATTTCTATACAATAAACCCGGAAGGGAGCCAAATAGAGAGTCAAATCAACAATCGCTTTGAATTGATTTTTGAGGGCTCGTTTTAAAGAATGTAATTGTTTATTGAAAGAATGATTAAATATTATACCCGTCCCCTATAGACTGCACGGCAGCCGTGATGTCTTTGGGGGACGCGGGTATAAGCTATAATCTACAAATTGAATCTTTTTCGCGCGGACGGGAGTTTCCCCGTTTTGCCAAAGGAGTGGTTATGAAAATTGTAAAGTTTGCAAAAACAGCCGCCGTAATGCTTAGCCTTGCCGTTTTTTCCGCAGCGCTCACGGGCTGCTCATCGGCCAAAAATGAGGAGGGGGCTATAAAAGTCGGCGTGTCACCAGGGCCTTATGAGGATATGTTTCGTGACGCGATAGAGCCAACGCTCAAAGAGAAGGGTTATAAGGTGTCGTACGTTCAATTCTCCGATTACGTGCAGCCCAATAAGGCGCTTGCGGCGGGGGAGATTAACGTGAACATCTTCCAGCACTCGGTTTACTTGAAAAATTTTTCGAGCGAACATAACCTTGACCTCGTTCACGTTACCGAAGTCCCTACGGCCGGTATGGGTATTTTTTCCAAAAAAATTGGTTCGGTTGACGCGATCGCGGAGGGCGCGAAAGTGGCCATCCCCAATGATGTTACCAATTTGGCGCGCGCCATTCGGGTTTTGGAGCAGACCGGGCTGATAAAAATAGACCCGTCTGTAAATCCGGCGCAGGCGACTCAGTACACGCTTTCCGAAAATCCCAAAAAACTCGTGTTTTTGGAAATTGAGGCGCCGCAGCTCCCCAGAAGTTTGGAGAGTGTGGATCTGGCGGTCATTAACGGTAATTTCGCGCTAAGCGCCGGGCTGAAACTCTCCGACGCTCTGTATAATGAAAAATTGCAGGACGGCTACGTGAACGTTATCGCGGTGCGCACGGCCGATAAGGACGCGCGGTTTGCNCGTGATATTGTNGCGACGGTACACTCAGACGCGTTCAGAAGCGTAATTGAGAATCCGTCCAAGCAGTATGTTTCATTTTTCAGGCCGAAAGATTACTGATGTATTGTTTGACGCGCATGGCGGCGNGAGCCGCCGCGCGCGTTATTTCAGGCAGAAAGTTATGAAATATGATTGAATTTCAAAACGTATCGGTGAGCTTCAGGCAGAAGAGAACGACTCTTACGGCCGTAGACGATGTATCCTTTTCCATAGGTAAAGGTGAGATATTCGGTATTGTGGGTTCCAGCGGCGCGGGGAAAAGCACGCTTCTTAGAACCATTAACCTGCTGCAGGGCGTTACCGGCGGCCGGGTACTTGTTGACGGAAAGGATGTTACGAAATACCGGGGAAAGACGCTCAGGGGCCACCGCAGGAATATAGGGATGATCTTTCAGCATTTCAATCTGGCCGATAACCTGACCGCCCGTCAGAATATCGCGTTCGTTTTGCGCAGCGCGGGTGTGGGCCGCGAAGAGGCTGACGCGAAAGTGCGCGAGTACCTGTCGCTTGTCGGCATACCGGAAAAGGCTGATGTCTATCCAAGCAAGCTGTCCGGCGGGCAAAAACAAAGGGTGGCGATCGCGCGGGCGCTGGCAGGCGGCGCGAAGATACTCTTGTGCGACGAACCCACATCGGCGCTCGACGCGGAAACTACGCTGTCCATACTGAAACTTATCAGTACGCTCAGTAAGCAGCTCGGCATTACCGTTGTTATAATTACACACGAACTCAATGTAATAAAGAGTATATGCAGCCGCTGCGCCGTAATGGACGGCGGGAAGTTGGTGGAACTGGACGGCGTTTACAGCCTGTTTACTCAGCCGAAAGACGGATTTACGAAACAGCTGATAGGGCATACGCGGACGCACGACCTGCCGCAGGAGATTCTTGATAACACGTATGGCCCGGTTGTCAAGCTGACCTTTTTGGGGCCGGACGCGAACACGCCGGTCATATCGGAGGCCAGCTCGCGTTTTGGCGTTCAGATCAATATCCTGACCGGACGAATAGAATATATCGAAAATAAGCCGCTGGGTATCCTGTACGTTAACCCCATCGGCGAAGAGTATGTTGTCAGGCAAACACTTGATTATCTGAAAAATGTTGTGAGAGAAGTGGAGGTGCTTGAAGATGGCGCAGGGATTTAGTTTACAGGCGGCGCTCATTAAGGCGTTTGAGGAGACCGCGCTCATGTCCGGCATTTCGCTTTTGATAGCGGTTGTTGCGGGCGGCGTGCTTGGGCTTTTGCTCTATGTTACAAGCAATCCGCTGTTTATAAAAAACCGGCTGGTAAATCAAAGCGTCGGCATAATTATCAATATCGTGCGTTCGGTCCCGTTTCTGGTTTTGCTTGTACTGCTGATACCGTTGTCGAAAATGATAGTGCATACCACCATAGGCCCCAAGGCCGTGGTTGTACCGCTGGCGATAGCGGCTACGGCGTTTTTCGCCCGCCTTGCCGACGCGTCGTTTGCCGACGTAAGTAAAGGCGTTATAGAGGCCGCAGTTTCTACGGGCGCGTCAAAATGGTCGGTTGTAGCGAGAATTCTGTTGCCGGAGGCGCTTCCCTCTCTCATACGGAATATCACGGTTACGGCGGTATCGCTTATAGGGTTCTCGGCCATGGCCGGCACCGTGGGCGGGGGCGGAATTGGGGATTTGGCGATAAGGTACGGGTATCAGCGTTATCAGACCGACGTTATGCTGATTTGCGTTGTACTGCTCATAATTTTGGTGCAGGGTGTTCAGCTTATTGGGGACATAAGCGCGAAAATGTTGGATAAAAAGTGAAAGAAAGGTTAATTTATGGTTGAGATCTTATGGAACGGGCGCGGCGGCCAGGGCGCGTTTACCGCGGCGAAAATATTGGGCGCGGCGTGGGCGCTTAAAGACGAGCGGAATTTCGCGCTCGCCTTTCCCGCGTTTGGGCCGGAGCGCAGGGGCGTGCCGGTCAGGGCGTTTACCAAACTCGACGTCTGGCCCATAAATAACCGCGGCGAAATCAAAATGTGCGATTTTATTATTTATTTAGACGACACGCTTTTTAACGAATCTGTGTTGTCCGGCCTGAAAGAGG
>WQTH01000118.1 GCA_009786415.1 Chitinispirillia bacterium | reverse complement strand
GCCGGGCTGCCTAAGTTATGCGAACCGCCTACTAAGGAAGATTTTAACAAGGCAATGGACTCAATGTTTGTTTTCATCAGCCCGTGGATAAAGGAGGGGAACCATGCGTAAAGGAATACGGAAAGGTTTGTCGCAGGAGTTTGTACTGGGTTCGGTATTGATGCCAATAATACTAATGATGACGGTATTGATTGTTCCCGCCGCCGCGCAGGAGGGGCCGCTCACGCTTGAACAGTGCGTGTCTATGGCGCTGAAGTCTAACCTGAGTATTGAGACGGCCAGCGAGAAGCTGGTTGAGAGGGACGCGGCTATTGAGGAGGCGTCTGTAGCCAATATGCCCACATTCAACGCCCAGGCGAGCTATACGCGTGTGATCCCCCAACCCGAAAATCCAATGGCGGGGCTGATGCCTCTTATTGGAGGGCTTGGGATGGCGACCGGCATGCTCACGCCGTCGGATGCGGCTTCGCTTATGAATCCGCCCGAAATAAGCGGCAACGTCTACAACATCGGCCTTACTGGTACGTATCTGATCTACACGGGCGGCAAGATAAAAAACGCTCAGAAGATTACGGAGCACAGCAAGGTCGTAGCCGAATGGCAGAAGAAGAGCGCCGTCCGCGAGGTCAGGCGCGATGTTACAAAAGCGTACTATCAGGCCCTCGCGGCCAACAAGGGTGTAGTCGCGCTTGACTCCGCTATTGCGCTCATGGAAGTGATGCTCAAGGATTTGGGCAACGCCGTTGATGTGGGGATTCGCGGCGAGCACGAGCTTTTGCAGGCGCAGGTTCAGCTGGCTAACCAGCAGCTCGCGCGCCAGCAGGCCGCAACGGGCGCACAGATGGCGCACGATTACCTCGCCATGCTCATCGGCGTTCCGGTAAGCGAGAAGATTACGCTTGTAGACAAGCTGCACGAGCCTGAATCATACGCTGTCCACCCGCTCCCTGCGCTGCAGGCGAGGGCGAGGGGGGCGTCTACCGACCTGAAGGCGCTTGAGGAGCAGATGAAGATTGTGGAGACATCGCTTTTAATCACCGGCACGTCGATCCCCACGCCTACGGTTCTGGCGCGGGCGGGTTACACCGGTCAGGGTATCGGGCAGGGGAAAGACGGCACGTGGGACAACAGCGGCACCATATCGCTCGTCGCGACATGGGACATCTACGACTTCGGCGCGACGAACAGCAAGAGGCGCGCCACGCTGTCGCAGAAAAGGCAGCTCGAACTCGGTATGGAGCAGCTCGGCCTCGGCCTCGACCTGCAGGTAAAGAACAACTGCGCCTCCCTGCAAGACGCCTTCGCCGCCATAGAAACCGGCAAGAAGAGCGTAGCGCAGACGAAGAGGTCTTACGAGATATCGTACGACAAGTTTCAGGAGGGTATGCTGCTCTCAAGCGAGGTGCTGAACTCGCAGAATATGGTTTTGCAGGCCGAAATCTCCTATTACGCCGCGTTGAGCACGTTTTACGGGAGGCAGGCCGATTTGGATTATATGGTGAATGAGGAAAAATAGTTTGGGGTTTGGAGTTTGTAGTGTGGAGTTTTTGGTGTTAACTCCAAACTCCACACTCCAAACTTATAAAAGGTTGAAATTAAATCCATGAAAGGATGCTTGATATATGTCACCGCAAAGGTTTAAAAAATCGCTGTCTCTGATATGCGTCGCCGCTCTGGTGTTAACGCTGGGCGCCGGGTGCAACAGGAAGAAGGAAGAGGATGCCGCGCCCGCGGAGGTTGAGAAGATTGTGCTGCCGGTGCGCGGCGCCGTGGCTGTCACCCGCGATATCGTGCAGACGCTCAACTTCTCCGGCAACATTGACGCGTTCCGCCGCGCCGCCATAGCCCCCGCCGTAATGGGCAGCCGCGTGCTGCGCATACACGCCGAGGAGGGTCAGGCTGTTCAGGAGGGTCAGCTTCTTGTCCGCCTTGAAGACTTCCAGCTCCGCCAGTCGGAAGCGCAGCTAAAGCAGCTTGAGGCCGACTACAAGCGCATGGAGTCGCTGCACAGCCGCGGCAGTGTTACACAGCAGCAGTACGAGCAGATGAAGAGCGGCTACAGCGCGGCGCAGGCCGGGTACGAGCTGCTCAAGAACTCGGTAGAGCTGCGCGCGCCGTTTGCCGGCACTATCATCGGTAAATACGTCAACGAGGGCGAGGTTTACACCGGCGCGCCGGGCGTAGACGGCATCTCCGGCGTGCTTGCCATCGCGCAACTGGGGCGGATGAAGATCGAGGTCATGGTCCCGGAGCAGAACTTCGTGCACCTGCGCCCCGGCCAGATCGCAAACGTCCGCGTAGACGCTTTCCCCGACACCGTATTCGAGGGGAGGATATTTACCGTTAACCCCGCGCTCAACCGCATGAGCCGCACGTCGCGCGTCGCCATCGAAATAAAGAACGACAGGCAGCTCTTAAAGCCAGGCATGTTCGCCAAGGTCGAAATCATAACGAACAGCCTGAAAAATGTGCTCGCCGTACCGGCCACCGCGATAGTGATGCGCGACGGGCAGGCGCACGTCTTTACGGTAGAGAACAATACCGCACCGTTTGTAACCACGCCTGCGCTTGTAGCTGTGAGAACAGGCTTAGTTACCGACAAAGACGCGCAGATATTAGACGGCATAAGCGAGGGCACAGTCGTGCTGACGGATAACAACGTCAGCCTGTCCAACAGTACCGGTATAAGGGTGATGAGCATAGCGAAGTAACTTAACTGCCTGAATCGGGATTGACAGGATTAAAGAACGGCGTCAACGGCCAAAAAGCGGCATTGACGTTCAATCGGGAAAATCCTTTAATCGGGTGAATCAAGGTTCAGGCAATTGATGGATATCAACAGATATCAATACCGAACAATCCATACAAGATGACGGAGATAATATAATTATGAATTTGCCGCAACTATCCGTAACGCGCCGGGTGACGGTCAGCATGCTGGTCATGATACTCATCCTCTTCGGCGGGATGTCTCTTACGAATCTCGGGCTCGACATGATGCCCGACCTTGAGTTCCCGATACTGACCGTGGTTACCACCTATCCGGGTGCGGCGGCGGAAGATATCGAGCAGCTTGTTACGCGCCCCATCGAGAGCGCGACCGCGCGCCTCAAGGGCATCGAAAAGCTGACGTCTACCACCTCGGAGGGGATGTCGCAGGTGACAATCCAGTTTAAATGGGGCACCGACCTCGATGCCGCCGGCCAGGATGTGCGCGAGAGCATCAACCGCATAAAAAACTTCCTGCCGGACGACATCAACGAGCCTATGGTGATGAAGATGGACATGTCGGCGATGCCGATTCTGCTCTATGGCGTTACCGGCATGAACAGTCCCATGGAGCTGCAAA
The DNA here is from genome assembly GCA_009786415.1 of Chitinispirillia bacterium. Taxonomy (GTDB): domain Bacteria; phylum Fibrobacterota; class Chitinivibrionia; order Chitinivibrionales; family Chitinispirillaceae; genus GUT77. Next base: position 390 of record WQTH01000118.1, on the reverse strand, counting down.
AATACTTCGAGGACGCCATTGTCCCCCGTATCGAGCGCATAGAGGGCGTGGGGCAGATGATGGTTGTAGGCGGGCCGACGCGTGAGATCAACGTGTTCATCAACAAGACCCGCATGGACCAGTACAGGATTGGCCCCGACGCGGNGATGGGCGTGCTCATGGCGTCTAACAGCAACATCTCAAGCGGCCACGTAAGCGCCGGCCACCAGGAGTACCTCGTCCGCACTATGGGCGAGTATCAGGATATCCAGTCCATCTCCAACACGATCATCACAACGGTCAACGGCTCGCCGATACGCATTAACGACGTCGCGCGCGTTGAGGACACGCAGAAAGAGCGCCGCAGCTATGTGCGCCTGAACGGCAAGGAAGGCGTTGTCATGTTTGTGA
>WQTH01000117.1 GCA_009786415.1 Chitinispirillia bacterium | reverse complement strand
ACCTACCCGCTGTACGAAAAATTGGCGTCATCCGGGCTAATAGCCCTCTTCCACTCCGGCAAAGACCCCGGCCCGTTCACAAACGACCACGCCCTGCCGCCAGCGATGAAAAAGATACACAGAGACTTCCCCACCCTCAAAATGATCGCCGCGCATTTGGGGGGATGGATGGTATGGGACGAGGTTGAAGAGACGCTGGCAGGGGCGACAGATATGTACTTCGACACAGCCGCAATCTACCGGATGCTGCAGCCGGAGCAGTTCGTCCGCATCTGCCGCAAGCACGGCATCGAGAAGATACTGTTCGGCAGCGACAGCCCGTGGTACGGTCAGGGCGCGTCTGTAGAATGGATCAAGCGCAGCGGCCTGAATGATGCCGAGATGGAAGCGATATTCGAAAAGAACGCGAAACGTCTGCTCGGATTATAAATGAATTGGGCGCATCCCAAAGGGATGTGCCTTTATAATTACACGATTAAATAACACGTAAACAAGAAGGATTTCCATATTATGGGATTGACAGCCGGTATCATCGGATTGCCCAACGTCGGCAAATCTACAATATTCAACGCCCTCTGCTCAGGTTCGGGAAAAGCGGAGGCGGCCAATTATCCGTTTTGCACGATTGACCCTAATCACGGCATCGTACCGGTGCCGGACGAACGCTTAACGCGCATCACCAAACTCATACCCACCGAAAAAATCGTCCCCGCATATTTGGAATTGATAGATATCGCGGGATTGGTCAGGGGCGCGAGCAAGGGTGAGGGTTTGGGGAACCAATTTCTGGGCCATATCAAAAGCGTTGACGCGGTCGTACACGTGGTAAGATGCTTTGAGGATGGCGACGTCGTGCACGTCGACGGTTCCGTTGATCCTTTGCGGGACATCTCCACCATCGACACCGAGCTTATGTACAAGGATTTCGAGACCGCGGAAAAAGGGCTGGCGCGCGTATCAAAGTTAGCCAAGACCGGGGATAAGGATGCTAAAACGAAATTCGCCGTATACGAAAAAATCCACCAGAAGCTCGGCGAAGGTGTTCCCGCACGTAAAGCGCTTGACGCGGAGGAATTGGAGATTATCGCGGATATGCACCTGCTGTCGTCCAAACCCGTCCTCTACGTTACCAATGTAGGCGAGGATGATTTGCTGGAGGACAACAAATACGTCAAGACCGTAGCCGGGCACGCGGCAAGCGAGGGCGCGTCTTACGTTAAGATTTGCGGCAAGGTTGAGGCGGAGATATCGGAACTTCCCGTTGAGGAACGCGCCGATTTCCTTGACAGCCTTGGGCTGGCGGAACCGGGGTTAAGCACGCTGGCGCGGGGTATCTACAAACTTTTGGGGTTAGAGACCTTCTTTACCGCCGGTGAAAAGGAGAACCGCGCCTGGACAATCCACGCCGGCGCCACCGCCCCGCAGGCCGCTGGCGTCATCCACAGCGATTTTGAAAAGGGGTTCATCAGGGCGGATGTCTACACGTTAGCGGACCTCGAAAACTACAAATCGGAAAACGCTATAAGGGCCGCCGGAAAAATGAAGTCCGAGGGACGCGATTACATCGTCAAAGACGGTGATCTTATGTTCTTCAAGTTTAACGTTTAACCTAAGATTGGATTTATCTTATAATTTTTGTACCGGCAGGACGCAGTGACAGGATATTTATTCAGAACTTGTGATTACGTCACAGAAAGAATGGTTGGATGAAAAGGCGTTTTTCATGCTTAGCCGCGATTGCCGCGGCAGCCGCGCTGACCGTAATGCCGCAGGCGAACGCGACCGAGGNAATGTCTATAGATTCGCAGGAAGTCGTAGTTACCACCACGGTGCCATCGCTTAACGGCAAGTTCACAATCATACCGAACCCCGTAATCAGGCCGTCAACCGGAATAAATATTTACTGGGACGGCGAGAACGTTACAGATACTACGCTGCACATCTACAACACTTCGGGCGGCCTTGTAGCCGGCGTCGACATAAAAGACGCAGGCGCGGGAGACATCAGGCGGCGACGCATAGGCGTATGGAACCTGCGGAACACGCACGGGCGGCAGTTATCCGCCGGAAGGTATCTGCTGCGCGGCACGCTCACCACCGCCGGCGGAGAATCCATGCTGGTGAGGCTGACGGTTGACCTGCGGTAATCACGCTGTAACTAACCGTCCCCAAAAACGCTTTGAGCGGGCAGCGCAAACGAATCCGGCCGCAAACAAAAAAGTAACGGGCGGCGCACCGCGCGCCGCCCGTTATCCGTCAACCAACGCAAAAAACCGGCACCGCGCTATACTGCGGCTTCCGCCGGAGCCTTAGCTTCCACCGGCGCGGCGGCAACCGCAGGAGCCGCAACCTCAGCAGGCGCGGCGGCTGGAATGGATGCCTGCTCCTCCTTGGACTTGGCAAAGAGATCCTTGAAGCCCTTGGACACGCCGCAAAGCGTACCGTACATATCGGCCTTGAGGGTCTGGCCCTCTATCGTCGCGTGGTAGTCCTTTATCATCATGCAAGTCGCGTAAGGCTCTATTATCACCGTCTGCAGCCCGTATGTGAGAACTGTCGCGATGACAATGGCCATAAGGAGCCCCAAACTGCCAAGGCCGCCCGCAAAGAACGCCAATACGGCGAATGCTATGCCATAGTTTATAAGGAAACAGACGGCCCGCAAAACCCAAACGAAAACCGCCACTTTGGCCGCGCCCATAATCATGCCCTTCCACGCCTGCGCGTAGAACACGAGGCCGTCGCACATCTTCTTAAAGGAGCTCTTCTCGTCTACGCGGTAGAACACATAGCTGAGCACCGCCTCGTCTATGAAGTTCATGGCGGTAGAGAGGATGAAGTTGATGATGGGGAAAATTTTGTTGGATCCGGGGATAAACGAAAGCAGGTTCATAGCCTTGTTGGCCCAGCGCATGATCTGCCGCGTGGCCGCCGCGACTAACTTGTCGGCCACAAAGGCAATGTTCGCCGCGCCAAAGTGCTTGCCGACCTTCTCCTTGCCGAACGCGAGAACCCCCTTGTACCCCTTATCAGTTACCGGAACCTCGCCCGTACGCAGATACTCCGTAATCGCCGCGATATGCGCCGCCTTGATCATATACAGACAGTACCCCTTGGCAAAACGCAAGAACCCGGCAAACGCGCCGAGCGTGCTGAGGACAATAAGAAATACGACTATCGACGCAATGCCGCTGGCGCTGCCGTCCGACTTGGCGGCGGTATAGATGATAAACGCGCAAATCCCAAGGGAAATAAGGCCGCCTATAAACATAATAGCCGTTACCACCGCGTAAACTATCGCGCGAACCACCACAAACGATTTCGTCACATTTAACAACTTCATAGCCGTCAAATCTTTCGGTATCGGCTTACCTGTCTGCGAACCGGCCGGCCCGCCAAACGGCCCGCCGGGCTGTACCGCTGCTACCTCATTTTCCATAACTGACCTCCTGCTACATTTAATGTTTATATTATTTAAATAGTTTGCCTGCGTCCCGGTCAAAACAACTGCCAACGCACCTGTGCCTTCAGCATCCAGCCAAAGCCACACATTATATATGTACAACGATTAAATATTATACATTTGCCGTCCGGAAACATCACGTATGCCGTGCAGCCGCCGTATGGTGCATATATAATATTAAATGAATATACATTATGCGCGCAAGAAAAAGTAGATATTTATTGAAAAATGTATATATATAATTACCACAAAATGTTGACATATACCACAAGATATTGACAGAATTCAACAGCGGGTATATACGCCCGACAAAAAAGGCAATGGCAGCAGCGAACTTTGATACCACAAACTTCATGTGAACGCATTATACGCCCATAGTTCCTCCTTGTTAAAGTTGTTTTTGTGAGATATATAATACACGTAAAAGTATATGCTTGGGGCATACTGTAAGTCAGGCAGTATTGCGGGATACTTGCAGCACCCACTTCCAAACCGGGACGCATTCTATGGTTTTACCGTTAAAATCAATGGTTTTCTCTTCGTCTAATGTTATGATTAACAGCTTTTTGGCTTTTACTTTCGCTTGAATTTTGAGCATGCTCCCCACTTCG
>WQTH01000116.1 GCA_009786415.1 Chitinispirillia bacterium | reverse complement strand
ACGATCCGGGAGTGCATCGAAAATGATTTCATACTCGACTATCCAAATGTCGAAGTGTTAAACTCCATGTCCAAGCTGACCGCACAAAACATAGTAGAGGGTAGCGGTGAGGATTTTATGGACTTCCGTACGTCAATTATGGACGCGCTGGCTGACGATGACGCGGAACTCTTCGTTGAAACCGTCAACCGCCTGCTGGCGAGTATTCCGTATGACGACTACGTCAATGCGGCGAAGCAGGGGCGGCGGATATGCAAGAGGAAGTTGACTGTGCAGGAGTGGCTCTACCGCTCAACCATCCTCGCGTTCCTGCGCGGATGCGGCATCCTCACGTTCGGAGAGATGCACAGCAATCAGGGCCGCTCCGACATGGTAGTAACCTGCCGCGGCGCTACGTGGGTCATAGAAATCAAAGTTGCCGCAGAGGGCGAGGACTGCCGGACGAAAGCGCAGGAGGCTATGGAACAGCTGAGCGGGAATCAGTACGCCGATCAATACAAAAACGCGAAAAAGCTGACCATAGCCATAGACGACAGCACACGGCAGGTCGGAGAGTGGGTCGAGGCGTAATGGCTTAAGAAAGCGGCAATAGTTATAAATATTTTTTATAGGAGATATTTAAAATGCGGCCCTATATTGAATATTCCAGTTTTAAAGATTTTTTGGGAACAATTATTATATTTATTCCTACTGTTATTGCTGTTCCATGGGTAATGATAAGGGCAAACGACTTTTTACCCAGAGTCCGTAACTTGACCGAAAGAAAGGCTTTTGCCTCTTTCCACGCCTGTACCATTTTGATTGCCGCGCTAATCGGTACAGCGTGGCAATTTATTGCCCGATGGAGCTGGGAATACAGTCCGTCCTCAGGTGTGATTATGGGGATAGTATGCTCCCTGTTGATTTGGAACTTTCTTGGCGCGTTACGTTTTCTTCTGGATGACCGCAGATCCACTGCCGAGGCTCCGAAAATATATAGAAAAACCGATGACAACGCGCCTTAATTCAGAGCATCCGCCGGTTTCTCGGAAGCGCCTATGGTAACCCTATAAATCATCCTCCGTTACGCCGGCGTTTATTTTAACAGGTCTTTTAATGAAAACCGCAACGGCTTTGCCGGCTTCGGATACTCGGCGACCTCTTCTTTTAAAAACACGTTAATCAGCCCGTTTGATACCGTTACCTTTTCTACGGAAGGCCAGCGCAGCCTTTCCTGCATATCAGAAAAATAGACCCACCGGATTTTATCGCCTTTCCGCAACAGCACTCCATGGGCGGTTTGATAAAGGATGACATCTTTCGATACCGGTATTTTTACTATGCTCTCTTGTTTCGGCATTCCCGGATAATCAAAACCAAGTGTCCTCAGGTGGTTGGGCGCGTAATAGGAGATCAAAAGCCCTTTGCTGTCTCTTGTAAACTTGCTGTTATCTTCCGTCCCGTCAGAACAATATAATCCTGTCCATTCAGGCAGTTTTATACCCAATGACGAAAAATCGGACTGTGACATAACACCGGCGTAGCCCTGAAATGAAGTATCAATATCTGCCATATCCATCCACGGGCCTGACGCTTTTTTTACGGAATTTTTTATTATATACTTGATTTGCCAAAGCCCGTCCGGTTTAAGAGACATACCGTCTCTATACAGTCTGCCTTCATGATAGACCCCGTTTGAATAAAAAAGTTCCAGAATTCTCTTGCTGCAAACGTAACCGGAATCATTGGCGGGATCGAAAGGCAATTGTATCACTCCCAAAAAACGGCTGGNGTTGGCGGTAAGAATAAGGGAGTCTTTGTATGCCCCATTTTGATCAAATATACGTATAACTCCGTCTGCAAACAACTTCCCGTTAACATGTTTAACTACAACGCTGTCGGGAATACCGTCGCAGTCTATATCAATCTTAGCGGTAACCGTCAATACGCATTCCCACCATTTTTCGCCAACACACTGATTATCAGGATCGTCAAAATAACTGTACTCAGCCAGCGTATGGCTCACCGGAAACAGTACGGCAAACGCGCATATAGCTATAAAATTCAGCTTCCTGCACTTCATAAGCTAATAATCTCCTTCCAAAAATCTTGTCTCTGTGACGCACCGTACCGAGTGGCCGTTGTTCTTGTGGGCCATACCCTCCGACGCCTTGTCGAGATCGTGTTGGATCACGTACAGCTGCCCGCCGTCGGCTATGGCCGCGGATACCTCCGTGGCGCTCCACCAGAAGGCGACCGTACCGGCATTGAAGAATCTGCCGGCGGAGTGGTAGCCGCCCGGCAAGGCCGAGAAGCCCAGCTCATCCGTACCGTTGCCCAATGTATAATGCCCCTCATCATCTTCCCAGCCTCTCCAGCCGGATGCCGATTTGAGCCTCTTGCCGCCGGTCTCTTTGCCGCCGGCCGCCGCGACCAAATTGTTCCAGTCGGCGCTGTCGGGCAGGCGCCACCCAGCCGGGCAGGTTTTTACCGCGGCGCTCCAGCTGTAAAGCCGCCCGTATTTTGTACAGTTGGAATCGGCATTGGCGTAACACCAGCTGCTGTCTTCCGCAACGTTCAGGTTTTCAGCCATCCACGTCCTGTCGCCGATATTCACGGTGCGGTATTTTTTCCCGTCTCTCGCATCTGTAATCGTATCAATTACAATCTCCCGCGCCGGACCACTCTCCGCAGCATCTGTTTCGGACGGCGCCGCGCCCGTCCGCAGGTGATGGGGCATCTCCACCGTCTTGCCGTGCAGGCCGGGCAGCCGGCCGTAAGCCGTTGTCCACCCGTTTGAGTAGCGGAAGCGGCCGCCTATGGTGGGCGATGCGTTGATTTCGTCGGCTGTGCAGTCGCCGGCATCATTCTTGTCCGACCCCTTGTTTCCCCACATGGTGTTGCCGGCGGTGTTTATTATCCCCACGTAGGCGGCGTTGTTTGTGAGCGTGCCTCTGTGATCGCCAACTAAGCGCCCTACGGACCAGGACCTCCCTTTAACCTGTGGGTTGAGCGCGGCGCTGGCGGCTATGCTGCTGTTATCCGAAACAGACCCCGCCACGCCGCCGGTAATCACATGTGCGCTTACCGCGCCTGTGGAGTAGCAGTGCGCCACGCGGCTGCTCATATAGACTCCCCCCGCAATGCCGGCGACATCGTCGCGCCCGCTTACCGCCGCGGCGGAGTAACTGTTCGTAACGCTGCTGCCGGCCATCACATTTCCCGCAACGCCGCCAACGAGCTTTACCCCGGCAACCTTGCCCGTGGTGTAGCTCCTGATCACGCGGCTGTTGTTGTTAAGCTCCCCCGCTATGCCGCCTACGCGGTCGCGCCCCTTTATGTACACATCCTCAACACCCAGATTCGCCACCCTGCCGCGTACGATGAGACCGAACAACCCCTGAGTGTCTTTACGAGACCGGTTGATGGTAAGGCCGCTTATAACGTGCCCGCCGCCGTCGAACTGCCCGGAGAACCAGTTGTCGCCGCCGGCGTTGTCAGCCGTGCCTACAGGCACCCAGTTGCGGTACACGGAGAGGTCGAGGTCGGCGGCAAGCTTGATGTATTTGTCGGAGAAGTTGTCTTTGGCCGGAGTACCGCCCCATGTCCCGTTGACGATCTGCGCCAGCCCAGCCAGCCCGGCAGCCGTGGAGATGGTAAACGAGGTCTCGTTGGGGTTGGCGTCAAGGGCGTCGGTGTACCAGCGGGTATCGGGCGCAGAACTCTCGGAAGATTGCCTGCTGACCAGCATACTGCTCCGGGCGGGCAAGACGTCAACGTACACCCAGTACGCCACGGCGGCGGCGAGGATCAAAAAAGATATAATAACAACGTGCCTGAACTGCATAAATCACCTCCGGAGGGTCATATGTTGATATATTAATAATACATTATGCCGGTGGACAATAGCGCAAAAACATCGCACTATTGCCGCCATCGCGTTTATTATTCCCCCTCCGACCCGATGATTCGGCAGCCCTGACACCCGCAAATTTACCCCTACCCTCGGCGATACACAGGCGTTGATGCGGCCTTTCGGGCACTAAATTGGAGATAACAGGGATAAAACCACTCACAGAACTTTCATCCCCCGTCACGCAGGTGTTGCTCCCCCGCATTCATATCTTAAATACACTGAGGGGGGCAAAAATGCTACCGGAAATTGATTTTTTTCGGCTAACCGGAGCTACCTTTTATTTAACGGCAGTTTTTTGTTGGGTTCCCAGCCTGTATCGTGGATAATAGGGCTTTTAATATAATATTGCTCAGCATCTCTGATCAACGTANCAA
>WQTH01000115.1 GCA_009786415.1 Chitinispirillia bacterium | reverse complement strand
GGGTCGGTTACGCCAAAGACGCGCAAAAAGTCAACTAAGAAGCTCTGCGCCTCCGCCTCCTCATTTTTCGCGTCTTTCCATCGCTTGGAAAACGCGATGGCATTAACTTGTATGTCGTCCCATGCTAATGGCATGATGGTTCCGGCCGCCTGTCATTCTGGTGAGCAATTCGTTATCAATAAATAATATACATTATGGATTGATGCCCTGATTAAAGTATTTCAAGGGCATGGATAATTTGCCACCGCTCTTTGGGATGGAACATTGTTGGATATGTTATTATTTCTCCTACAAATCCCAGTTCCCCCCGGCGTCGCTCTGCATTATCGGTNCCCCCGACTCCACGTCCAATATCCTCATCTGCAGGCGGCGCATACCGCCGGTTCCTGATATCGCTATGATGATTATCACGCTGGCGCCTGTTCGGTTTCCGGCTTGCAGGATATCGCTGTCGCTCACGCTTCCCGACATTTGCTGGAGCAGTTCGCTTTCGATGAATTCGGAGTTTTCGCGGTCTACGACTATTACGCCTTTCTGTATGAGCGCGGAGGTTATGCCGTCTGCCGCAGCGCTTGCCAGCTGGCGTTCGCTTCGCGCGTTGTTGACTATCCACACCCTCGACCTCGGCGGCAGGATCTTAAGCGCCTCGCCCGACGCGTAGGCGATGATCTTGTCTATCGGCCTTGCGGCCACTTTGTATTCGGTGTCTACCGTTTCCTGTTCTTCAAGCCGCTTGTTCAGGCGGATAATTTCCTCGCGGGCCTTGGGGTTGCCGGTCTGGCTTGAGGCTTCCTGCATCAGCCTTATCGCCTCGCGGGTTTCGCCGAGCGCTTCCTGCATTATGCTGGCGTTGTAGATTGATGCGAAGGTGCCGTATTCGCTGTAGATTTTCATGTATTGGGCGAGGGCGCTCTTGTAGCTCTTCTGCTTAACCAGCGCCGCCGCGCTTTTCATCCGCTCGCGCAGGGCCTTGTCTTTGTTCGGCTCGGCCATCAGAGTGCGCGTCTCTATCACGCTATACGGCGCGATATCTCTTGGCAGGCCGCGCAATACGCGGCACTCCTGCAGCAGCCTGAAGACGGATTTAAGAGCATACCCCTCCTCCTGTTTGTCGGCGGCGCCGGCGGTCCTGTTGGCGAACCCAACCACGCTGCCGTCGCGCGTACGCTCAAGCGAGTAGCTTATGGTGAGCTCAACCTCCCGCTCGATGAAGGTAACCGGCTCCATCTCATTCGTGTCGGGATTCTTGCGGTTCTCTGTGGTGACCTTGTCGTTGCTCTCTATGCTCATGACCTTCCCGGTGAATATCGCGTCTACGTGGTTCGCGAGGCTCTCGCCGCTGCTGCGCAGGCGGTCCACCTCTGACGCGGATATAAGCGTGAAGTGGCCCGTCTGCCTGATGCGCTCGGTGGCCGTGGCCGTGAGGTGCTCGGCGATCTGCGCCTGCTCGCGGCCCCGGCTGTACTCAAACGGCATGACCGCGACGCGGCTGATGCCGACGGTGTTCCAGTTGGGCGGGCGATCCACCTGCAGCTGGACGGTAGGGGCGCAACCGGAAAAAACAAGCGCCGCTAAAAATATGGAAACGATTATTATCCTGCGCACGGGTAAGTCCCTCCTGAAAACGCCGCAAATCTGTGAATATATCCGCCTATACCGGGCACGTACCGTCCACACTATTAAAGCATCAGACAGCCTCCGGCGGCAAAATCATTACAAAAATAACATCCGCGCGGGGCTGGGTGCAAAAAATCGTTAATAAATGTTAATTTGTTGCAATCAGCGGCCAGCGCACAGGGTGCCGTCCGACGACTGCACGACCAGCGTGATGTCGCCGGACGGCACCCTGTGCGCTGGCCTATAGCGTGTACATTAAATGAAAATTTCTCGCAATAGGCATAGGTGCGGATAGGCGCGGAGGCGACATCACGCTGGTCGTGCAGTCGTCTCCGCGCCTATCCGTGCCTATGCCGGCTCCTATACCACACAAATGTCAGTTTTTCACAAATACCGGATATGCTTGACCGTGATGACGCCCATGATACATATTTGTATTATAATTCACATACGCGGCCGGCAAACTTTATCGCGGGGAGGATGGCACTATGGACAAATCGCTTTTGGAGACCGTTTTACACGACTTTGAGCACTGGGAGAACTCCTCACCCCATCCTATAAATGTGGGGCTTGGGCTCGTCACAAAGCCGGTCGCGTTCGCCCTCAACCCCCTTATGTCCAAACTGGCCCCGCTGCTTGAGGGCGTCGTCTCCAAGGCTAACGAGTACATATCCGCCGCCGTAGACAGCGTTTCCAACAAAACCCCGGGTTTTGACGCCGCAGACGCGAAGAGCTTCGAGGAGTGGTTCGCGAGGGCCAACAAGGAGGCGGAGAACTGGAAGCTGGCGGGGGTCGGGTCGCTGACCGTGGAAGGCGGGGCGACCGGCGCCGGCGGGATGGCGCTGTTGCTGGTGGATATCCCCGCGTCGTTCAGCCTGATTCTGGGGTTCGCCAACAAAATCGCGCTCACATACGGGCTGCCCATCAAATCCGAACAGGTGCAGATAGCGATCCTCAACGCGGTATGCGCCGGCACCGCGAACACCCTGAAAGACAAGACCGCCGCAATCCACGGCCTGAAAAACGCGGAGAAAATACTGCGGACATCCAATTGGAAACACATCTACAGCCAATCAATAGACAACGTCCTTTCTACCGAGGGCATCATCGTAGCCGTGAGGGAGTTTTTGAAGAAGATGGGGATCAACATAACGAGCAGGAAGGCCCCGCAGGTCATACCCGCCGTAATAGGCGCGGCTGCCGGGGCGACCATCAACTGCGCGTGGGCCGCGGACGCTCTGGAGGCGGTCAGGCAGTTCTCCAGAAAGTGGGCCGTAGAGACATACTACTCAAAATCAGGGCAAGAGTCAGACACCCCGGCATTAGTGTCAAACTCACCCCCCTGCGATTAAGACGCAAACTTATCAAGCAGCCAAACAACGTTCTCGCCCAGCCGGGTCATTGTCTTCACGCCCTCATCGTCGCCCTCGTACTCGCCCTTGTCACGCGCGAGGCTCATGCCCCAGTAGGAGCTGCCGGGGACTATCATGTCGTTTATCAGGAAAAAGTGGTTGATGGAGTCGATAACGTGGATGCTGCCGGCCCGGCGTACTGCGGCGACGCCCGCGCCGATCTTGCGGCTGAACTTCATGCCGTCGCAGCGGGAGACGTAGCCCGTGCGGTCTATGACGGCCTTGGTCTCGGGGGTCAGGTCGGAGAAGTAGGTGGGCGAGCCGATGATTATCGCGCCGGCCGCGGCCATTTTGTTGTAGAGCTCGTTCACCCAGTCGTCGGTGGCGCAGCGGCCCGGATGCTTGCCGCAGCCGCCGCAGGCGAGGCAGCCGCGCACGGGCTTGCCGCCGGCCTGGTAGAGCTCGGTGTCGTGGCCGGCGTCCTTGCAGACGGACAGCACCGTTTTAAGCATGGCGGCAGTGTTGCCGTCGGGGCGGGGGCTTCCGTTGATGGCTAAAATCTTTGCTTTCGCTGACATGGTCTTTCGCTCCTTTTTGTGATTATCCAACGTTAGTGTTATATGGTATTAAATATAATATCTGCTGTGTTTAATACAGTACTCGCCGCGGCTTCGGGGCCTTTCGCGGTCCTTCATTTATACCGGGATCGCCTCGTCGATCAGCATTATGGGGATATCCTCGCGGATCGGGTAGAGGTATTTGCCGTCCTCGCGCAGGAGGCCGCTTTCGATGGGGTCCTTGACGACCGCGCCGCCGCGGTTGGTTATTTTGCCGGCGGTGATGCCCTCGTTCAGCTTCTTGATGACGTCATTGCCAACAAGCGCGACGTCTTGCTTGGTTTCGGGGCAGCAGAGAATGTCTAACAGTACTTTGTCTACCATAATGCGTTTTTCCTTTATTTTTTGATACACGATTTAACCGCGTCAGCCACTATCTTTATCCCCTGCGCGATCTTGTCTTCGGGCGTGCTCGAGAACGCGAGGCGCAGGCAGTCGTTCTTCTTGCCAGCCGGGTCAAACGCGCTGCCTATCACGAACGCGGCGCCGTTTTTGTACGAGGCCTCGAATACGTCGGAGGCGTTCATGTACGCCGGCAGCGTTACCCAAATGTAAAACCCGCCCTTGGGAACCGTCCATGATACCTCTTTCGGCATGTGCTCCTTGAGGCTGTCAAGCATGGTCTCCGCGCGACGCTTGTAGGCGGCGCGGATCATCTCCAAATATCCCGGCAGCTTGTTTTTAGACAGGAACTCGCACGCTAATACCTGTGTGAAGACCGGCGAACAGGCGTCCATAGACTGTTTGGCCAACTGGCACTTGTCGATAATCTCCGCCGGGGCGCAGAGCCAGCCGAGGCGCATGCCGGGGCTGAAAATCTTGGCGAACGAGCCGGTGTAACAGATAGAGACGTTTTGATGCGGCATCGATTTCATTGGTACAGTCAGCCCCTTATCCCCGGCGTCAAAATAGAGCTCGCCGTAGGGGTCGTCCTCAAGCAGAATTATGCCCTTGCCGCTAAGGGCGTCTAACAGCTGGCGCTTGCGCTCCGCGCTGTAGATTATCCCGGCGGGGTTGTGGAAGTACGGCGTTACGTA
>WQTH01000114.1 GCA_009786415.1 Chitinispirillia bacterium | reverse complement strand
CGGGCGAAATCCACTACTGCGCCGAGATGTACACGCGCATGTCGAACCGCTACCTCGGCAGTACGCGCAACCGCTACTGCAACTGGCAGTTCTTCGAGTACGTCATACACCAAATGGGCGTCAAAGCCGTAAACGACCTATGGCTCCCGCCCGGTTCAAATATCTCCAACCACGACCCCATGTCGGAGCTGATGCGCCGCAACAGCATGAGCCAAAGCGAGTTTAACGATATGTTCGGAGACTTCGCGATGAAGTCGGTGATCTGGGACATCAACCAAAATTCCAGGCACCCCGTCGCCGCCTACGCCAACCGCGGGTCCGCCCAATTCCGCGCTGCGTTCAACAAGGGCCTTGGCAATCCGGACGAAATGTTCAAGCGCCCCAGATACACATACCTTGAAGCGCTCGACAGCACAGACGGCGCGAACGGGCGCTTCGTGTCGCCGTTCGCCGTGGCGCCGCAGCGCTACGCATACAACATAATTCGCCTGTATCCGGATTCGTCTGCCGGCATTGTAACTGTGCGCTTTCGGGGCGACGTGCAAACTAAAAACAACATCCCCAATTATACAAAAAGCCTCAACCTCGAACCCGCCGCCGCAAACTTGCCGGATAATCCGGGCAGCGACTGGCGCTACGGCCTCGTTGCGGTTACGGGCAACGCCGCGTCCGCCACGGGCACGGTGACCGCGCGGTACAGCGGCCTCATGAGGGCGTCGGACGGCAACCCCAACGTCTCCATAGATATGCAAAGCGGAGAGACGCAGCTCTACCTGGTCGTTGCGGCTACCCCGACGATCCACCACCGTATCAGCTGGGACCAGTTCGACTACACGATATACAGGTTCCCGTACATGGTGCAGGTAGACGGCGCGAAGCCGGAAGGGTTTCAGGCGCTGACCAACCCCGCGGGCGGCTTTCACGCTAACGGCGGCGGCTTTGTGCAGACCGGCGCGACCGTAGACGCCACGGCTTACGTCGGCAAAAACGCGCGTGTGCTCGGAACAGCGCGGGTGGAAGGCAACGCCCGCGTAGAGGGGCGCGCGGTCGTCAAGGGGAACGCGCGGGTCAGCGGCAGCGCCGTCGTGAAAGACAATGCTATGGTCGCCGGCGGTACGGTGGGTGACAGGGCGGTTATCGCCGAGGGGGCGAACATCTACAACGCCCAGATTAGCGGCGACGTGCGTGTAGACGGGGCGCCGAATATCAACAATTCCAACGCAAGGATCTCCGGCAGCGCGCGGGTTGGCGGGACGTGCTGGATTGACGCGGCGATAAACATCTCTGGGACTGCGCAGCTTTTGGGCGACGGCGAGGTGTACGCCGTTACCGCTACGAGCGGCGTTTACTACGGGCTTGTAGATGCGGGCATGATAGGTCAAGCCCAGTTCGGCGGGAACCGTACGCAGCCGCCGGCAGAAGTTACGGCGCCGCGGTCTATGAAGTGGTATGGGGAGGAGGGTGACGGCGGGTCTGCCGGAGTTGTTAAGGCGGCTGGGCGCGGGGGAGCGCCGGGATGGTTACGTATGGACAGGAGTGGGGTGTTGAGATATAATTTGGGTGGGGTATCATCGGCAAGATTGAAGATTTTTGACAGCCGTGGGCGGGTGGTTAAGAGCATGGTGGTTGATGGGGCGCGGACGTCGGTTAATACGGATATAAAAACCGCTTCGCAGGTGCTGTTTTGGAGGGTGGAGGTTGATGGGAGGTCTGTGGGGCAGGGCAAGATTGGGGTTGTGCGGTAGGGGCGCGATTTATCGCGCCCGATGTCTTAAAATCAATATTTGAGTCAGGATCAACAATTTTTGGCGTATTCGTATGCTTTGTTGATTGCTGTGCGGTTTTTTTCTATCATTGCTCCCATTTTTTCGAATTTGCTCTTTATCGCGTCGTCGAGGGCGGCGGAGGTGCCGGAGGCTACTATTTTTGTCTTGCCGCTGAAGCGCTCGTCTACTGCCGTCATTACCGCGTTCAGGTCTACGAGGGTGTCGTCCATGCCGCACAGCGCGCCGAGCATCGTCATGTTCATGGAGAGGTCGGTTCCCGTAAAATCAACGGCCAATTTTGTGGCGGGGACGTAGGCGACTTTTACCCCTAAATTGTCTATGGCCGCGCGGTCTTTCTCGGAGATGATCGGCTCCGCCGAGTTGACGAGGATCATACCGCCCTCCCTCAGCCCGGCGTAAAAGGGCAGCGTGTGCGACTTGCCGACTGTTATCACCTGCGGGGCGAATACCATTATGATGTTCGGGTACATGACCTCCCCGCGGTCGTAAATCTTTTCCGCCGATATGCGCACATAGCTTTCCGTAGGGGCCAAGCGCTTCTCCGCGCCGAAAAACGGGTTCACCACCGCGTACTTCCCGGCAGCCACGACCGCAGTACCCAAAATATGCGCCGCAGTCACCACCCCCTGCCCGCCCAAACCGGCCATCCTTATGTCCAAATTTGATTTTTTCATGCTATAAATATAAATATTGCGCGCGAACAGCGCAAATTTTTTACAAAAACCATTTTTTGAGAAATCCCCTTGAACCCTGCTATGCCCATAATATGTATTTAAACAGAGATGAAACGACACGATATTATTGAGACAAATACCACCGGTAAAGCCGCCCCAGGCCATCCTCAATTTCCACCTGATGATGCCATCCCAACCCATGCAATTTGCTTACATCCGTCAGTTTCCGCATTGTCCCGTCGGGTTTTGAGGGGTCGAATTTTATTTTGCCTTGGTAATCAACAATCTTTGCAACGGTATCAGCCAGGTTTTTGATGGATATCTCCTTGCCGGTGCCGATGTTGATGTGGCAATTGCGTATTTCTTTTTTATTGTTGGGTATTGATGCGGTGATGTCTTTGAAATCAATCCGCTCTAAGATGTGGACGCAGGCGTCGGCCATGTCTTCGCTCCAGAGAAATTCGCGCAGGGCGTTTCCGGTTCCCCACAGTTCGACCCTGTTATCGTAAATACCGTAGTTTGACAGGGCGGAAATCAGTTTATCATCAGATGCGTTGCCGTCGATATTGTTTATGGGGCGGGNGGATAAATCTTGGCGGATGCTTGCGGTATCCCCGTCCATCAAACATTTCGCTAAGAATATTTTTCGCATTATTCCGGGGATGACGTGGCTGTTTTCCAAATGAAAATTATCCCTCGGTCCATACAAATTAGTGGGCATGACGGCGATGTAGTTAGTGCCGTATTGCAGATTGAAGCTCTCGCACATTTTTAGCCCGGCTATTTTCGCGATTGCGTAAGGTTCGTTGGTGTATTCCAGTTCGCCTGTCAGCAAAGAATCTTCCCTTATAGGTTGCGGCGCGTTTTTGGGGTAGATGCATGTGCTGCCGAGGAACAGCAGTTTCTTTACGCTGCGGCGGAAAGATTCGAGTATGACGTTTTGCTGTATTTGCAGGTTTTCGTAGATAAAGTCGGCGCGGTAGGTATTGTTCGCCATGATCCCGCCGACCCTTGCCGCCGCGAGGATCACGTAGTCGGGCCGTTCGTCGTCAAAGAATCCGCGTACGGCTGTGTTGTCGAGCAGGTCCAGTTCCCGATGGCTTTTGCCGACGATGTTGCTGTAGCCTTTTGCGGAGAGGTTATTGCGTATGGCGGAGCCGACCAGCCCGTTATGCCCGGCTATATAGATTTTTGAATTCTTATCCATTGCGCCTTACCGCCCCAGAGGCTTGTTTAACGTATTGCATATCGTGTTCGATCATTATCCTTACCAGCTCTTTGAACGGTGTTTTGCACGGGTTCCATCCGAGCAGCGATTTCGCCTTTGCCGGGTCGCCCAGCAGCTGCTCTACCTCGGCGGGCCGGAAGTATTTGGGGTCTACTTCTACGAGGATTTTCCCCGTGGCGGTATCGATACCCTTTTCATCGATCCCCGCGCCCTCCCATTTCAAATTGATCCCCGCCCCGGCGAACGTCAGTTCGGCGAACTCCCTTACGGAGTGGTACTCCCCGGTCGCGATTACGAAGTCCTCCGGGTCTTTGTGTTGGAGCATAAGCCACATGCACTCTATATAGTCTTTGGCGTAGCCCCAGTCGCGCATGGCGTGGAGGTTGCCGAGGTAGAGTTTTTCTTGCAGCCCGTGGGCTATCCGGGCGGCGGCGAGGGNGATCTTTCTTGTCACGAAGGTTTCGCCGCGGCGTTCCGATTCGTGGTTGAACAGGATGCCGTTGACCGCGAACATCCCGTAGCTTTCGCGGTAATTTTTGGTTATCCAGAACCCGTACAGTTTCGCCGCGCCGTAGGGGGAGCGCGGGTAGAACGGGGTGGTTTCTTTCTGGGGGACCTCCTGCACCTTGCCGTACAGCTCGGAGGTGGAGGCCTGGTATATCTTCACTTTTTTCTCCATGCCGAGTATGCGGACCGCCTCAAGCAGCCGCAGCGTCCCCACCGCGTCGGTTTCGGCGGTGTATTCGGGTACGTCGAAGGAGACCTTGACGTGGCTCTGCGCGGCAAGGTTGTAGATTTCGTCGGGCTGGGCGAGCCTAAGTATGCGGATGAGCGAGCTGGAGTCGGTCATGTCGCCGTAGTGGAGGTTGACCGCGCGGCTGTGGTGCATGTCGCGGACCCAGTCGTCGAGGTAGAGGTGCTCGATACGGCCTGTGTTGAACGACGACGAGCGGCGGAGCATTCCGTGTACCTCATACCCCTTTTCGAGCAGAAATTCGGCCAAAAAACTGCCGTCCTGGCCGGTTAT
>WQTH01000113.1 GCA_009786415.1 Chitinispirillia bacterium | reverse complement strand
AATGTTATGGCGAGGATGGTCAAGTCGTTGTTGATTGGGACGAAGAAAATGATGAACCCATTTTTACTACATTGTCAAACGCTGAAGTACAAGCTAATTGCATCAAGTACGGTCGTCTTTATGATTGGGCGGCGGTAATGGGTCTTCCATCGAGCTGTAATGAAGCTGCGTGCGTGTCACAAGTCCAGAGTAAGCACTGCGGGATTTGTCCCGTTGGTTGGCATATACCGAATGATGCGGAGTGGGAGACTCTTGTGAAGTATGTTGATCCTGATGCGTCAGAAAATTGGGATAATAACGCAGGAACGAAATTAAAATCGACAAATGGGTGGAATTGGAATGATTGGGATAATATAAGTGGTAATGGTACCGATGAGTACGGCTTTTCGGCCCTGCCCGGCGGCGACCGTTGGAGCGATGGCGATTTCCGCAATGCCGGCTACTACGGCCGCTGGTGGAGCGCCACGGAGTACGATGCCACGTACGCGAGATACTGGCGCATGCGCTACAACGACGACTACGTGGGCTCGAGTTGGGACTACAAGACGGATATGTTTTCTTTGCGCTGTGTTCGGGACTTTGCGGCCCCGCAATAGCGCAGCAATTGCGAGCCGCCGGCCATAGCGAAGCGTAGCGTAGCGCCGCAAGGCGGCCGAAAAAAATTATGAAAACAGAAGACATACTTGTTATATGATGCCGAGCAGCCTTTTGGCCTCTTCGGGCGGGAAGCCTTTTTGGATCAGGCCATTCCGTGAACATCTCGGAGAGCCGGATTGTCTCCACCGGGGGCATTTTTCACTTCCCGCTGTAGAACCGAATCGCCTCAAATTAAATCTGACCGAAGCATCGCTGTCAGACCGATGTTTCGGCGGGGGGCGGTGCATTACATATTAAGAAGCGTATCCAGCATCCTGTCGACGGTGGTAATCAGGCGCGCCGCCGCTGTGTAGGTGTGCTGGTATTTTATCAGGTTCGCCATCTCTTCGTCTAACGACACGCCGGCGATTGCGTCCTGCTGCGTTTCGTACTGGGCCGCCAGAAAGACGCGCGTTTCGAGGTTCGACATGGCCTGGCTGGAGTTTAGCCCTAAGCGCCCTACTACCGAGCTGAAGTATTCGGTGAAGGTGGCGGTGGGGTTGCCGAGGCCGTCGGGGGTCATGGTCATGGCGTTGCGCAGTTCGGCGATGGCCAGCGCGTTCTTGTTGCCGCCGGGGCCTTCGAATCCGCCGCGGAAGTAGTTGAACTGTATGTCGAACTCTTCGTTGTCGTAGCCGTCGTGCAGCATCTGGAACGTGCCCAGCGTGTAGTCTATTACGTAGTCTTTGCCCTCTTCGAGTACGAGGGGTATGCTGCCGGGTATCGCTATGCCGTCTTTGGTTTTGACGGTTATTACCACCGAGTCTGTGATGACGTTGTACGCCCTCATATCCGGGTTGAGCGGCGCCTGCATCAGCTGTATGGGCGCGTCTCCGTAGGCGTAGCCGGTGACGGGCGGGGTTGCGGTTGGGTTGGGGACCGCTATAGTGTTTCTGCCGTCGGTTACCGCCTGCAGGGCTGTTGCCGCCGCTATGTTATGAACGTTGCTCTTGACCGCGGCTGAGAGCGCGATGGTCGAGGCCGTGACTTTGCCGGGGTTTTTGAGGTCGATGGGGTCGAAGAAGTGGAAGCCGCTGACCCCTTGCAGGTTGTAGCCTTCCACGTGTATATCGTTGACCGCCTTTACGATGGCCGCCGCGAGTTCGTCGAGCTTTTTCTGGTATTCGGGGACGTAGACGTCGCGGTTGTCGAACATACCGCGCAGCTGCCCGCCGGTGGGGATGAAGTCGATCCTTGAGTCGGAGAAGCGCAGGCCGATGTCGTGTACGACGGTGCCGTCTTCCAGCTCACGCTTGATGGTATTGACCTCGATGTTCTGCTTGTACGACGGCGCGATGAGGACGTGTCCGGCGGTAGTTACCGTCACCATGCCCATGTCGTTCTCGATCACGTTTATGTCTATGTACTGCGACAGCTCCTTGAGCAGCACCTCGCGTCTGTCGCGGCTGTCGTTGGCGTGCTGGTTGCCTATTTCGACGGCGGCGACTTCCTGGTTCAGGTTCATTATCTGGGCGGTGATCTGGTTGATCCTGTCCACGTGCATCGGCATCTGTTCGTTCTGCTGTTCGCGCAGGTTCGAGAGCTCTAAGGCCGTTTTGCGGAACGTGTCGATCATGATCTGTGCGTTGGTCCGCACCAATGTGCGCGCCGCCACGTCTTCCGGATTGTTCGAGAGGTTCTGCCACGAGTTGAAGAACTCGTCCATATAGTACATGACCCCGAGGTCACCGGGTTCGTGCAGGATTGATTCCATCCTGTCGAACGCGGAGCTTACCGCGGCGAAGTAGCCTATCTCCGAGTTTTGCTTGCGAATCTGCTCGTCTAAGAACGTGTTGCGCAGGCGCTCTACGTTGACCACCCTCGCGCCCAGACCCATCTGCCCGTACGTTGAGTCGTAGGCGTACATGGAGGTCTGGTTGACGCGCTTGCGGGAGTATCCCTCCACACCGGCGTTGCTTATGTTCTGGCCGGTGACGTCAATCCCCATCTGGGAGGCTTGCAGCGCGCGGTTTCCGACGCTCAATACCGACATTAGGCTCATGGGGCGGCTCCTTTACGCGACTTCGTTGAAGAGTGAGAGTGCGCAGCTGCTGTTCGGCTTGAAATCGCCCTTGTGACGGTACGCGGTCTTGGGGGTGGTCGACACCTTAAACATATTTATGGACGCGCTGATCCCGCTGAGCGCTTCCCTGAACATCACGATATTCGAAGTGTTGAGCGCCTTGAGCTTCTGCACGCGCTCCATAAGCGCCGCGCGCAGTTCTTTGAGCTTGCCGCGCTGCTGCGGCTCGCTCTGCTCGATAAGTGAGGCCATGCGTCCCGACGGCGCGGCGCCGCTCAGCATAGACTGTAGCCGCCCGCATATGTCCGCGCGCCGCTCCTGCGCCTTTTCAAGCCCGCAGACGTGGTCGTCGAACAGCGCCGATTTGCGTTTGAGGCCGTCCATATCGTTGCCGCGCGCGCAGTTGTTCATGTCCTGCGCCGTATCTATAAGGTGTTGGTGAATCTCGTTCTCCTGCGTAAGCAGGCCCGCAAGTTCGTTGAAAAGCATCTCTTTTTCCATAATTATATAGCCTCACCGTTTATGCCGCTTGCGGCGTTATTTTTTTCTGCGTTATCTGTGCCGTTACGCGCGGCGTTCATCTCGGCGGCCTTGGCGCGAAGGCCCTGCACCGCCCTTACGTACTCCTGCGTCTCCTTGTAGGGTGGTATGCCGTTAAACTTTTTAACAGCGCCTGGGCCCGCGTTATAGGAGGCAAGCGCCAGCTTCTCATTGCCGTCGTGCAGGTCAAGCATCCTTTTGAGATACTTAACGCCGCCCGTTATGTTTTCGGCAGGGGAGAAAGAGTAGCTGACGCCCATCTCACGTGCGGTACCGTCCATAAGCTGCATAAGCCCCTTGGCCCCCTTGGGTGATATAGCCCTTGGGTTGCCGGAAGACTCGCGTGCGATAACGGCTGTAACCAAATTCGCGTCTACGCCGAACCGCTCGCTGATATTCGTTATAAGATCACCCCACTGGGTGTTGATTTTGCCGATTAACGCGGTATTGTCGGAACCGCCGTAGCTGTAAGAACGCCGCCCGGCTCCGGTCCCGCCGCCGCGCTCTAACGCCCACAGGGGGACATTGCTATCTAATGAATTGGTATTTATGCCCTCGCACCGCTCAATCTCTTTAAGTATAAGCGCGGCAAGCCCCAAAGAGCCGCTCTCGGCGCTCATCTTTGCGTACTCACCGTCGAGCATCTCGGTAAAAATGTCTTCGCCCATGCTCTTGGGTATGAGGGGGTTGTCCTCAATCGACCCGCGCATGGCCTTGAACATCATGGAGGTAAACATCGCCTCGAAGTCCCTGGCAGTCTGCGCGGCCCGCGAAAGCTGCCGCCCGTCCGTAGATGTCGTACCCGTACCGCTATTGCCGATGACCATGTGCCGGTCCTCCCTCGCCCAATTAAAACAGCAAGCCGTGTGCCACAGGCCGAAAACGTGCAATATTAATGTATATATGGGGGGATGGTGGGGGAGAGGTAGGCAAAAATTGCCTGTACAATGAAAAAATTGTCGCCATCCGCCCGCTGTCAGCGTCAATATTACGCCCAACGAACTTATATATGATGACAGGCTCATCATGGCCCAATGCGGCGGGGCGCTGCGGCGATTGGACAAAACGCCTTAACGCCTGATTTGACAACTATCGCGCCAAAAAATTTGTTTTAACAACACGTTATTTTACAGCGGGCGCGAAATATATTTATTATTATATTATTATTTGGTATCACTAACGTAAAATGTACCTCAAAGCCCAGTTTGCATTATGATTTTAAGGAGAACTTATGAAACGTGTCCGCAATACCGGTAAAATTTTTCTGTTGTCGGCAATCGCGCTCGGTATCGCCGCCGCCCCGCTTGCGGCCAATCCCATTATCAGCCACAAGTACACCGCCGACCCTAACCCGGTCGTATGGGGCGACAGGGTTTATGTCTACGCCTCTCAAGACGATTTCAACCCTGCTTCAAGCGGCTACGACATTACAGCCTATACCCTCATCTCTTCGGACGATATGGTGAACTGGACCGATCACGGCGAGGGGTTTAAGGTGAAAAGGGATATGCCGTGGGCTAACCAGTGCTACGCGCCCGGAGCCGCCGTGCGCAACAACAAGGTTTACCTCTATATTCCCGACGGCGGAA
>WQTH01000112.1 GCA_009786415.1 Chitinispirillia bacterium | reverse complement strand
AACTGATAAAAACCGATGATTCCATTAAACACTCGTGGTTTGCGTATTCAAAACAATTTTCCTACGCCAGCGGAATCTCATTTGACGCAATCGTTTCTGAATTGGAGGTATTACTCAAAAAGGTCGGGATATTATAGCGTCAGCACATAGTGCGTACACCTCCTCGTTTTCGCGGGATCGGCAGTATCCCGCAACCGGCTCATGCATTCATATCCGCATCAAGCGCGTCATTCCCACTCGACCGTGGCCGGCGGCGTTACCGGTATGCGCCCGTACTCCCCGATATCGCCGGGTTTGACCTCCCTGCCGAGGATGTGGCACATCATCTGCATACCGTAGCAGATGCCGAGGATGGGTATGCCGGGGTTCAGGATTTGGGGGTCGCACATCGGCGAGTCGGGCAGGTAGACGCTGTTTGGGCTGCCGGTCAGCACTATGCCGATGGGGTTCAGCTTCCGGACGGTGTCGGGGGCGGACAGACGCAATCGTTAATCTTAGGGCCGGTAAGCAGGGGTGACGGGCGCAATCTTTAATCTTAGCGATAAGCAGGGGNATGTTTAATCTTGGGATTAAAAAGAAAATTTTTCTGCTTGATTCCCGGCGCGGCATATATTATTTTATGTAGGAAGTCAGTACATCCAATTGCAAACAGCAAAGGCGCTGTTAGTCCCCCTTGGGGGCCTAATAGTGCCTTTTTTGCGATTTTGGGCAAAATTGACGGTTTTCGCGCAAAGGATGAGAGTTCATGCCTCTTGATAGAAGTATAAAGAAAGTTCTGGTTATAGGCTCCGGGCCCATAGTTATCGGGCAGGCCGCCGAATTTGATTACGCCGGGTCGCAGGCCTGCCGGGTGCTTCGGGAGGACGGCATCGAGATCATCCTCGCCAACTCCAACCCCGCCACCATAATGACCGACAGCAATATGGCGGACAAGATATACATTGAGCCGCTGACGCTCAAGACCATAAAGCGCATAATAGAAAAGGAGCGGCCCGACAGTATCCTCTCCGGGCTTGGCGGGCAGACCGGCCTTACGCTCTGCATGCAGCTTGCCAAGGCCGGCTTTCTTAAGAAGATGGGCGTGAAGCTGCTCGGCTCATCGCCGGAGACTATTGACAAGGCCGAGGACAGGAAGATATTTAAGGATACGATGGTGAGCATCGGCCAGCCGGTCGTCCCGTCCGTCATCGCTACGGATGTTGAGACCGCAGTCGATTTCGCGAACGAGCTTGGGTACCCTGTAATCGTGCGCCCCGCGTTCACCCTCGGCGGCAGCGGCGGCGGCAACGCGGTCGACGAGGCTAAGCTCCGCGAGATCTGCGCGAACGGCCTGGCGATGTCGCCCATCCACCAAGTGCTCATAGAAAAATCGATAGCCGGCTGGAAAGAGATTGAGTTCGAGGTGATGCGCGACCGCGCCGGCAATGTGATTACAGTATGTTCGATGGAAAATTTTGACCCGGTGGGAGTGCACACCGGCGACAGCATCGTCATCGCGCCGTGCGTTACGCTTGCGGATAAGGAGTACCAGATGCTGCGGACGGCGTCGCTTGAGATCATCAAGGCGCTCGGCGTTGAGGGCGGCTGTAACGTACAGCTTGCACTGCATCCGCACAGTTTTGAGTACGCGGTGATCGAGGTCAATCCGCGCGTGTCGAGGTCGTCGGCGCTGGCGAGCAAGGCTACGGGGTACCCTATTGCCAAGGTGTCTACAAAAATCGCCCTCGGATATACGCTTGACGAGATAACGAACGCGGTAACGGGCACGACATACGCCGCGTTTGAGCCTGCGCTTGACTATGTGGCCGTGAAATTCCCCAAGTGGCCGTTTGACAAGTTCGTGTACGCGCAGAAGGAGCTGGGCACGCAGATGAAGGCGACCGGCGAGGTGATGTCCATAGCGGATACGTTTGAGGAGGCGCTGCTTAAAGCGGTGCGCGGCGCGGAGATTGGGCTGAGCGGGCTTGATATGCCACGGCTGGTGAAGAAGTCGGACGGGGAGATACGCGGGATGCTTGACACGGTGACGGATGAGCGGCTGTTTGTCCTGTATGAGGCGATAAAGCGCGGGTTTAG
Organism: Chitinispirillia bacterium; assembly: GCA_009786415.1. GTDB lineage: Bacteria > Fibrobacterota > Chitinivibrionia > Chitinivibrionales > Chitinispirillaceae > GUT77. The sequence goes on along the minus strand of WQTH01000112.1, from coordinate 3,552 downwards.
CGTGGATGATTTGCATTTGATAACGAAGGTTGACCGTTGGTTTTTGCATGGCCTTGTTAATATATTGAACAGGCCGCCGGCAGGTAAAAAATCATCCGGCGATAAATCACATTCGTCAGCCGCTATCACCCCCCCGAAATTTGTCTACAAGATGGTAGACACCTGCGGCGGGGAGTTCGCGGCCAAAACGCCGTACTTTTATTCGATAGAAAACGCTTCCGAAAACGAGGCCCTGCCGTTCATCCAAAAAAGCACGAAGCAGCGGATCGTCGTATTGGGCAGTGGCCCGATAAGGATCGGTCAGGGCATTGAGTTTGATTACGCCTGCGTGCACTGCGTATGGACGCTCAGGAAGATGGGCTACGAGGTCATAGTCATCAACAACAACCCAGAAACCGTTTCCACCGACTTTGACACCGCCGACCGCCTCTACTTCGAGCCTCTGTGCATTGACGACGTGATGAGCGTTATTGAGATAGAAAAGCCCATAGGCGTTATAGTGGCCTTTGGCGGCGGCACGGCGATAAAGCTGACCAAAAAGCTGCGCGAGCGCGGCGTTGAGATCATCGGCACGTCGGCTGACAGTATTGACATATGCGAAGACAGGGAGCGCTTTGATGACCTGCTTGAGCGCCTTGACATCAAGCGCCCGAAGGGGTTCGCCGTGATGACCGAGGCGGAGGCGCTGTCTGCTGCGGAGAGGCTCGGTTATCCCGTGCTCATGCGCCCATCGTATGTACTTGGCGGGCAGAACATGATTATCGCGTTCTGCTCCGACGACATCCGCGAGTACATGGAGATCATCCTGCGGTCCAAACAGGAGAATCCGGTATTGATCGATAAGTATTTGAGCGGGTTAGAGCTTGAGGTAGACGCGATTTGCGACGGCGCCGATATGCTTATTCCCGGCATCATGGAGCACATTGAGCGCACCGGCGTGCACTCCGGCGACAGCATAGCCGCGTNCCCGCCGTTGCATATCGACGACGCACGGGTTGACGAGATTTTTGATATCACCAAAAAACTTTGCATGGCGCTGAACGTCCGTGGGCTTGTGAATATCCAGTACGTTCTTTATGACAACGAGATTTACGTTATAGAGGTAAACCCGCGCGCCTCGCGCACCGTACCCTACATCAGCAAGGTTACCGGCGTTCCCATGTGCGAGCTTGCGACAAGGTTAAGCGTTGGTGAGAAGCTGGCCGATTTGGGATATTCATCCGGTATCGCGCCAATCCCGCCGTACGCGGCTGTCAAGGTTCCCGTATTCTCATTTGAAAAGCTGGCGGGGCTTGATACGCACCTTGGGCCGGAGATGAAGTCGACCGGCGAGGTTCTTGGCATAGGAAAAAATCTGCAGGAAGCGTTATATAAGGGGTTGATTGCCGCTGGGTATAAGATGAAGAAGAGCGGCGGCGTGCTGATAACCGTCCGCGACGGCGACAAGGGCGAGATCGCCGGCGTAGCGGAGAAGCTCGCGAAGTGCGGGTTCACCCTCTACGGCACGCGCGGCACCGCGAGGTTTCTCAACGCCAAGGGGCTGAACGTGGCCGCAGTCGACAAGATATGCGCCAATACCGATAACAATACCGCGTCCCTGCTGGAAAGCGGGCGTATCAGCTACATCATCTCCACATCCGAAAAAGGCCGCGACCCCGCGCTCGACGACGTGAAAATCCGTAGGAAAGCGTGCGCCCTCGGCGTCCCCAGTCTCACGTCAATCGACACCGCAAACGCGCTCGCCGACAGCCTGCTCTCCGACTACAGCGAGATCAACACGGAGCTGGTAGACATAAACAACCTGCGCACCGCCCGCGTGCGCCTGCCGTTCACTAAAATGCACGGCTGCGGCAACGACTACATCTATATAAACTGTTTCGACATGGAGATCAACTCCCCCGAATCGCTCTCCGCGCTGCTCTCCAACAGGCACACGGGGATAGGCGGCGCCGGCGTTGTGCTGATGCTGCGCTCCGCCGATGCCGACGCGAAGATCCGCGTGTTCAACCTCGACGGCAGCGAAAGCGCCATGGGCGGCAACGCGATACGCTGTGTGGCGAAGTATCTGTACGACAACAACATAGTCAGAAAAACAAGCATGAGGATCGAGACGCGGAGCGGTATAAGGAAGCTCTCCCTGTCCACAAGGAACGGCTCGGTATCGTCTGTAAAGGTTGACATGGGCCGCGCGCTGTTACGCCCTCAGAATATCCCCATCAACCTGACAGGCGACAACATCATAGCGAAGGAAGTGGTAATAGGCGGCACACTGTACACCATAACCTGCGTGTCTATGGGCAACCCGCACGCCGTAGTTTTCTGCAAGAATACGGACAAGCTGAACATAGGCGATATAGGCCCGCGATTCGAAAACGACCCGCTGTTCCCCGACAGGGTGAATGTAGAGTTTGTGGAGATTATGGACAAGAACCACCTGAAGATGCGCGTATGGGAGCGCGGCTGCGGCGAGACAAAAGCCTGCGGCACCGGCGCCTGCGCCTCAGCCGTAGCCGCCGTACTAAACGGCCACTGCGACAAAGACGCCGACATAAAGGTGAGCCTACCCGGCGGCGAGCTCGTAATCAGGTATACCGACGAGGCCGTATACATGACCGGCGACTGCGTTACGGTGTTTGAGGGTACGGTGGAAATTTAAAAGCCTGCCCTGATACGTACTGCTGTTGCGCAGCCACATTGCCCAGCAGGTTCGTTGACTCTCCGATTTGTATCATGTTAAAGACGCAGGCTTCGGCGAGCATATTGTTTTCCAGAAAGTTATCTTTGCACTGTTCGGCGCAGTAGTCAAGAATTTTTTCGGCGTACCCTATAATTTTTTTGACTACATCTACCACCTCTGGGCGAGCCTCAAAGATTTGGGCAAAAAGTGGTTCGCGTTTTCCAAGATGGGGATGGGCGGGATTGAGTTGATTGGAAAGATTAAGGGCGTGACCTGACAATCGTACCGCCAAAGATGCCGCACCCGAACCACCCGACTACCGTACCTGAGGACATCTGCACCAATCGGAACAGACATTGCCAGTATCATATAAAAATGGTATTGTAGGGACGCCCGCCCGCAACATGTAGGGTTGCAATATCCCGCCTGCAAAAAAAATAATTTTTCATTTTGATTCTAACACCGCATCATATTATATTTATTATTGTACAGTAACTCTATCATTCACGATCTAAAAACGCCTCTAATCGTGAATTTCCGCTAATTACATATTTTTACAGGTCGCGGTGAGAACCGCACGAGCGCCGATATTCAAGATTGGATGCGAAAATGCAAGAAAACAATGCAGCAGTTGTAGCGGAAACTGAGAACCAAAAGCTACCGTTCAATATGTCCCAAGATCAGATCGAGGCGCGGAAGGTTAAGGCCGAAGAAATCCGGAATCTTCCGGCAAGTATAGTTAAATTAGGCGAACATATTGACAAAAAAACTGCGGAAAGCATAGTGCGTGAATTTTCGCCGGTAACCAATGCCAATGATGGACGCACGGCCTCTGTCCCAATATCTACCGTTGGAAAAATTTTGGGAAATAAAGG
>WQTH01000111.1 GCA_009786415.1 Chitinispirillia bacterium | reverse complement strand
GGGGGGGGGGGGGGGGCATTACCGGAGGCGACGGCGGCGGCGACATCATCGCGGGCGGCCGGCGGCCCGGCGGCGTCGAGCCGAAACCCTCTTCCCCGAACACGGAGCCTATCTCCGAGCGCAAACTGTCGAACTCCGACTGCTCCGAAAGCGCCTGCCCCGCGCCTGCGAGGTCGGTTACTTTGTAGCCTGCGGAGGAGGCCATGATCTCGTCGGAGGCCGCCATAAGCTCGGCCTCGCTGGCAAACACCCGCATGATGCTCTGGATGCCCGCCTTCTGCAGGATACCCACAACCTCAGGCTGCGGCGTCAGGAGCGCCAGACGCCCGCCAACCTCCAACGCCCGCTTGTTGAGCACCATCAGCACGTTTATGCTGTCGGAGTATATGTAGTCGAGCGGCGACAGGTCGATCGCGAAATTGCGCCGGCCGGCCGAGATCTGCTGGCTGATGTGGTCCTTCAAAAAGCCGGAATTGAACATCTCGTCGTCTTCAAGCTCCGGCAAGACTACATCAAAAATACCGAGATTTTGGGTACGGAAGTTAATAGCAACCTCCCAGAAAAAATCGCTGGTGTTTCAGTTTATTTTTATATAATACGCCAGACAGGATTCGAACCTGTGGCCTTCGGCTCCGGAGGCCGACGCTCTATCCAGCTGAGCTACTGGCGCGTAATATCCCAATATAATATATTCAGCATTTAAAAATACTAAAAATCAATGGCAAAGTCAAATTACATAAAAAAAATGACATCACCGCAAATTGATACGATCCGCCGCAACACTCTTGCCGGACTGGTCCCTTACGCTTAATACGTACATACCGCAGGCAATATTCCCCGGTATTTTGAGTGATGCCGCGCGGGCGCCCTGCTGCATTGTGTGGGACATTACCTTTCGGCCCTGCAGACTGTATATGGCGACCTCCGTCCTTTTGTCCGCCGCAAACGGCAGCTCTACCCTCAGATTCCTGCCCCTGTTCAAGGCTATTTTCAACTTCGCCGGCTTCCCCGCCGGCCGGTGCCTTACCGATATGATATCATCCGGCTCTATGGGGTTGTCCATCCGGTAGGAGAGCGATGAAACCGCTATCAGGTACCAGGCGTTGTGGGGGAGCCACTGCTCAACAAAACGCCAGTTGCGCCAGAACTCGTCGCCCAGCGTCCCGCTGCCGTAGGGCATCCACTCTATATTGTTCTCGTTGGCCCGCGCCGAACTTATCCCGTTGCAGATGCCGCCCTTTATGTTGGGGATGTGCCTGGTGGCGGGATAGTCCGGGTACTCCGGCTCGCTGCCGTGGCCGTAGCCGAACATCATCGTCAGGTCAAACGGGTTCCTGCCCAAAATCCAGTCCAACTGCGCGGTGGCCATGCCAAACAGCGTGTCGGCCCACATCTCCCCCGTGTGGTCGGCTATAGGCGCGCCCAGAATGAACGCCGAGGCCATAGAGGCTATGCGCGCGTTCTCGCCCTGCCACCAATAGCCGGTCTCGTTCACCTTGGGTATGAAAAAGTACGACTGGTACAGAGACGGCGGAACAACAACCACAGGCTCCTCGCCGTAGACCTCGAAGTCCCAGAGCGAGAACCCGCCGTGCTCAAACCCGCGCGTTATCCCGAACATCCTCACGTGCCTCGCCTCCACCGCCGCAAAGGTGTGCTCCTTGCGCCCGCCGCTCTCGTTGTTGGGGATATCAGCCGCTACCGTCCAATTGGTCCCGTTCATTGATACCTGAATCTGGTAATGCTTCCCAAACGCATTCTCCCAGTTGATGACGACCTTATTCACCTTATAAACGTCATCCAGTTCCACAGCTATCCACTGCGAGTCGTTCTGCGCGCCGCTCTGGTAGCTCGACCAGCGCGTCGTTGATGACCCGTCAAAAGCGTTGGCAATAGTGTACCCCGCCTCCGTCCGCGACGCGGTTCCCACGCCCCTGCGCGCCAAATCACCGGCAGCACCGCCGCCCCCACCATCGCCGCCGCCGAGAGATGGGCTGGAGGCCCTGTACATCTTCACGTACTCAAACGGGTTCGGGCCGTCGTATGTGATTTTCGCGTAGTGCCGCAGGTTCCGCCCAATTGCCTCGCGCAGCATCAGCTTTTCGGCGCCATCCAACGCAACGGCCTGATAGTAGCGCGACAGGGCGACCACCGGCAGCCCCTCGTCGGCGGCGTGGTGGAACGGGCGAACCCTCTGGCCGTTGTTATCCTTACCTGAGTAGAACCAGCCTTCCGGCGACTGGAGGCCCAGAATACTGTCGACCCACGCGCGGGCTTCCGAGAGATAATAGGGGTTGAGCCCGCCCTCCGTGGCTTTGTAAAGCTCGGTCGCGGCGAGAAGGCCGCAGTAATAGTCAATTATGTTCAGCCTGCCGTCGTCCTGATATTTCGTAACATTGGCCGGAGCCCTGAGATGCTCGTACGCCCGAACCGCCCCTTGCAGATACTGCGCCGAGCTGCTGTCGCCGCCGGATAAGTTTGCGCCGGCCGCACGGGCAAGCGCCGCTATAGACATCCCCCCCCCCTCGCGCATAGCCGACTGATAATTCGCGGAGCGGACGCCGTCGGAGTTGCTGGTGCCGTCCACATCGTTGAACGTCATCCCATCCTTAGTACCCCAGGCGCAGATCTCGCGCTCACCACGGGTGCCCGACGGTTGCTCTACCCACCTGTGGCCGTCGCCCCAGTTGTCGAACACCGACATATAAAAATATCCCTCAGACGACAACGACCTCAAAAGATAATCCGCNCCCCAAGCCGCCTCCGACCTCGCAGCAGCGCCGAACGCGTCCGGCTGCGCCTCATTGGCGTGGAGCAGCGCCCACACCACAAGCGGGATCTGCTGCGGGCTGTAGTAATTGGCATAAGAGAGGTGGGAAAGGTGCTTACCGGGATCCCCCGTGGCGTCCCACCAGCCGCCGTATATGTTGCGCGTCTGCGAACTCCCGAATATCGGCAGATTTCTGTCGCCGTCGTCCGTATTCCGCATTTTATTGAAAAACGCTACCTGATCCGCCCCGGTCCTGGCCTGCAGCAGCTTCGAGCCAATGGCGAACGGCGGCGACGTGACCGTACCCACCCGCACCCTGTACCCCTCGCCGTCCGTATCAACCGACGAAAAGTCCGCAACCCTGAAGTTACGGAACCCGTCCCCGCTCCACGACGCCGACGTTACCTGTGGCCCCAGACTGTCGGATAACACCACGGCCCCCTGACCGTTAAGAAGCTCAAATACCGCTGCCGAAATAGCCCCGGACGACTGCACCACCGCCCGCTTGACCCCGGTCTTCTCGTAACCGACGTTGTTGACTGTAATTGAGACCTGAGCCGGCGCGTAAGAGAACGCGCAGACAACGGCCAAAGCGGCGAGTACGGGGGACGGCGACCTGCTGAAACTGATTCGACGGGGCATTTACTCCTCCTTAAAATTACAGGTTAGCGCTATAATTTGGACGGCGCCCGCGCAAAAATTTTGAAAAACCGCACCGCGAGACCGTATAATTGTAATATAATACAGGGGCGACAGGGGGTCAAAATAATTAATGCCCAAAAATAGCGGCATCAATAAATAACGTGCACATACGAATATTATATCGGAAAGATCTTTACGGGCTCCAGCCGGGCAAATACATTTTTAAATAAAAAAAGGGGGTAAAATGGTCAGAAAGATCATCAAAATCGACGAATTAAGATGCAACGGCTGCGGCGCCTGCGTGTCGGTGTGCCGCGAGGGCGCTATAAGAATGGCAGGCGGCAAGGCGAAACTGCTGCGCGACGACTACTGCGACGGCCTGGGGAACTGCCTGCCTGTGTGCCCGTGCGGGGCAATAACGTTCGAGGAAAGGGAAGCCCCGGCGTTCAACAGGGAAGCCGTCAAAGCCAACGCGCAAAAACATGGAGGAACCGCGCCTCCGGTAATGCACGGCTGCCCCGGCATGAGATCCAAAACCATCACCCGCGACGACAAAGCCAATGCCACGCCAAAACAACCTGCATCAGTACAGTCAAACCTGCGGCAGTGGCCCATACAGATAAAACTCGTCCCCCCCGCCGCCCCGTACTTCAACAACGCAAACCTGCTCGTCGCCGCCGACTGCTGCGCCTACACCTGCGGCAGCTTCCACGCCGACTACATGAAAAACGCGATCACAATCATCGGCTGCCCAAAGTTAGACGACGTCGACTACTCGGACAAACTGACCGGCATCCTTAAAAACAACCACATAAAATCCGTAAAAATCACTCGCATGGAGGTCCCCTGCTGCGGCGGCCTCGAACACGCGGTGCAAAACGCGCTGCAAAACTGCGGTAAGATGATACCGTGGCAGATAGTAACGCTGGGAACGGACGGCGGGGTGGCGGAAGGATAAACCGCTTTTACTTTTGTATGGGCGGCCATCCCCTGCCCGGCCTTGATCTGCAGCTTCAAATCACGCAGCCAGTCGCGATAAGCGGCTTCGGCTCCAAAGACTTGATACCGGCTGTTCGCTAAACTTTACCGGGCGCGGAGTCCCACCGCGCCATGTTAATCGCGCCTTACGGGCGCACGTCCCGAATACAACGCACGCTAAGCAGGTCTGTCTTGTTGCCGATGTCCCTGCGCACGCTGTCAATATCGTAGCCCATGCCCCGGTTCCAGGCGTTGCTCGCAGCGTCCTCCGTGGCGCTCCACCAGTAGCCGCTGAGGCCGGCATTGTAGAAATAGCCGCCGGAACGGCCGTCGCCGCCTGGCAGGGCCGAAAAACCGAAATCATCTGTACCGTTACCTGATATCTGGTTGCCATCGTCATCCTTCCACTCCCTGTCTATCCAACCAGTTGTTGATTTAAGCTTTCTACCCGCAAATTTCCAATAATAATCACCATCCTTATCTTTTACACGCTGACCACCGACCGCCACAGTCAAACTGCCCCAATCTTCATCACTCGGTACCCGCCACGGAACCGGACAGGCTTTCATCGCGTCATCCCAATTATAGAGCCGCCCGTATTTGGTACAGTTGGAATCTGCGTTATCGTAACAACGGCTGCTGTCTGTTGCAAAATTTAAATTCTCCGCCATCCACGTCAATTTCCCAATCCCCACCGTCCGGTACGTCTTGGCATCCCGCGTATCGGTAAACGTCCCCCTAATGACATCGGGCGCTGCCGCCGCTGTCTGTACGGTATCAACATCCTTACGCTCCGCCGTCTTACCGCACCCCGCCGAAGCCAACAACAGCACCGCCGCCGCCACCGTGCCAAAAACAACACGCGCCTTATAACCCGCACGCCTACAGCCAATCGATACTCTCATACCGCAACCTCCGCTGGCCTGCTATTTGATATTTGAAAAATCCAAAAACTTCGGGAATTATACAAACAGACGCGCAGCCCTACTCCCCGCCAATAGACACCTGCCGCATCTCAATCCCCGCCTGCGCCGCTACCGAGAGTACCCGTTCGTCCCTGTAGAATTCCAAATAAAAGATGCGCCTGATGCCGCTGTTGGCTATGAGTTTGAAGCAGTTCCAGCAGGGGGAGGCGGTTACGTAGATGTCGGCGCCGTCTATGGCGGTGCCGTTTTTGGCGGCCTGGATTATGGCGTTGGCCTCGGCGTGGACGGTGGCTATGCAGTGGGTGTCCTCCATCATGTGGCCTACGTCGTCGCAGTG
>WQTH01000110.1 GCA_009786415.1 Chitinispirillia bacterium | reverse complement strand
CGCGTCAAGCGCTTTGCCGTTTGCCATTGTTACTTTTGTAATCCGCTTCACAGGCTCCGCGTTTGGGTCAAACTCGAAATTTATCCCGGCGGCGTGTATATACTGCGCTGCCGGTTCGGGATATCGGCTCACGCCATGTTCCAGCGCGCTCAAAATATCCGCGCCGCTCAGCTCTAATGTTACGAGCAGGTTGGAGAAGGGGAGCACGGTCAGCACCTGCCCCATCGTTATGTCCCCCGCCGCAATGCCCGCGCGGATGTTTCCGCCGGTCAATAACGCGATATCCGCTCCGGTAGCGTGAAGCATTGAGTTCGTTACCATATCAGTCAAATTGGTTCGCCGCGTTCTTACGCTGTCTCTCTCTCCCTGCAGCAATACGGAGGTTTTACCTATGACTACGGATGTTATCTGTTCCATCTTCGCCTCTTCCTCCGATATTTTGGCGATAACTGCGCTGTCCGGGACAAGCCCGCCGCTGTCAATCTCCCCATCGCCGCCGGGGACAGCGATCACTTTCGCTGTTTTTGAAACGACGGCGCCGCCGCTGACGGCAATCTCAATAACGCCGATATATTTGCCGTGCTCTCCCGCCTGCCCGATAAGTACGTTGTTGACACTCTTGCCGCTCATAAACAGCTCATGGCTGTGCCCGTCTACAATCACGTCAATTCCCGGAACAGCGGCGAGAACATCGTTCCCCAAATGCGTCAGCGCGATTATGATGTCGCACCCTCTGGCCTTCAATGTATCAACGATATTAACGGCGGCCTGCTTAGGATCGTCGAACGTAAGCCCTGCCACGATGCGCGGATCAGCCGCGGTCTTTGTTTCCGGCGTGGCAATGCCGAACACCCCGACGCTAATGCCGTCCATCCTGAAAATCGTATCCGGCCTGAACAGGCTTTTGCCGCTCAAATCCCGCACGTTAACCGCGANCAGCCCAAAGTTCATCATTTGGGACAATTCAAGCAGCCGCCCGACGCCGAAGTTGAAATCGTGGTTTCCCGGAACCATCGCGCTGTACCCGGCAGCGTTCATGACACTAACGGCCGCCTCGCCGCCTGAAAGATTGGCAGCGGTCTGCCCGTGCAGCCGGTCGCCCGCGTCCAAAATCAGCACATTCTTGCCCTGCCCCCGCAGGTCCGCGGCCATTTTCGATATAAACGGCTCTGCCCCCATCCTGCCGTGGGCATCGTTTATGTGGATGACCGTTAGCGTGAAGCCTGGTTTATCGGGGGCTGTGGAGGCGCACGCGATAAACAGGGACAGGGCCGCCGTCAGGAGTATGCGGAGCGGGAGCGGTATTTTGATAAGTTTTGTTTTCATATATATTTTATAAAAAATAATATTTTTTTTGCCCACGCGCAAGGAAAATATTATATTATTGTAGTCTTGATTAAATATTACGCCTGTACCGTGGTACAAGTATAATATTTAATCGTGTAATCTATAATCACTCATTTAAGGAGCAAAGGTATGAGCAGATGGACCGGTACAGGTATGGGGATGTCGGTAAGGGTGTTGTTTACGGTAGGCGCGGCGGCGGCGTTTTTGTTTTTTGCGGGGTGCGGCTCGAAAGGCGCCGAGAAGAAGGCGTTTGCCTCTATTGCGGATTTTGACGGCGCGAAAGTGGCCAGTATGGCAGGCTCGGTATTCGATGAATTTATCAACCGCGCCATCCCCAATGTTACCCACGAGTATTACAATACCATGCCGGATATGGCATTGGCTGTCGTTAGCGGCAAAGCCGACGCGGTGGCCCTTGATATGCCCGTCGCGAAGTATCTGGTTGCGCAGAACCCGGACCTTGCGCTATTTCCCGATGTAGTGGAGGCGGATCGCTACGGTTTCGCTGTTGCCAAGGGCAGCGAGCTTGGCGTAAAGGGCAACGAGGTTCTGAACAAAATGCGGGAAGACGGTACGCTCGCCAAATTGGAAGAACTTTGGTTTTCCGCCGACGAGAGCCAAAAAAATCTGCCGGTTCTCAGCCACAACCCGGAATTCGACGGTAGCGCCGGAACAATAACCTACGGCAGCGAGGCGACATACCCCCCAACGTGTTATATTGGCTCCGACGGCAAACTGACCGGCTACGAGATTGATATCGTGGCGAGAATCGCCTACGAGCTGAACATGAAAGCCGAATTCGTCCCCATGGCGTTTGCCGGGCTCCTGCCGGCGCTCGCGTCAGGCAAAGTCAATATGGTGGGCGGCACAATGTCTATAACCGAAGAACGCCTGAAGTCGGTCGATTTCATCGGGCCGAACTTCGAGGGCGGGATCACGCTGGTGATAAGGAAAGACCGTTTGGGGAAGTAACTTCCGAATCGCGCTGATTTTTTGGAGAGATGTTATGATGAAAAGGAGCATTATAGCGGCGGTGATCTTATTTGCGGTTTTATTCACCGCCGCCTTTGCTGAATCCGGCCCTGTCAAGACAAATGCAGCTGATAAAAAAGAGAATGCTTTTGTATCGTGGGTCAAAACCGGTGTGGAGCGCAATCTTGTTACCGATAACCGGTGGAAGATGATTGTTGACGGACTTGGCGTGACGATGCTTATCGCCGTCGCCGCGCAGTTTTTGGGGACGGTATTCGGTGCGTTTGTCTGTTTTTTGCTGATGCGGAAGAACAGATTTCTGCGGGGCGCGGCCAAGTTTTATTGCGCGATAATCCGCGGCATGCCTATGGTGGTGCTGCTGATGATANCCTATTACATCGTCTTTGGCAGCGCGGACATATCTAACATTCTGGTAGCGATACTGGCCTTTGCTTTTGTAACAGGCGTCGACATAGCCCAGTGTTTGAAGGGTGCGATTGATACTGTCGATTCCGTAGAGGTCGAGGCGGCGCGGAGCATCGGGTTCTCATCATTTCGGGCATTTACGGCGGTAACGCTGCCGCAGGCTGTGCGCCGGGCGCTGCCGGCTTATACGAACGGGTTCGTCGAACTCGTCAAGGCGACGGCGATAGTCGGGTTCATCGCGATACAGGATTTGACGAGGGCCGGCGACATCATTCGCGGCCGCACGTACGATGCGTATTTCCCGCTGCTCTTAGTCGCGCTGATCTATTTGGCGGTGACTGCGGTTTGCGTCTGGGTATTTAAAATTATTATCAAAAAAGTAAACGCGGGGCAGGTTGCGCAATGAGCATGATAACAATCAAAAATCTCGAAAAACGCTTCGGCGGCAACGTCATCCTCAAAGGCATCAATGCCGAGATCGATAAAGGTGAAGTCATCTCCATCATCGGCCCGTCGGGTACCGGCAAAAGCACGCTCTTGAGGGCAATCAATTTTTTAGACGCGCCGACCGGCGGGGAGGNGCATTTCGACGGTGTGCAAATCACTAAGAAGAATGTGGATTCGGCCAGGCGCAGGATGGGCATGGTCTTCCAGAATTTTGGGCTGTTCAGCCATCATAGCGTTATGGGCAACCTGACGGCAGGCCCCCGCAAGCTGCTCAAAAAATCCGTAAAGGAAGCGGAAGAAACCGCCGCGCGGCTTTTGAAATCGGTAGGGCTCTCCGAGCGTGCGCACTACTTCCCGCGTCAGCTGTCGGGAGGGCAGAAGCAGCGCGTGGCTATTGCCAGATGCCTCGCGATGTCTCCGGAAGTAATTTTGTTCGATGAGCCGACAAGCGCCCTCGACCCGGCTATGGTCAGCGAGGTAATGGCAGTAATGCGCAGCCTCGCCAAGTCCGGCATGACCATGCTTGTCGTCACGCACGAGATGGACTTCGCCCGCGACGTGTCCAACCGCGTTTTCTATATGGATGAGGGCGGGATATATGAGGACGGGACGCCGGAGCAGATATTCTCCAATCCTCAAAAAAGCAAAACAAAGACGTTCATCCACAATATCCGTTCATTTATCTATGAAGTGAAAAATCGCGAATTTGATTTTATGGAGATGTTTGGCGGCATGGAAAACTTTTGTTTTCGTCACGCCATAGACAAGAAAATGTCCAATACGCTGCACTTGCTGGTTGAGGAGCTGATAGTCAACATCATAACCCCGCAGTACGGCGCCTGCTCGCTGAAATTGGATTACTCGGAGAAATTAGGCAGTTACGCGCTGGCGCTGTCGTATCCCGGAGAAAGCTCAAACGCGCTTGAAACCGCCGAGGACGAGTTATCGGTGATGATGGTAAAAAAGAGCGCGAAGAGTTTGCAGCACAGCTACGCAGATGGCAAAAATGTTATCATCGTAACATTATGATATAAAGGAGGCGCGTCTTGGCCAAAAAATCGGTAAAAGCAAAGGTATCCGAACCCGCCCCAATTTTTCCCATCCCCATCCCCCAAATACCTCACAACCCCATCTAACTCATTGAAAATCATGCTGTTATGATGCTAATTGCCCGAATTGTTGTGGTTTTATGGCATATTTTCTCCAAAATTTTCATACAAAAAAATTTGACAGGCGTAACGCCCCTAATGTATTATTGAATATATAGGTAATTTGGCGGGGCGCATTTCAACCATTCAAAAGCAACGGAGGTTGCAATATGAGCAGGGTAAAGGGCTTAAGTTTTGGAGGGCCGGCGCGGGGTTGGATTGTTGCGGGGGCGATTTCTGTAATGATGGTGTTTGTTGGATGCGATGGAGGTAATAATAATCCCGGTAATCAGGGCGGTGGCGGTGGCAACCAGTTTAACCCTGACATAAACTATGGCTCGCTTACGGACACAAGGGATGGGAAAACGTATCGTACGGTGGTAATCGGCAGTCAGACGTGGATGGCTGAGAATTTGAATTACAACGCGAGCGGGAGTGCTTGTTACAATAACGTGCCCGATAGTTGCGCCAAATACGGTCGTTTGTATGGTTGGTTGGTGGTAATGGACTGGGCGTCAAGTTCAACATTGAGTCCCAGCGGGGTTCGGGGAGTTTGTCCCGAAGGCTGGCATGTACCGAGTGATAATGAGTGGGAAACTCTTGTGAAGTATGTTGATCCTAATGCGTCAGGAGATTATGATAATAACGCTGGAACGAAGTTGAAATCAACGACAGGGTGGAGTAGTGGTGGAAACGGTACCGATAACTACGGCTTTTCGGCCCTGCCTGGCGGCGGTCGTTGGAACGATGGCAATTTCTACGATGCCGGCAACTACGGCCACTGGTGGAGCGCCACGGAGAGCGCTGCGAGCATCGCCAGGCTCTTGGGCATGCGCTACGACGACGTATACGCGGACAGGTACAGCTCTGACGAGACGAACCTGTTTAGTGCGCGTTGTCTCCGGGACTGATAGCGCCGTGCGATAGCGTAGCAACCGCAAGCCGCCGCCCCGATCCGCGTATTTTGCGGCACGGGGCGTTGCCGCGAGCGCTAATATTTCGCGTCCGCAAACTCGACCCATCCGCCGGATTTGACCAGCGCATCGTCAAATTGCGACAGCGTGAAATCAATTACTTTCGTCCCGCCGGAGAACGTGAATGTCAATTTTTTTGTGTTGATATCAATACCGCAATCAACATTGCCCTTAGAAGACAGCGCGAAGATTTCGTTGATTTTGTCGGCGGATAATTCGATGGCGAGCATCCCGCCGTTGAACATGTTCTGGCGGAAGATGCGCGCGTAGTTTTCCGCGATCACGCATGTAATATCATTGACTTCAAGCGCCCAGGGAGCGTGTTCGCGGGATGACCCGCAGCCGAAGTTGGCGCGCGTTACGACTACTTTGGCGTGCCCGCGCCACGGGCCGGCAGGGTCGAAGCTGTCCATCTTTAAGTCTTCAAGAAGGTACGGCTTGAGCGCCTCCTTTTTCACCTCGGTCAGGTATTTGGCCGGGATGATTTCGTCTGTATT
>WQTH01000109.1 GCA_009786415.1 Chitinispirillia bacterium | reverse complement strand
ACCTTAACGATCTCCCCCTCGTCAAGCCCCTTGAAGTGCGTGAAGTCGAAGCGCAAACCTGCGGGATCAACGCGCGAGCCGGACTGCTGGACGTGATCGCCTAATACCGAGCGCAGGGCGGCTTGTAAGAGGTGTGTCGCTGTGTGATTGCGGCGTGTAGCGTCGCGCAAAACTCTGCCTACATTCGCGCCGGCCGGCTTGCTGAGTTCCTCTTTTGTCAATACCTCATTTGTTTCTACGCGGTGGACGACTGTATCATTCCACTTAAACGTATCCACTACTTCTAATAGATGTTTCTCGGAGATGGATATATGCCCCTTATCGCCAACCTGCCCGCCGGATTCGGCGTAGAATGGCGTTTTGTCGAGGATCAACAAATATACGTTGATACCGCCCTCCCCCTTGAGCATCTTATATCTGCATACGTTGACATTCTCCGCGAATCTGGTATCATACCCGATAAACTCCGTACCGGAGACAGGCCGCAGCTCTGTCCACCCGTCCGGCGATAACCCGTCATCGTCCCCGCCCTTACGCGCCTCACGCGCGCGTTCCTTCTGCTGCTCCATCAACTTTTCGTAGCCATTTTCATCAACACTCAAACCTTTTTCGGAAGCCATGAGCCGCGTCAAGTCCATCGGGAACCCGTACGTATCATAAAGCGCGAACACATCCGCCCCCGCAAGTGCCTTATCCCCGCGCTTTACCGCGCCGTCAACCATCGCGCCGAACTTATCGATACCCTGCTCAAGCGTCGCGCCAAACCTGTCCTCTTCCGATTTGATGACTTCCTCAAGATACGCGCGGCGCTGGCCGATTTCCGGGAACGCCTCGCCCATGTTCTCAATTACCACGGGCACGAGTTTATACAGAAACGGCTCCTTAAACCCAATCTCACGCCCGAACCGGTATGCCCGCCGCAGCAATCTCCTCAAAACGTACCCGCGCCCCTCGTTAGACGGAAACGCGCCGTCGGTCACCGCGAAAATCAGCGCGCGGATATGGTCGGCGATCACCCGAAACGGCGTACCCTTTTCCCCCCTGTCATACGCGATCCCGGTCATCTTAGACAACTCTTTGATGATAGGCTGGAACAGGTCCGTATCATAATTGGAATCGACACCCTGAATCACCGAGACGATGCGCTCGAACCCCATCCCCGTATCAACGCTCTTGGCCGGCAGGGGGCTTAGAGAGCCGTCCTTTTCACGGTTATATTGGATAAAGACCAAATTCCACAATTCCCGGTAACGCGCGTTCTCTCCGTTAACGCCCTCTACGGGATGACTAAACGTAGCCGCCCGCGTGGCCTCGTCCCCAATATCAAAGTGAATTTCCGAGCAAGGCCCGCATGGCCCGGTCTCGCCCATCTCCCAAAAATTGCTCTTGTCGCCGAAACGCATGATCCTGTCGTGCGGGATGTCCGTTTCCGTCTTCCAAATCTCCTCCGCCTCATCATCACTCGTGTGGATAGTCGCGAACAGCCGGTCCTTGGGCAGACCCCAAACCACCGTAAATAGCTCCCACGCCCATTTGATGGCGTCGCGCTTGTAGTAGTCGCCGAACGACCAGTTGCCGAGCATCTCGAAGAACGTGTGGTGGTAGTGGTCGCGCCCGACCTCCTCCAAGTCGTTGTGTTTGCCGGAGACGCGCATACACTTTTGCGAGTTGGCGGCGCGGCGCAGGCCTTTTGGGTTGTCGCCGAGGAAGATGGACTTGAACTGGTTCATCCCGGCGTTGGTGAAAAGCAGCGTGGGGTCGTCCTGCGGGACCACGGGGGCGCTGCGGACGAACGTGTGGGAGCGGTCGGTGAAGAACCTGACGTACTCGTCGCGTATCGCGTTGGCAGATCTCATATTACTCACGGGCGGCCCCGGCAGCCTGCATCCGGGGGCAAATGCCCTTCTCCTGTCTGTTATTGGGACTCAAAAACGTGCTAAACTATTAAATATACTATAAAAACGCGGTTCTTGCAAGGGAAAAATTACATTTGGCTGAAATTCCCCGGTTTTTATCCCACCTCCCAGCAAAAATTTCTTGGCTGATGTTGCTGGTCGTTAGCTTTCCTGAGCCGGTTCTGCCGGTGCAGTGGCCGCTTGTCCCAGAATTGCTGATTTCCACCTTGTCGGGCTGGCCCGTGGGTACGAGGTACGGGTAGATCATCAGGAAACAGGTCATCATCACTAAGCAGAGCAGGACCACGCCCATAAATAATCCGTTTGCGCGTGCCGGCGAAAATCTGACGTGGCGCCAGCTACCGCAGTTTCTTCCACCACCACTCGTTAGCCAGATACCACTTTATGGTATCCCTGATGCCTGTTTCAAAATTTACCGACGGCTCCCAGCCAAGTTCGCTTTTTATTTTCGACGCGTCTATGGCATAGCGCCTGTCGTGGCCTAACCGGTCCGGGACGAATTTGATAAGGCGGTATGGTTTGCCGAGCGCTGTCAGTATCAGCTGAACGATGTCGATATTGCGCTTTTCGTTGTTGCCGCCTATGTTGTAGACTTGTCCGGGCGCGCCCCTGCCGAGTACGGCCTCAATGGCGCGGCAATGATCCTGCACGTAGAGCCAGTCGCGTACGTTTTGCCCGTCGCCGTATACGGGGAGGGGCTTGTCGTTCAGGGCGTTTGTGATCATCAGCGGGATCAGCTTTTCGGGGAACTGGTACGGGCCGTAGTTGTTGGAGCAGCGGGTGATGATTGACGGGAAGCCGAAGGTCTCGAAGTAGGCGCGTGCTAATAAATCGCTCCCTGCTTTTGAGGCGGAGTACGGGCTGTTTGGGGCGAGGGGGGTTGATTCGGTGAAGCTGCCCGTTTCTCCCAGCGTTCCGTAGACTTCGTCGGTTGACACGTGGATAAAGCGCTTTGTGTTGAAATTATTTTCCCAGAGCTCTTTCGCCGTTTGCAGCAATATCTGTGTGCCGAGGACGTTTGTAGTTACAAACTGCGCCGGTCCGGTGATGCTTTTGTCTACGTGGCTCTCGGCGGCGAAGTGGACTACGGCGTCGAAGTTGTTGTCATCGAACAGTTTTTTTACGGCGGACGGGTCGCAGATGTCGCCCTTGACGAATGAGCAGCGCGGGTCGTTTTTGACCTCATTAAGATTATCGAGGTTGCCGGCGTATGTAAGCAGGTCATAATTGACTATCCGGCAGTCGCTCCTGTTTTTGATCATGTGTATGACGAAATTCGAGCCGATGAACCCCGCGCCGCCTGTTACTAATATGTTTTTCATTTGCCTGAACCTTGATTTACTTGATTAAAGGATTTTCATTATTAAAAGTCAAAGGATCGGCTGTCGATAAAAATTCCCGAAAGCCGTCTTTCCATTCCGGCATGATATTCGCGCCAGCCGCCTTCAGCCGCGCGTTTTCGAGGACGCTGTAGCACGGCCTTGGTGCGGGGCGGGGGAACTCTTCCGTTGTGCATGGGCGGATATCCACATTAATACCCGCCGATGCCACAATCTCCATCGCGAAGTCAAACCAGCTGCATGACCCCTCGCTTGTGCTGTGGAATACGCCTCTTTCACTTCTGTCAAGCATAGCCAATACCTGCCGGCAGACGCTGACGGTCCACGTAGGCGTACCGAACTGGTCGTTCACGACCTTAAGCGGCTTGCCCTCCCGCGCGTTGGCGGATGCTGTTTTCCGTATCGTCTTCACAAAGTTATTGCCGTGCGCCCCGTACAGCCACGCTATCCTGAATATCATAATATCATCATAAGTATTGACAATAGCCTCTTCGCCGGCCAGCTTTGATTTCCCGTATATTGATTGCGGGCCTGTGGGGCTGTCCTCGGTATATGGCGCTGACCCCGTCCCGTCGAAGACGTAATCGGTGCTGAAGTGCGCCATCACCGCGGATACCCTTTTTGCCGCTTCCGCCAGAATCCCGCAGGCGTCGGCGTTCAGTGCGAACGCTTTGTCCCGCTGGGATTCGCAGTCGTCAACGGCGGTAAAGGCGGCGCAGTTTATTATGGCTTCGGGCTTTGTGTCATCAATAAATGTATTTACGGATGATTTATCGCGGATGTCTATTTGCGGATAATCAACCGCGGTAATACCATGCCCTGCCATTGCCGCCTGTTCGGTGAAGTCGCGCCCCAGCTGCCCGCCTGATCCTATTATCAGCAGCCTCATAATTAACGTGAGAGAGCGACTAAGTTGTTTGATATGGCGCCGTAGCACTCCGCCATCTGCGGGTCGTTTTGCACCACTGCCGGCCCAAGGTTCTGGAGGGAGGTGCGGATTGCTGCGGTGTAGACCGAGTACCCGATGTATCGCAGCGATACCGACAGGTATTTCTGCACGATTCCAGTGAACCCCTCGCCGACCATTATCTCCCCCTTGCCCCGCACCATGTTGAGTACGAGGAAGAGCTTGCGGCTGTCGAGCCACTCCCGCATCTTTTTGACCTCTTCCGGGCATTTGGCCGCGAGCTGCTCGAACATAATGTCGAGCGTGGGTGCGTTTTTGCCGAGTTTGTGGGTCGAGTACCCTTTAATCAGTTTTTGTATATCGTTCCTGCCGGGGAAGAGGCGTATAAGCCCCCTTAGGATGCCGCTCTTCAGGAAGCCGTAGGCGTTTTCTATGGATGTGGGCAGGCAGTCGGTTACCGTGATGTTGTGCGGGAACGCGGCGAAGAAGTCGGAGACTATGCTGTGGCTGCCGGCGCCGAGGTCTACCAGTATGTAGTCGGCCTCAAGCGACTTGATCCCGTTCAGAATTTTCTGCTTTTGCCCGAAGTTCGGGTTGGCGAGCTCAAGGAACTCTCCCGCGCCGGATATTAGCCATGATTGGGGCACGGGGGTGGGCACCGCCACATCGGCGAGCGACTTGATTTCGCCGGCGAGGAAGTTTTGCAGGGTTACCGGCGGGCGTTTCATTCCGAGGCAGGTGTGGAGGTTTGCGCCGCCGAGGTCGGCGTCTATGTAGCCGACCGAGTATCCGGAGCGCACGAGGGCGGCGCCGAGGTTGGAGCTTACCGTGCTTTTGCCCACCCCACCCTTGCCGCCGCCTACGGATATTATTACCGGCTCGCTCATTTGCTGTCCGCGGGCTCCGTGGCCGGGTGTTCCGTCGCCTTGCCGTCATGGTTGTCGTTGTCGCCGGCGCGTACGAGGCCGCTCATGCTCCACAGGCTCTCCGCGATCTTGGGGAACGACACGACATGCTGGCTGCCGAACCGCCCGAAGGAGACGGAGAAGGCCGCCTCCGAGAAAAACAGGAACGCCGCCAGCCCAGCGGCGAATATGGCGCCGACGATATAGGGCAGGAAGGGGTGTTCGCTCTTAAGGTTGCCCTGAGAGTCGCTTCCGCGGTCAAGCCGGTCGCTGTAGTACCTGTGGAGGGCGAGGGTGACAGCCTTATCGTACTCCTCGGCCTCGGTCAGCGACACGGCGACGCCCGCCGCGCCGGCGTCGAACTTGCGAACCTTGCAGGCTCCGGCGAACCACCGCACAGGGTTGCCCGGAGGCCGCGTGGTGAACCGCCCGTATAGGGTCTCCACCGTCTTGGAGGCGTCCGTAAGCGCCGTTTCGTGGTTTTTGCCCTGTGAGCGCAGCAGTACGTACAGGCTGCGGATGTGCTCGTGGAGCAGTGCGTAGAACGCCGTCGGGTCGCCCCGGCGGGCCAATTCGGTATATAGCTGGGTCTCGGAGTTAATTTTCTTCATGGTAGAAAATATACTAAATATGCCGACAAAAACAAAAGAATAAAACAAAATCAATACTTGCCGATATTTCCAGCCCCCCGTCCCATTTGTTATATTTAGGTGATGGGATTCACAGAGACCGATAAAATCTTCATGCGGCGGGCACTATCGCTTGCCCAAAAGGCCAAGGGGACAACCTTCCCCAACCCCGCCGTGGGCGCCGTTGTCGTCGACGCGGGGGGGGGCGTAATCGGCGAGGGGGCCACCGACGTATACGGCGGGCCCC
>WQTH01000108.1 GCA_009786415.1 Chitinispirillia bacterium | reverse complement strand
GCCGCCCGACGACTGCACGACCAGCGTGATGTCGCCGGACGGCACCCTGCACCCATGCCTATAGCGTGTACACCAAATGCCTGTACATATTACAATATAATACACCCCGCCCTGTTTTCGCAATACCCGCCCGGAATTTTACGGATTCGGCGATTTCGGATAGAAAAAGATTTTTTGTTTTTTTCCGTGTCATATATTATATATCTGTATACACGGCATCCAACAGGATTCTCATACCATGTCAAAAAAAATCTCAGACAGTTTCGGATTCTATTCGGTGCTTACCGGCCCGCTCAGGGGGTACGATTATCTTACGTCGCTGCTCGTTGATAACGGGGCGGCTTTTGTGCAGCTGCGTATGAAGGATGTCCCCAGAGAGGAGATAATCAACACCGCGCTGCGTATGCGCAAGATCACTGCGGGGAGCAAGACGCGGCTGATCATAAACGATGACCCGCAAATAGCCGTTGAGGTTGGCGCCGACGGGGTGCATGTGGGGCAGGGCGATATGCCGTATCATCAGGTAAGATCTATCGTCGGCAACGATATGATAGTCGGCGTATCTACTCACAACCCGCGGCAAACAAAAGACGCTTGCCTTCATCAGCCGGATTATATTGGGATAGGCCCGGTATGGGCCACACCTACAAAAAAGGTTGCCGATCCCGCAATTGGGATTGACGGTATGCTGGAGATGCTGTCGGCATCAACCGTCCCCGCGGTGTGCATAGGCGGGATTGACCTGACGAACCTGCCGCTGGTACTTGAAGCCGGCGCCAAAAATTTCTGCATGGTACGCCAGCTCACGCAGAGCGAGAATCCCGCGCGTGTACTTAAAGAGATAACGCGCATCTGCCTTGACCACGGCTTAGGCAATCAACCCCGGCAATAAACGGTCTTGCCGCCCAGAACCGTGTACACCGCCGCGCCCGTCAGCTCCATGCCTATGAACGGTGAGTTCCTCGATTTCGAGAAGAACGCCGCCGGGTCTACCGTCCATTTTACCGACGGGTTGATTACCGTAACGTCCGCCGGAGACCCCGCCTTTAACGATCCGCCGGGCAGGCCCAGTATGCGGTTCGGCGCCACGCTCATACGGTCTACCATCTGCGCGGGCGTTAATATCCCTTTGGCGACAAGCACCGTCATCACAACCGCAAGCGACGTCTCTAAACCTATAACCCCAAACGCGGCGTTGTCGAACTCCACGTCTTTCTCCTCCGGCGTGTGCGGGGCGTGGTCGCTGGCTATAACGTCTATAGTCCCGTCCGCAAGCCCTGCGATTATTGCCTCTCTGTCGGCGGCTGTACGCAAGGGCGGATTCATCTTCTTGTTCGTATCGTACATGCCGATATCCTCATCCGTCAGCGTAATATAGTGCGGGCAGGTCTCCGCCGTAACGTTGACGCCGCGCTGTTTGGCTTCACGGACTAACCGGACGGATCCGGCGGTTGACACGTGCGCAATGTGTATCCTCGCGCCGGTGTACTCCGCAAGCAAAATGTCACGGGACACGCATATGGTCTCGGCGATCACCGGTATCCCGCGTATGCCAAGCCTTGTCGACACAAGTCCCTCATTCATGTGCCCCTTTGCGCTCAATGTCGACTCTTCGCTGTGGCATATCACGGGGATATTGAACGATTTTGAGTAGTTGAGCGCGTTGCGCATCACGTTTGATCTGGCGACAGATTTCCCGTCGTCCGATACCGCGACGGCCCCTGTCTGGACCATTTCCCCGGTGGGCGCCAGCTCTTCGCCCTCAAGCGCCTTTGTTATCGCGCCAATCGGGTAGATGCGGCACGGGCATCCGCCGCCGCGCTGTATTACGTAGCGTATCTTTGAATCTTCATCGAGTACGGGCGTGGTGTTGGGCATACACGCGACCGCAGTGAACCCGCCCGCCGCCGCGGCCTGCGTTCCGGTGGCAATCGTCTCCTTGTCTTCGCGGCCCGGCTCGCGCAGATGGACGTGCATATCTGCGAGGCCGGGGACCACCCAGCAGCCGGATGCGTCTATCACCTCGGCGCCGCCGTATTCAGACGGAACGCTGCCGGCAATCTGTTTGATTATCCCTTTGTCAATAACAACCGCGCGCGCGCCGTCTATGCCCTGCGCCGGGTCTATGACCCTGCCGTTGGCTATGACCAGCGGTTTTGCCTGCGGATCGCTTGTAAGCGGGTATGTTACCGCGCCTGCGCCTTTCCTGACCATTATTCACCACCTCCAAGTAGATAAAGAACCGCCATACGCACCGCGACGCCGTTTGTCACCTGGTCCAAAATCACCGAATTTTCAGAGTCCGCGACATTCGACGACAGCTCTACCCCTCTGTTTATTGGGCCGGGGTGCATTACCACCACCTCTTTTTTCATCTTGGACAACCTGTCTATATCAAACCCGTAGCGCTCACGGTACTCGTGTACGGACGGGAACGTCGCGCTCGACTGGCGCTCCAACTGAACACGCAGCAGCATCACCACGTCGGCGCCGTCCAATGCTTCGTCGATATTGTCCGTAACGGGCACGCCGAGGCAGTCCGGGTGCTGGGGCAGCAGCGTGGGCGGGCCGCACAAAACCACGTTCATCCCCATCGTCTTCATCCCCCAGGCGTTCGACCGCGCTACGCGGCTGTGGAATATGTCGCCTATTATCGTCACCTTCAGCCCCTCAAGGCGGCCTAATTTCCGGCGGATGGTCATCATGTCGAGCAGCGCCTGCGTAGGGTGTTCGTGCAGGCCGTCCCCCGCGTTTACGATTACGGCGTCTGTGCACTGCGTCAGAAAATAGGGCGCGCCGGCGCAGCTGTGGCGGACGACGACCATGTCAATCTTCATCGCCTCAATGTTGCGGATGGTATCGCGCAGGCCCTCGCCTTTGTTTATGGAACTTGTTGACGCCGTGAAATTAAGGGGGTTGGCTGAGAGCCGTTTTTCGGCCAATTCGAATGATATCCTCGTTCTCGTGCTGTTTTCGTAAAACAGGTTGACTACCGTTTTCCCCCGCAGCGTCGGGACCACCTTTATGTCCCTCTGGAGCACCCCGTGAAACCCGTCGGCGGTGTCGAGAATGAGATTGATATCCTCGCGGGAGACGTTTTCGAGGCCCAGCAAGTGTTGTATCTGCAATCCCATCAGCATCCCCCCCCATAAAAAACGGGCGGCCTTTTACGGCCGCCCCTGTAAATTTGCCCTATCCTCATTTATCTTCCACCTCTGTCAGCCAAAGTGAATCCTCCCCGTCTAATTCCACAATCTTCAAAGCGACCTCCTGTGTGGGGGACGTGGTGATCTTTTTGCCCACGTAGTCGCCCCTTATGGGCAGCTCCCGGTGCCCGCGGTCGACCAGCGCCGCGAGCTGTATGGTCCTTGGGCGCCCGTGGTCCATCAGCGCGTCAAGCGCGGCGCGGACGGTCCGCCCGGTGAAGAGGACATCGTCAACGAGCACCACGTTCTTTTCGTTGATGTCGAACGGGATATCGGTAACGCGCACCTCCGGCTGCCGGAAGGCGGAGCGGTAGTCGTCCCGGTAGAGCGTCGTGTCGAGGATGCCGGTATTGAGCGCCACACTCTCCATAGCGTTGATTTTGGCCGCGATACGCCCTGCGAGGTACACCCCGCGCGTCTGCATCCCCACTATGCAGACAGACGATAAATCGCCGTGGCGCTCCAGAATCTGGTGCGTAATCCGGGTCAACGCCAAATCTAACGCGTGGGCGTCCATTATCAGTTCTATCTTTTTCATATCACTATCCAAAATATATTAAAGCCATGCCCAAAATCAAATCTTCCCCAGCGACGATGTAACCACCCACCCGCTCGCCCCGTTGGGCAGGCTGACGAGGCTCCACTCCCCCATCGTCTTGCTGACCCGCAGCTTGGTGCCCTCGTGCGCAGTGAAGAGCGTTTGGGTTCCCTGCGGCTGGTTTTTGGCGTCGAGCGACGGGGTGAGGATTATGGCGTGCTGCCTGCTCTCTATCGCGTATATTTTGTACCCCGCCGATGTGCCGATTACTGCGGCTACAAGCGTGCACAGCGCTGCGGCGTAGGCGAGCCACAAGCGTATCAGCCCGCGCCTCTGCAGCATGAGGGAACCAATAAGCGCGAGGGCGAACAGCAGGGCGCAAACGGCTGTCAGCTGGATGTTCAGCGGTAATAGTGTATGGATGTTGTAGAGTACGGCGGTCAAAAAATCCGGCTCTGCCTGATCATCGGCGGAGCGGTCTACTATTACCGACTTGATGAACCTGATATTCGCCTGTATATCGGCGTCACCGGGGTCGAGGGCTGCGGCTTTCTCATAGTGCAAACGCGCCATGCCCGGCTTTGCCTGCCGGTAATAGGTATTGCCGAGGTTGAAATGGACCGCGCCGCTGCCGACGCCGGCGTCCAATATCTTCGTATAATACACCTGCGCGCTGTCGAACGCTCCGTCGGCGTAAAATTGATTGGCGTCGTGAAACCACCTGTTCAGGTTATCCGAAGACGGTTCCGCCGCGAATAACGACATGGGGAGGATCACCGCAACGGCGGCCAGCATCAGCGCTATTGACGATGATACCGATGTGAATGATGATTTTTCCTTGCGCGCGCTGCGCTCCATAGTACTCAGAAACGTTATCGTCCTGTCAACCATTTCTCCCCTGCCCTGCGTGTTAAGCCGCTTGCCGCCGAAGCGGTGCTCGTTGATGCTCTCTATCAATACCGTAAGCCCCGTAACAGTCTGCTCGTCTATTTTCATCTTTAACAATTCGTCCTTCAGCTCTTCCAGCGTACGCCCGGTAGCCGGGAACGCGAATTTGTGGGATATGTATTTTTCTATGATGACGGCGGACTTGCCCAAAAATTCGTTATCCGCACCGGCCTTGCTTGCCTTATTAAGCTCCCTGAGGGCTGTTGAGAGCGCTTTCTGGCGGATGTTTTTGAACCGGCTCTCGCCGCTGCGGCTCGACTGCAGCTTGTAGATGAGCGCGAACATAAATATTATGAACGGCATGGGGAACAGCAGGTACCAGTAGGGCGCGCGGTACGGGCGTTCGTGCTGGTGGCTGATCTTTGCCGGCGTTTTTATGTAGCGTATGTCCTGCCCGACCTGCCTGATTTCGTCCTGCGTCAAATACCGTGTCTGCTCCCTTTGCCCGCCCTTACCCGGCGTTACGGCAACGGTTATCGGCTCGGTGCGCGCGGTGCGGTACGCTCCTGTTTCGGCGTCTAAGAACGTGTAGGTGATTGCCGGTATCGTCAGCTCGCCGGCCTGCTTTGGTATTATGAGGTAGCGGTACGTTTTTCTTGTGGTGAACCCGTTTGCCCCCGTGTCAACTGCGGTATGGCGTTCGGGGGTGAACACGTCGCAATCTTTGAGGTCTGGCATCACGGGGTCGCCCATGTTAGACGCGCGGGTGTGGCCGCGCAGGGCCAGTTTCAGGGTGAGCGCTTCACCGGCGGGAACGGTTTCGGGTTCAACCGTCGCAGAGAGGTTGACGCGCCCGACCGTCCCGCCAAATCCTGGCGGCGCGTTTGGCGGCAGCGGCTTTACGGTTACGGTGAAGGGCGCGGTGCGGGTGCTGCGGCGCACGGCCTCGCGCCCGCCGCCAAAAAAGTCCATATCGAAAAAGTCCGAGAAGAACGGGTTGCTGCGGCGATGCTGCGACGCGCGGATCTCGTCGTACCCAAAGTTAATCGCCGGGATATTGTACTCCCCGGCCGTCAACCCGAACACCGCGTACTGGAGCGTGAACGTGGCGTACAGCTCGCCGTCTATGCGCTCCTGCCCCTGCGTAATCTGGTTTGTGAAGAGGCGGTTTAGCGACAGGCCCTTCGCAAACGCCTGCTCTATCTGCTCGACCGCCGGATTGTACCCGCGCTCGGTATTTATGGGCGAGCCGGCGCGCTGCGTGACCTTGAGCGTGAGCACCGCCTGCTCGCCGGGATAGAGCGTGCTTTTGGAGATGCCAAGCGTTGCCCGTATATCGGGGCTGCGATGCACGTCCACCGCGCCGCTGCCGCCGGAATGACCGCCACCGCCGGGATGAGCGCCGCTGGAATGACCGCCGCCGGGGCCCCCCCCTCCCCCCCCCCCCCCCCC
>WQTH01000107.1 GCA_009786415.1 Chitinispirillia bacterium | reverse complement strand
CCGGCTCCAAGCCCGTAAACCGTCTCAGTAGGGAACGCGACAACCCCCCCCCCCCGGATAATCTCAGCGCCGGCGCGTATCTGTCCGCTTATATCTTTATCCATAATAATCCCGCTATTGGGGTTTACCGCCCGCCCGCGCAAACGAATTCATCTTCACCGCAGCGTCAATCGCCGATATCAAACTCGCCGGCGACGCCGTCCCTTTCCACGCCCTGTCAAACGCCGTGCCGTGGCCTACCGAGGTCCTTATTATCGGCAGACCGACGGTGATGTTTACGCCGTGGTCAAAATCGCGCGACTTCAGCGCCACGAACCCGTGGTCGTGCAGCATAGACACCACGCCGTTGAACTCGCCCTCAAACGCGCGGCTGAAAACCGTGTCCGGCGGCAGCGGGCCGGCTATGTCTATCCCCAAACCGCGCGCCTCCTCAACCGCGGGGATGATCTCCCGTATCTCCTCATCCCCAAACAACCCATTCTCCCCTGCGTGCGGATTAAGCCCGGCAACAGCCATACGCGGCGGGTCGATCCCCAAACCTTTTAATGACCGGTGCAGCAGCTTTATCTGCCCCAGCACCCGGTCTTTGGTAATCAAATCTATCGCATTGCGCAACGACACGTGCGTGGTAACGTGCGCCACCGCTACGCCGTCTAGTAAAAACACCATCGAGTAGC
Source organism: Chitinispirillia bacterium (assembly GCA_009786415.1). Taxonomy (GTDB): domain Bacteria; phylum Fibrobacterota; class Chitinivibrionia; order Chitinivibrionales; family Chitinispirillaceae; genus GUT77. Next base: position 5,593 of record WQTH01000107.1, on the reverse strand, counting down.
TTTCGGCCCCCGTCTTATCCGCGAAAATCTCCGTATGCCCCGGATAATTAATCCCGGCGAGCTTTAACGATTCTTTGGATATGGGGTTAGTAACAACGCCTGCGGCCTTGCCCGCCATTGTCAACTCAATCGCCCTGATGATGTACCTGTACGCGGCCAGCCCGCAAGACGCCTGCGGGGCGCCGGGATTAAACCGCGGCGTATCAATTTCCCCCATATCAATCACGTTCACCGTATGCGGCGCGTCAACGGCGTCATCAGGATCGCTAACCACATTAAATTCCGCTTTGAGCGGCGGCGATTCCCCCCGGCACACATACGCGGCTTTCTCTAACACATCAAGGTCGCCTACAACGACAATGCGGGCATCCGTAGCCCGTTCCGCGTCGCGCAACGGGCGGCCCCCGCACAGCGCGCGAACCGCAATCTCCGGGCCAATCCCGGCTGGGTCCCCCATTGTCAGCAGAAAAACAGGCGCGTTCGCCATACGGCCACCTACTTCACGCCAATCTTGAGATTGAGCACCTGATCGTCGTTGACGTCACCCACCGCAGGGAATAGCCAGCCGCGCATATCCGCCGTTGCGAGGTCATCGAACCGCTTGGTCGCGAGCTTCCCAGAACGGTAGCGCAGGTCAGACACCACGCCCTCGGCGGTGATGGTCAGGCGCACATCCATCACATCCGGCACACCGCGCGGGTCGAACTGGCGGGCCATCTCGTCGAACACCATCGGCTTGTAGTAAAACTGTACGAGCTCGTTGACCGACTGCACCCGCGCGAAGAACGGCACGGCAAGGAGCGTACGGGTGAGCGTGCGCTTGGCCATGAACTCCATGCTCGCGGCGGCCTGACAGCGGGCCATATTTATGTCGTCTATAATATCCAAAAGTTTGCCGTCGGGAAAGAAAGCCTGCAGCTCGCCCTCGTACCTGACGTAACCGCGCCGGTTGACGGTCAGCGCGCCGTCGCCTCTTTTCGCTATCAGCCAGGGCTCGTCTACCTGACTCTGCCCGTAGCACGTGTCGCCGTCGGCTATGAAGAACTGGCGGATGATGCGCGTGCCGCAGTAGTAGAGGCCGTTTTCCGGGCTGTACGAATCGGGCTTGATGTAGCCGGTCCTCACGTGCGTGACCTTGCGGCGCTCGCCGGAGGGGGTGTTCACGTACCACTCGTTTATCTGCCATAGCATACCGTTGGCGATAAGCTCCATATACTCGCGCTTGGCTACCGGGGACGCCGCGGTGTCGCCCTCGGCGTAGGTCCAGAAGCCGGAGATATCGCGCTGGGCGGCGGCAATGCCGGCGGAGTCGAGCTGCTCAAGGTTGCGGAAGTTCTCGTGGGAGTCGGGGTTGAGTATGGCCGCGAGCTCGGAAGGCAGGCCGGATCGGTGGAGGCCGGTCGCTATTATAGCAATGACTATTAGCAGGGCTAAGAGGATTATGGCCTGCTTAAAGGACGTGTTTCTTCTTCTTCTTACGCGTGTGCTCTGCATAACGGTTTTCTCTCCTTAAAAAGTCAAAAGATTAAAGTCAAAGTCAAAACTTCATCATCCTATCAGTTGCAAAAATTCGGCTCTTGCGGCCGGTTCGTCGCGAAAGCTGCCCAGCATCGACGAGGTCACCATCACCGAGTTCTGTTTCGAGACGCCCCGCATCATCATGCAGAGGTGCCGGGCCTCTATTACCACTCCCACGCCTTCGGCGTCTATAGGGCCCATCAGGGATTCGGCAATCTGCCTCGTTAACCTCTCCTGCAGCTGCAACCTGCGGGAGAAGCAGTCTACAAGCCTTGCCAGCTTGCTTACGCCGTATACGCGGCCCTTTGCGATGTAGCCTATGTGGCATTTGCCGAAGAAGGGGAGCATATGGTGCTCGCACATGCTGTAGACCTCTATGTCCTTCACTATCACCATCTGGTCGCAGGATTCGGAGAAGATGGCCTTGCCGAGTATGCCGGCGGGGTCTTGGGAGTAGCCCTGCATCAGGTGGCCCCAGGCCTTAGATACCCGTTTCGGGGTGTCGGCCAAACCCTCGCGGGCGGGGTCTTCACCTATTGATTCTATGATTTTTTTTACCGTATCCTCTGTCATTTACGCGTCCTATTTCCCGCCTTCGGCGTTTCTGGTTACACTCCGCTTTAACAAAAATATAATATACGTCAGCCCCCAAAAGCTCGCCAAATAATAAAAAAACTTTTTTTCCTTGACGCCCCCCATTCGCAGATATTATACTTATGTTATCAGACGATATTGGAAAAACGATTTGACGGCATCGTCACTTCAAAAAACGGGAGGGGTTTGTGGGTCGAAAGGCAGGCAGTAAATCTAAGGGCGGGCTCGTACGGAGCTGCGAGGCCGCGAAAATTTTGGGGGTGTCAAGGGAGTACGTCCGGCAGATGGTCATCAACAAGATCCTGCCACCGAGGTACCTGTTCAACGCGAACTCATGGCGCAAGATATACATCTTCGACCGCAAGCTCGTGGAACGTTTCGCCGACCCCAGAGAACGCAAGAGCATAAGGTGGAAAGAGCCGGAGAAGTGCAATTGGATGACCGCGGTCGAACTGTCCAAAGTCATAAAGTGCAATGCCGACTGGATCTACAACGCCACGAAGAAGGGTTTTCTCGAACCCGAAATCGTGATCGCCAGCAGCAAGCAGAAATTCAGGCTCTACGACCGCAAAAAGGTCGAGGAGGCCATGAAGATGAACATCGACCGGCGCAGCAGCCGCCGCGGGCACTCCAAGAAGACGCTCCACCTGATGGAGAGGATCAAGGACCTGCACGCCAAGGGGATGAACGACAGCCACATCGCCATCAAGACCAAGTCAACGCAGCCGTTCATATCCAAACTCAGAAAAGAGCTGGGCCTCGTCTCCAACGCCCGCATTGCTTCAGCCAAACGGAAAGCGGAGATGGAAGAGTTTCAGAAGCATCGGCACGGGTAAGCAAGGCTTTTGGAGCATTCTGTTTCCATTACGGCGCAATAACGCAGGGCGGGCCTCAAACCCGCCCTTTTTAACATTATGTCTTTCCGCTTCAAAACACCGCCCGGCGGCATCACGGCTGTAGCGCAGCATATAATAAAACACGTGTTTGGATTGTAAATCCCCAAAAATCCCGTTTCAGACAGCTACACCGAAGATTCAATATACGGTATGCGCTTAAGCACATCGCCCAAAAGGCGAAGGTTCAGGTTTTTCAGCCATTCGAGCATTTCTTCCATAGACTCTATTACGTCTATGTGGGAGATGCTTTCGGCGGCTTCGGCAAAGCTTATGTTGGCTATTATCTCTTTTATGAGCGGGATGCTGCGGGGCATTACGCTGAAGCGGCGCAGACCCAAACCCACCAGAAGCACGGTGTGCAACGGGTGGCCGGCCATTTCGCCGCATATTGACAGAGGCTTTCCGTTGTCATTGGCTATTTTTATCGCGTTGCGGATGATGCGCAAAAACGCCGGCTCGACCGGATTGTAGAGATAGTTTACCTTTGAGTTGTTACGGTCGGCGGCGCTGAGGTACTGTATCAGATCGTTCGTGCCTATCGACGCGAAATCTATCTCCTTCATGAACATATTTATTTCAAGCGTTGCCAGCGGCACCTCGAAGAGCACACCGCATCTGGGCATGGGCATACCGGCTTTCGCGGCCACCTCGCGTATAAACGCCTTGGCCTCTATCCACTCCTGCAGCGTGGTAACCATGGGGACCATTATCGAGTAGTCGTAGCCTTGTCCGGCTTTGAGGATGGCCAAAACCTGCGTTTCGAATATCTCTTTGCGCTCAAGGAATATTCTTATGGCGCGCCATCCCATGAACGGGTTGAACTCCTGCGGCATATCGAAGAACTGCGGTATCTTGTCGCCGCCTATGTCCATAAGACGTATCGTACAGTGTTTGCCGCGGCCCTTGCTGAGAATAGAATCGTAGTAGGCCATATGCGCCTCTTCGGTCGGCATATCTTTTCGGTTTGACAGGAGGTACTCTGTCCTCACAAGGCCGATCCCGTCGGCGCCGTTTTGCACCGCTTCTTCAACGTCTTCGGGCAGGGAGATATTTGCCAGTACCTCTATTTTTATTCCGTCTCTCGTGTAAACGGGGCGATTCCACTTGCTTCTGAGTTCGCGGTAGATCTCCTCGCCGTGCGTCTTTTTGCGGTACGCGTCTACCAGGCGGGGGTTCGGGTACACGTATACTGTGCCCTTGTCGGAGTCTACCAGTATTTCGTCGTTGGGGTTTATGTGGTCGGAGATGTTGCGCACGCCGGAAATTACCGGAATGTTGTACGAACGCGCGAGGATTGCGGCGTGCGAGGTTTTACCGCCGCTTACCGTTATCACAGCGCTTATTTTCGAGCGGTCGTATGACAGGATATCTGTGGGCGTAAACGTCCGCAGCACTACTAAAACTACCGAATCGACGAATGTTTTGGTACGGCTTCCATCTTCGCCGCAGTGGAGATACGAGACCAATTTTTCGCACACTTCCACCATGTCGCTCGCGCGCTCCTTAAGGTAGGCGGTTCCGGCGGACTCGAACCGTTTTATAAAATCATTGGAGACCATTCTTATAGACGTTTCGAGGTCGTACATCTTGGCGGATATGGTTTCTACCACTTGGCCGATGAAAGAAGGATCGTCAAGTATGTGTTCGTAGACATCGAGTATGGAGGCATCTACCGTGCTTTCGCTGTCGAGGTCCTGAATGAGCTTGCGGTAGTCCTTCCGCGCGCGGTCGCGTATCTCGTTAAAGCGGATGATCTCGCCGCCCACGGCCTCGCGCGATATGGTCACGACGGAGGTTTCCTGCTGCTGCACCGCCCTGCCTACAAAGTACGCTTTACCCAGACCCCATCCGGTAACTACGGATTCGCCGGTCAGCTCCTGTTCGATTTTCGGTTTTTCTGTGTTCGTTTTCTTTTTCATATTATCTGTTTATATTATTTTCCACACACCCGCCGCGAAATCCCGCACGAGCCTGTCTGTAGAGAACCAACCCATTCTTGATATGTTGAGCAGGCACTTGCTGTCCCAAGACGCCCGGTCCTGGTACAGGTCGTCCACCGCTCTCTGTTTGCTTATATAGTCGTCGAAATCAAGCAACGCGAAGTTTCTGTCGGAATCCCGCAACGACGAGAGCAACGGGAATACGGCGTGACCCTCTGTCAGTGTCTGAAGGTGCGCGTCTATAAGTGTGAAAATCATCTTCAGCCGCTCGTCGCCCGATATTATCTGCGCCGGTTTGTAGCCGTCGTTCATGTTTATGAACTCTTCGGCAGTCTTGCCGAACGCAAAAATGTTCTCCTCACCCACGCGCTTTATCAGCTCCACGTTTGACCCGCCGCGGCTTGCGACGGTAAGCGCGCCGTTGAAGGCGAACTTCATGTTGAAAGTTCCAGCAGGTTCGAGCGAGGCGGTAGATATCTGTTCAGAGAGGTCGGCGGCAGCCACGAAACGCTCGGCCCAGCTAACACCGAAGTTGGGCACAAACACCACCCGCATATGCTCCTTGGCGGCGGGGTCTTCGTTTACGAGGTCGGCGGTTATGTTGATCAGGTGTATGATCTGCTTTGCCAGAAAGTCCGATGGCGA
>WQTH01000106.1 GCA_009786415.1 Chitinispirillia bacterium | reverse complement strand
TAAAAAGGACAAAGAAGAACTTAAAAAGGACAAAGAGGAAATTAAAACGGCCAAGGAGGAACTTAAAAAGGACAAAGAGGAAATCAAGGCAGAAGGCAAGGCTGAAGAAAGGCTGAAAAACGCCAGGGCCATGAAGGCCGAAGGCATGCCCTCAGACGCCATTTGCCGAATAACAGGGCTTTCCGAAGAGGAGATTCGGCAGATGGTGTGAAAAAAGGTAACCGGCAGAATACAACATCCGGCGGCGCGGGTCAAAAAGGTTTTTTTAATTTTTTGACTTTTTCCTTTCTTTTTCATTATTTTGGATGTATATTATATAACAGCTATGATGCTCAACAATGATTACCAATCCAACGATTCGGCGCGCGCCGTTTACGACCGCACCGACATACGCCGCCGGCCTGTTTGCGGCATTGTCTCCGGTTACCACGACCTGCCGTACATCATGGTCGCGCCCGCGCGGGAGGAGGGGTTCCGCACTACCGAGGTTACGGGGCGCATCTGCGTATCGCCCAAGTTCATCATCTCGGCGGACACGCTGGCCGAGACTTTCGGGGAGATTTTTGACCCCGATACGTTCGAGGAGGGCATAGAGGGACGCATTTTTTCTTTTGCCAACGGTATGAACCGCAATATCAGGGTAGAGAGCAAGTATTTTAACCTGCAGCACCTTGATGAACCGCCTGCGGAGTATTTAGAGCGGATCGAAGATATGCTGATGAGCCGGGAAGACACGCGGACAGGGCTTATTTTCAGTCCGGATTTGCGGTACTATCCGATATCTATCGACAAGTTCATATCGGAGATAATCGACAGGGAGTTTCGGGTTTGACGGTACCGCGCCGCAATATTTTTTATGCGCGAATGTTAAAGGTATCATGTTATTCAGGCGATAATAAACAGCAGGCTCATGACGTATATATTAATGGCAGTTTTATGCCAACAATACCTTAATAAGAGGGTGAATGGATATGGGGACAAACAACGAAATAACCGCGCGTGAAGACCGGCTTCGCAGATTGCAGGCGGGAATTGTGCCCACCGGCAACCACATATCGGGGAGCAAGCCCGCCTTATCGCCGCAGGCCGCTCTGGTGCTCTCCGGTGTACGCAAGAGCAACAACGCCTCGCAACTCAACAGCCTGCCGCCGCGGCGCGCGACGCTCAGCGATAAGGCCGCCGACCTTATTGCGATGGTGATGAAGGATCTGCTGCGCTCATAGCCGGCAAGGTGTCTACGGGTATGGCCGCAGAAGTATCGGCCCGTCCCGTTTTTGAGGTATCGGCGCCCGTATCGGCATTTCCGGTTTGCACCATGAAATCCAGCGTGGCATCTACAAATTTTATGTTGGCCGCGTTTATCAGCCCTTCCACGTAGTCGTTTATTGTTTTGGCCTGCCTGTTCATCTCCAGCGTTCTCATTATCCGCCCGCGCGCTTCCTCAAACGGCATAAGGCGCGGCTCCTGCTCGCCGGTCTTTTTGAGAAGGTGTATGCCCATACCGCTTGGGACAGGGCCGCTTACTTCGCCGGTTTTGAGGGTGAAGAGGGCGCGCTCTATTTCGGGGACGAGCTGGCCCCGGCTGAACCACCCAAGGTCGCTGTTTTTGGGGTCAGACGAGTACTCTTTGACCAACTTGTCGAAATCTTCGCCGGCGGCGGCCTTTGCCTGCGCCTCGCCCGCCCGCTCTACCACCNCCCGCACCAGCGAATCGCTCGCCGTGGGTTCCAAGGCAAAAATTATCTGGCTCGCCCTTATCTGGCCGGGGGCGGTGTAACGGCTCTTGTTCGCCTCGTAGTGCGCCAGCGCCTCAAGCGAGTCTACCGGCGGCACGGAGCTGCTCACCGTGCGCATAAGGGAGTCTATAAGGAGCTCCTCGGCCATCCCCTTGCGCATGGACTCCTCGCTCTCCCCCATTGCCTGAAGCTGCGCCAAAAACTCCTCGCGGCTGGGGAACTGCGCCATGAAGCGGGCGGCCATCCTGTCTACTACGGCCGAATCGGCTTTCCACCCACGCGACTCCACCTCCGCGACAAGCAGCATATTGCCCACGATGCTGCGCGCCGCGCCGCGCCGCATCCCCTCGTCACCCATAAAAAGCATCTCGGGAGACATCATCTGCTGGCTGCGGAACAGCTCAACGGCGTCGGAGACCTGCTGCTGGGTGACATTCTTGCCGTTTACGACCATGGCGACCGTATGCTCATGGGACTTTTTATCGGCATTACAGGATGTAAATGCGGTAATAGAGAGGGCCGATACCAACGACAGCGCCAGCACGGCGGTGCGCGCCGCTTTTTGTAACTTTGGTGAATTCATAGACTTGCGGGTCCTTCTTAAAGTAAAATGTAAATGTTGCAAACCGGACATCATACCGCAGTCGCACGATAATCACTCCGAGGGTATTTCAATTATCCGGATATAGCCGGGCGGATTATAAACCCGCCGCGGCGCTATACCGGTTCACCAATATATGGATGGATTTTAAAAATCATCCAATGGATGCTGCCAGACACAATACCGGCTTATTTTTTAAAATTCTCCTCCATAAACGAGTCCAGCGTCTTGCGCAGGATAGGCTTGGGNATCAGCTTCGCGCCCTGGTTCTGGATTCTGCGCGCCTCCACCGTCATGGGGTTCTTGGTGCAATAGAACACCAGCATACCGGGGTTCAGCATCTTGAGCTCCATGAATGCGTTCACCCCCATGGCCGGGTCGGTGGGCCTGTCCATGTCGAGTATCACGTGCCGTATTTGCGGGTTGTTCACGGCAATTTCGACAATTTCGTCGGCGTTGTCGGTTATGGCGTAATCGACATCGTGCTGGTCGAGCATGGGCAGCAGCGACTCCGTGAACGGGCTGTCGGCCGCGAAGATGAGCAGGAGCGTCTTGGAGTAGTCCTCATCAACCACCTCCTCTTCCCCTTCCTCCTCCTCTTCCTTATCCTCATCAATACCGATATCGTTGGCAGATTTATTCCAGCTCTGCCCGGTAGCAACCCTGTTGCGCTCAATAAGCGCGATCAACTCGTTGATATTTTTTTTGTCTGCCATAAACAAATCCCCTGCGATAGAGCTATGTTTTACGATATAAATATAATAACACCAGTACTCTCTAACTAAAATATACTATTATTGCATATTAATATGCAATAATTTGCTGCCGGTAGCGATTTTTTGCCGGCGGCCTGCGCTGCCCTGCGACCCTATTTTGCCTGCCGAGCCGCCTTTTTCTCCTTTTTCAGCTGGTACATGAGCACGTCCGCCTTGTTCATGAGCGTCTCCACGTCCACCACGTCGGAGTGCTTGAAGGGCACCGCCCCGATGCTTACCTCCACCCTGTACCCCTTCCCCGCCCGCTGGTTATGCTCATCTATGAACGCGTCTATGCGCAGCTTGAACATGTCGAGCATACCGGGGTTGGTGTTCAGGGTAAAGACCGTGAACTCGTCCCCGCCGAGCCTCGCCAGCACGTCCGCCTCGCGGAAGGTCTTGCGCAGGGCCGACGCCACCGCGATTATCGCGTTGTCCCCCTCCTCGTGGCCGAAATTGTCGTTTATCCCCTTCAGGCCGTCCAAATCGGCAAAAAAGAGTATGCCGTCCTTGTTCGTGCGGCGCGACATCCCAAGCATATAGCGGGCGTGGTTCAAAAAACCGCGGCGGTTCAGGAGTTTCGTCAGCTCGTCGGTCTCCGAAATGCTCGACAGCTTTTCATTATGCGCCTCAAGCTTCTCAAGCGCGTTCTGCAGCTCCCGCTTTATGCCGTGCTGCTCCTCTATAAGGTTTATCAGCTTGAGCGAGCAGTTTATCTCCACCACGAGCGACTCAAACAGGTAGATATCATTAAAACTCGGCTCACAGACCACAAAGCCGAAGTGCTCATTCATATAGAAGAGCGAGGAGACAACGAACGTGTAGCGCCGCTCTTTCGAGTATAGGTTCCGGTCGAGGATAGACATTACCGGCACACTCATGCCGCTCAGTTCCGAACTGCCGGGCAGGTCGTCGTCGGCTACCGCCAGCGTAATCTTCCTGTGGAACTCCCAGTCGGTTGTGATCTCATGCACCTCGAACTTGTCGTGCAGAAAGACGTAAAAACACGACATCCCCATCTCCCGCAGGTTGGGGACGATGGAGCGCAGGGCGCCCCGCGTGTTGTTGGCGGCGCTGACTAACTGGTTGAGCACCTCGCGCAGGCCCACAATGTCATTATGATGTACGCCCCAGCGTTTGGAGTCGCTCTTGAAGTATATCTCCAAAAGCAGCACCCGCGCCTTGTGGAAAAAGTCTTCGAGGCGCGACGCGGCCTCCCTGTCGAGCGCGCGCAGGTTTATGCCGCCCCTGAAGATCGTAATGGTATCCTGCCAGTAGCGGTACTTCTCCTCGCGGTCGTTGACGACGATGGCGGCAGCGGCGGCCATCTCTTTAAGGAGCCCCAAACTCTCGGCCTCGTCGAGCCCGCCGGTTGACGCGCTGGCCGCGGCGTTCGAGAGTATAGCCTCGATACGGGCGGTATCGGCGTCTACGGGCGGCGGCTCGGCCTCGTTGGCAGCCGCCGGAGCCGAGCCGCCGGAGGAACTCACCGACGCAACCGCGTGCGAGAAGCACCCGCAGCTCTCGCGCAAAACCATGCTCGTAGGGAGGGATATATTGTGCGGTGCGCGCCCCTCTATAAGGCGGCAGGCAAGCTCAACGGACTTGTAGGCCTGCTCGTAGATAGGCTGCGCGACGGTGGTAAGCGTGGGCGTGGAGTAGTGCGTACTCTCCACATTGTCAAACCCGACCACGGCTATATCCTCCGGCACCCGGTACCCGCGGCGCTGCAGCTCCCCCATCGCGCTCAGGGCCATCTCGTCGTTGGCAGCGGCCAGCGCCTGAAAGGTTACCCCCTTGTCGTCAAAAAATTCGGTAATAGCCCGCACGCCCGAATATTTGGTAAAATCGCCTGTAACCACGAGGTCAGGGTCAAACTCCAGGCCGTGCTCCTTAAGCACATCCTTATAAACCGCGAAACGCTCCTGCGCCTCGGTGTTGCTCTCCGGGCCGCCTATAAACGCGATCCGCTCAAATTTGTGCTCGGATACGAGGTGCTCAAGGACGGAGCGCAGGCCGACCTTATTGTCTATAAGCACGCTCGAAACGCCCTCAAGCTGTATGGATATGCTGACAAGCGGGATATCGCTGTAGCGCCCGTAAAACTCCTTAAACTCCTCCTCGCTCAGGAAATTCACCATTGTCCCGGTGGCCAGAATAAGCGCGTCTATTGAATTTTTGGTGGCCAGCTTGTAGATTGCGTTGTACTGGTAGCGGTAGTCGTACGGCACCTTGGGCGATTTTCCGGGGAATATAATAACATTGGCGTCAGCCGCGGCGGCGGCATCGGTTATGCCGCGCACGAGCGTCTGCGCGTACGAATTTTCGAGTTCCGAGACAAAAAAACCGAGCGTCGGACGCACCCTGGGCGCCTCAAACCCATCCAAAATATTGGCCATACCTACCCCCTCTTATAAGTAATATACGTATTGACGGCGAGAGATATGCAAGAATTCCAAAGAAAATTCGTTTCGGCAAACCGAAATATTTTTTAAAGGCCAAATCCGGCGGGAGCTTTTTGAGGAGGTCGCCGGCCAGCCTGGGCTTGCCATCAACTCTTTAGACTGGGGGTGGAAGAAGCATCCGGTGATACGGTTAGACCTGAACGCCGGGGCCTATTCGAACGGGGGTGGAAATACGAGGCGGAAGGCGATTTACGGCCTTCCGCCTTACAGTAGAAACACCGCCCCGTGCAGGTTTCGGGGCGGTCATCTGTCAAGTTTAAGGATCTCGTCTACCGTGAGGCCGGTCATTTCCTCAATTTCCTCGACAGACTTGCCCTTGGCCTTCATCCTTTTCGCGATTTCCCGCTTCTCTTCCATCCTGCCCTCCTCCTCCCGGACTTCCAACGCTGTTTCCATGTTCCATTCTGATACCAACATATTGACCAATTCTCCTTCGTGTTTAAGTAAAAACGCTTTTAGCACGTTTTGGTCTATACAGTCCACGACCGCCTGTTTGATGGCCTGTTCCAAAGGCATCGCCCTCCGGTACTCGTGCACCATCCGGAAAAGGAATTCGCTATCAGGCGGGCGGATTCGGTGTCTCCATTAAGTAAGAGCGAGAAGACGGTGTCCTTGAACTCGCGGTTCACGTCGAGGCCGGTTTCGAGATTTGTGCCCATTTTATGAGGTTCCTGTTTATTGGCGACATGACTACAATACATTATAATATACTAAATCCCCGCCGGAAAAGCAAAATTTAGCCAAAAATAGTCACCGCCAACCCCGGATTCAGCCGCCTCTTCCCACGGTTGATATTATACATCTTTACCGTGAGTTAGTGGTCAATCACCCTACCGTCTGCCTCCACAGGGGGTAGGGCTATTGGCACCGTCAGGCTCTGAACAATATATCTCTTCGCATACTGATTGTCTTTCGGCGCTTGCTGCCGAGCTCTTCGTTGGGGATAAAGCCGTTTTTCCGGTAGAATCCAATGACCCCCTCGTTGTGCTCGATGTCGGCGTCAACGGTGATGAAGCGGCAGGCGAAGTACTGCTCATTGCACGATTCGGCAATTTGTACCGCCATGTCTACCATGAGCGAGCCGATACCACGGTACCTCTCCTTAAAGGGGCTGGAGACGGCCAGTTTTGCTATTTTCATGGCCGGGACGGTTTTGAAAGGGTATTTGAGCAGATGGAGCTCTTTTTCCGTAGCCGATAGTTTGATGGCATCGGCAATCAGCGACATATACGCCGCGATGGATTTGGTGGAACGCTCGCACAAGAGCCACGTAAGCGCCATACGGTCTGCCTGCGACCTGACCGCCTCGTGGAACAAATAGGCGTTGTACTCCTCTATCTGGCAGGAAAAACTATCCAACCGTGTATTTTC
>WQTH01000105.1 GCA_009786415.1 Chitinispirillia bacterium | reverse complement strand
AAAATTTGTAAAACGGGCAAAGCATCAAAACGGCTCTTGTAGAGCGTTTGCGTAATTTTTAGGGATATTTAGGGGCGGAGAGAGCGGGAAGTGTCTCGATGTCGGGGAAATTTGCCGCCACCGTAAAAACGATAATCAGGATACTGCGCAGCGTTAGAGAGCGAGACGCCTTTGGGGCGCTGTGGATGTAGGTAATATACGTTATGGGAAGCAGTACTATTTCGTTTTTATTCATGTGCATAATCGTTGGAGTCCTGTATGGCGCTGATATATATTATTATGTATTAGTGTTGTAACATATATAAATTATACTGTGAATAGTCAACTGAAAGGATACCATATATGAGTCAGGTGTACGAGAGCGCAGCGCGGATTAGCTACTTTGACCTTGATTGCCGGGGGCGTTTGCGGCTTTCTGCGCTTTTGCGTATGGCCGGGAACGCTGGTGACGAAAACGCCGGGCAGCTTGGCGTTGGGCACGCGGTTATCGGGCCGCGCGGCATGAGTTTCATTTTGCAGCGTTTCGGGCTGGCCGTTGCCCGTATGCCCCAGTACGGCGAAAGCGTGGCCGTCCGCAGCTGGCCGTCGGAGATCGTCAGGGGGACATTTTTCACCCGCCAGGGCGATATGCGCGACGGCGCGGGCAATAAGCTGATGGAGTGGAACAGTTTGTGGATACTTTTCGACCTGAAGCGGCGCAAAATCCTGCGCCCCGCCGCGCTTGGCGTGGACCTGCCGCTGTTTGGCGATATGGGGGTTTGCGTACAGCCCGAAAAAATAGACCTGCCGGAGGGGTGGGGCAGCCCGTACTCGTCGAGCCTGCACACCGTCCGCTGCTGCGAGGTGGACACCAATATGCACATGAACAGCGCCGTTTACGGCGACCTGATAGAAAACGCCCTCTACGACGCCGGAGACGGGCTTGGCGGCGGCCCGGACTGGGTGCGGGTGCAGGTCAACTACATGGCGGAGGCGAAATTTGGCGACGGGATAGAGGTACAGTGCCGCCGGGAGGGGGGCAGGTTCCTCATCACCGGCGCCAATTCCGGCGGCCCCGGCCCCGCCGAGCCGCCCCCGGAGGCACGGCGCACGGCGTTCGCGGCGCTGGTGGAGACGGCGTAATTCTTGCATTAAGCCGCTGCAATGTTTTATTTTTGATTTTAACGGGTAGCGCGGATGCCTATCTATATATAATAATGAAAAGGACGGGATTGATGGGGAAGAGTATAGTACAGAAGATTTTGGACGGGCACATAGTGGCCGGCAAGCCGGAGAAGGGGAGCGCGGTGGGGATACGGATCGACCAGACGCTCACGCAGGACGCCACTGGGACTATGGCGTATTTGCAGTTCGAGGCGCTGGGGTTCGACCGGGTCAAGACCGAGCTGTCCGTCTCTTATGTTGACCATAACACCATTCAGGAGGGGTTTGAGAACGCGGACGACCATAAATATCTTGAGACCGTCGCGGCTAAGTACGGGATTCTGTTCTCCAAGCCGGGCAACGGGATTTGCCACCAGGTGCACGTAGAGCGGTTCGGCAAGCCGGGGAAGACGCTGCTCGGCAGCGATTCGCACACTCCGACCGGCGGCGGCATCGGGATGGTAGCCATAGGGGCCGGCGGGCTTGACGTGGCGGTGGCTATGGGCGGCGGGCCGTTCTATCTGACCTACCCCGAAGTCGTTAAGGTGGAACTGACGGGTACGCTGCGGCCCTGGGTGTCGGCGAAGGATGTCGTGCTTGCGCTCTTGGAGATAATGGGTACAAAGGGCAACGCCTCGTCGATGGTCGAGTACGGCGGGCCGGGGGNTGATGCTTTGAGCGTGCCGGAGCGGGCGACCATCACCAACATGGGCGCGGAGCTTGGGGTGATAACGTCCGTATTCCCGTCCGACGAAAAGACGCGGCTGTTTCTCAGGGCGCAGGGGAGGGAAGAGGGGTACACGGAATTGCACGCGGACAGCGATGCGGCGTACGACCGTGTCATCAAGATAGATTTATCGGCCCTCGAACCCCGCGCGGCCTGCCCGCACTCGCCCGGCAACGTAAAAAAACTGTCGGAGCTTAAGGGGACGAAAGTCGACCAGGCGCTTGTCGGGTCTTGCACCAACGCGTCTTATCGCGACATCATGCTCACAGCCGCGATGCTCAGGGGCAAAAAGGTCAGCCCAAACGTATCGCTCGGTGTAGCCTGCGGGTCGCGTCAGGTATTGGAGATGGTGAGCGGGAACGGTGCGCTCGCGGATATAGTATCGTCCGGCGCGAGGATTTTGGAAACAGCCTGCGGGTTCTGCATAGGCAACTCCGTAGCTCCGAGGACGGACGCGGTGTCTATACGCACGTCCAACCGCAACTTCTTCGGGCGCAGCGGGACATCGTCGGCGCAGGTGTATCTCTCATCCCCCGAAGCCGCTGTTGCCGCCGCGCTGTCAGGGGAGCTTTGCGACCCTGCCGAATATTTCAAAAACGAACCGTATCCGCAGATAACCGTCCCGGATAAGTTTATTATTGATGACAGCATGATATTGAAGCCGTCTTCCGACCCGTCGAAGGTAGAAATCTTCCGCGGCCCAAATATTGGCGCCCCTCCGTCAAACGAGGCCTGCCCCGATGTGATTGACGGATGCGTAACTATAAAGGTAGGCGACAAGATTACCACCGATCACATAATGCCCGCCGGCAGCCGCCTGAAATACCGCTCAAACATCCAAAAATACGCCGAATTCGTATTCGAGCGCGAGGACCCCGAATTCTCAAAGCGCGCGCTCGGCAACAAGGTAAAGGGCGTGCACAACATCATTGTCGGGGGGGAATCTTACGGACAGGGGTCATCGCGCGAGCACGCGGCTATATGCCCCATGTATCTTGGCGTTAAGATGGTCATCACCATATCAATGGAGCGCATACACCGCGCTAACCTCGTTAATTTCGGGATTATCCCCGCAGCGTTTGTAAACGCGGATGACTACGCTAAACTCAATAAGGACGACGTGCTGACAATCGCTGATGTCCGCAAGTCAATACAAAACGGTACGGAGCTGACCGCTGTCCGCAGGGGCGACGGCTTGTCCATAAAGCTTAATGTTGAGCTGACAGACAGGGAGAAGGGCATGGTCCTTGCCGGCAGCCTGATTAATCAGTGCCGCGAGGGGGCTGCGTTTTAGGCATGTACAGATTTATATATGCAGTGATGCTCGCTGCGCTGCTTGCGGTAAATTGCGCAAAGAGCGATTCGACCGGCGCCCACGCTAAGCGCGTGTTCTCATCCCTCGCCGATTTCGGCGGCGCGAGGATCGCCAGCGAGGAGGAGTCGGTATTCAAGCAGTACATCGACCGTGTTATCCCCAACGTCGAGCACGTGCACTATGTGTCGCTGGCGGATATCGTTTCGGACCTGCTTGAGGGCAAGGTCGACGCGATATCGTTGGATATGCCCATCGCGCTGTACCTCGCCGCGCGCAATAACAGCCTCGCGGTCTTTCCTTTCGTTGTCGCGGAAGACGGTTACGGCTTTGCGGTGGCTAAGGGGTCGGAGCTTGGCGTAAAGGGCAACGATGTGCTGGCGAACCTGCGCGAGAGCGGGATAATAGGTGTGCTGGAGAAGCAGTGGTTCTCGTCCGACGAGGGGGTGAAGTCCATGCCCAGGCTTGAGCACCGCCTCGATTTTGACGGGAGCGCCGGCACTATAAGGTACGGCTGGCAGAATACGCTTATCCCCATGGCTTACGCGACGCCGGAGGGGGNGCCGGTGGGTTTTGACCTGGATATCGCCCACCGGATAGCTTACGAGCTGAACATGAACGTCACGGTCACGACCATGCCGTTTGCCGAGTTGCTCCCGTCCCTTATATCCGGGGAGATAGACATGGCCGGCGGGAGCCTGTCGATAACCGGCGAGCGGCAGCAGTCGGTCGATTTCATAGGCCCCTATTTTGAGGGCGGCACCACGCTTGTCGTAAAAAGGAGCCGCATGGGCGCCCCGCCGGTGCGGCAGTAGGGCGGCGGTTCCCTTGCTTTTATGGTAAAAATTTATTTTTTTTAGCTATTGACACGCTTTTACCCGGATATTATTTTTCTCATAGCTCTTTGAAACAGGTGGCAATTGGGCGCCGCCAAACATAAAAACAATCTAATGGAGGTTTTGTTATGAGTATTTTATCTGGAAAACGCATACCAGGCAATGCGAAAAAAGGCCTGAAATCCCTTATTACGGTTGTGGTTGCATGCTCAGTTCTGCCGGTTTTGTCCGGCGCGTGCGTCGGCGGTAAAAAGGTTGGCGTTGACTCCGATGTCGCCGCACATCCGGTCACCGCAGAACAATCGGCCGCCGCAGCACACGATGTGCATAACCCCGGCGACGCGGTAAAAGACTGGAAAGTGGCGCTGCAATACCTGAAAGACGGGAACAAAAGGTTCCTTGAAGACCAGACGATGACGAGAAACACCAACGCCGCCGACAGGGCGGTCTTAAAAAGCGGGCAAAAGCCGTTCGCCGTTGTCATTACCTGTGCCGATTCCCGCGTCTCCCCCGAAATCTATTTCGATCAGAAGCTTGGCGATATCTTCGTAATCCGCAACGCCGGAAATATCGCTTCCACGGCGGCGCTTGGCTCTATCGAATACGCGGTCGAACACCTCCATTCGCCGTTAGTAGTGGTCGTAGGCCACAGCAGCTGCGGCGCGGTAAACGGNGCTTTTGAGGCAAAAAACGCGCACAAGGATGAGCACCACGAAGGCGAGCACAAGGACGAACACGCCGTTACCCCCGAAAATTTAATGACTATCCTGAACGCCATCACCCCCGTCATAGCGAACAGCGCAAATGCCGACGATGGTATTCACGCGAATGTCGCCCATGTTGTGGACCTTATCAAGGGAAATAACATAGTCAAACACGTGAAAGCGACGGTAATAGGCGCTTACTACAACATAGAAACGGGCGAGGTCTCATTTAAGGAATAGTTTTTCGCCCCGCGAAAACCCCTGCCGCATAAGCGGGGGAATGAGGGTTTTATGAGAAGCGGGCGGGCCCAGATGCGTACCGGGCCTGCCCCTTTCTTGACCCTTGCTTTTCGATCGTGAATGTATTATATTGATTAAATTAGGAGAGGTTTATAGTATATTATTAGTATTATGATTAAGCAGATCGCGCTATATACAGAAATAAAAACGCCGCCGTTGGAAGATGAAACGCGAGTTGAGATAGGCAGGTGCCTGAGAAGTTTTCAAAACGGTGAAATACCGGGCGCGCCGATGGTGAAATCGGTGGCCCAAATCGGTAACCGTTGCTATGAAATACGGTATAGAACGGCACAACATAATTGGCGCTTGTATTTAGCTGTACGCGCACACGTAGTTGTTCTGTTTCTGGAAGATAAGAAGTCAGACGCTGTNCCCAAAAGCACTGTTGAAATCTGTAAAAACCGCTTAAAAGCTTACGAACTTGCGGCAAAAGAATTTTCCGGGAAGAATAAGGGGGCATTATGACAAAAAAAGAAAAGATTTTTTGGGAAAACAAGGGATGGGAAATCTACGATACCGCGTGGGAAGCAATGGGGCTAACCACCGAAAACGCGAAATTGCAAGAAATAAAGTTCCAAATGGCAGGAAAGTTTAGAGAAGAGGGGATGAAAGAAGGGATGAAAAAAGGGGCGCAAAGGGGAATGACGCGGCTACTTAAGTACTTGGAGAACGGGCACTCTTTGGACGAAGCCAAAAGAAAATTTGCGCTCCAATAAGCCGGGAGTTATCCTTGCTTTTTGACTGAAAATTTTTATGAGAAGCGGGCGGGCCCAGATGCGTACCGGGCCTGCCCGCTTCTTGCATTTTGGCCGATGGTCATAAAAAATTGTGACAATTTCGGGAATGAACACAGGTTGATGGGCGTACGGGGGGGTTATGGCGACGGTTTTGCTGGTAGACGACAACGATGAGATCCTTGAGGCCAACCGCGCCTGCCTTGCCGAACAGGGGTTGGTCGTGGAGTGCGCGGATACCGGCATCAAGGCGCTGGACTGCCTCCGCTCTAAGCGCTACGACTGCATAGTGCTCGACATACTGCTGCCGGATTTGGACGGCTTCGCCATTTGCAAGGCCGCGCGGACGCTGACCGATGTCCCGATCCTCTTCCTCTCCTGCCTTGAGGAAACCGCCGACAAGGTGAAAGGGCTCACCGCCGGCGGCGACGACTACATGGCCAAACCCTACAGCTTAGAAGAGTTCTGCGCGCGCGTGCAGGCCCTCATGCGGCGCGGCGAACGCTTAGAACGGGATAAACTGAGCGACGGCTTCTACGTTGACCGCGAAAACCGCCTTATCCACGCACTGGGGAAAACCGTCTTCCTCACCGAGCGCGAATTCATGCTGTTCGAACTCCTGCACGGGAACCCCGGAGTGCAGTTCTCCAACGAAAACCTCCTGAACGATATCTGGCAGGGCAACGCGGGAAGCAGCGCGGTGAAGGCGCTGGCCTCGCGGCTGCGGCAAAAAATCGAGTTCGCCGAAGAGGTCCTGGGGCGGGTTACAACCTATTACGGCGCAGGCTACTGCCTCACGCCGCCGCGCAGCGGAAAACAATAGCGTATGCTGAACAACATAATGATACTGGCGACAGCCGCCGCCGCAGTAATAAGCGTCATGGTGGGCTATTACGTGCTGTTCAGGCTCAAGAGCACGAAGCGGGAATATTTCCTGCTGATAAATTTGTGCATATTCATCATCGCGCTGGGGTCTATATTGGAAATGACCGCCTCCACGGCCGCCGCCGGCCTTGTGGCCGTCAAGATTTACTACGTAGGCTCAATGTTCCTTATGCCGATGTTTCTGATGTTTGTGCAGAAATACTGCGAAATCAGGCTGCCGCCAATAGTCAACGCATTAATCTTTCTAATAGCGGCGGCTGTGGTGCTGCTTGTATGGACCTCCGACTGGCATACGCTGTACTATACATCCTACGGCTACGACGACATCTCGGCGGTCCGCTCGCTAAGCGTCTCCCCCGGTATTATCTACCCGTTTGGGATTGCATACACCTACCTCTGCCTGCTTCTCATGCTCGCGGTTCTCATAAAAAAAATGCGCGCGTCCGAAGGTCAAAAGAAAAGGCGCATAGTTAGCATTATTATCTGCGCGGTATTGCCGCACCTGTCGTTCGCGTTCAGTTTTATAAACCTCATGCCCATCTCCCTCATGCTCTCTATGGTCTGGGTCTACTTCGCCTTCGTTAAGCACGACCTGCTTGAGAACGAAGAAACCATCCGCTCCCAGATATGGTTCAAGGATATGGTAGCCAACATCTCGCACGACCTCAAAACGCCGCTTACCGT
>WQTH01000104.1 GCA_009786415.1 Chitinispirillia bacterium | reverse complement strand
CGGCCGCCGGTCACCGAGACGTTACCCGCCGTGGTGATGGTGTTGCCCGCGCTGCGCTGGCCGAGGATGCGTACGTGCGTGCCGGGGACGCTGACGAACACGTCGCCAGCGCCGATCTCGATCGCACGGCCGCCGGTACCGGCCTCTACTATACCATATATCTCGTTCTCGTTGTCCCCGTTGCCCACCACTACGCGGGCGACCGAGGTCGCGGAGTGGGTAACGACGCCCTTACCGGCGCCGTAAGCCGTAATCCGGCCCCCGTTAATTACGTATACCGAGTCGGCCACGCTGTTGCCCGTAATGCGGATGGCGTTCGACACGCTCGTAGCCTCGCCGGCGTTCACGAACGCGGCGCTGCGGCTGCCCGCAAACACGAAGCCCCTCGTTACAGGAGTCTCAAGGTCGCTAACGTTACCGATAACCCTGGCCCTCTTGGCCACGATGGCGTTGTTCTTGGGGTCAAGCGCCACCACACCGACAGCCTCTACGATACCGTACACGTTAACCGAGTCGGAAGCGTGTATGGTGGTGTCGACCGTGCTGGTGACAAACGCATTCTGGTAGACGCCCACGCCGCCGCGGTCGGTACGGACAGCGGTACCGGCGGTGGTCTCAATTATAACCTCGTTGTCGGTACGGGTTTCCGTGAACCCCGTGCCTTTCCAAGTCCCGCTCGGGTTGTTACCTACCCATACGACGCTGTTTTCGCCGATGGCCCTGATGCCCGCGCCCGAGCCAGCGGCTTTGATCACCGTGCGGCCGGGAATGCCTTCGCCTCTACCCTCCGACGTCACGACATAGATGTCGCCGCCGGCCATGGTGATGATGCCGTAGGAGTTCTTGGTAGGCCCGGTGCCCGTAGGCGCGCCGCGCACTTCGATAAACGCGTCCTTAAGGAGGACGTCACCGCCCTCGGTCCCGATACCCGCAGCAGCCGAGGTGTAGAGCGCCGCGTCTGTGTTAATAGTAGTACCGCCGTTGCCGAGAACCAGAATCTTCGCGCCGCGGCCCGTCTCGTCGTTGGGCTTGCCGGTGCTCGTGCTGGCTAAGCCGACAACCCTGACGTCGCCGGTCTTGGCGAGGATGCCCTTGGCGGAAACACCCGCCGCGGAAATCTCGACGCGGGACTGGTCGCCGCTGGCGTAAACGTCTACGGGAATGTCAGGACCCACGACTATCGCGGAGGCTGTACCCTCGGCGCGGATCCACGTCGAAACGAGCGAGTGGCTGGCCGCGGAGATGTACACACCGCTCTTCATATCGGACTCCTGCGTATTCTTGAAGGGGAGATTGATTGTCGGCTGAGGGCCGGCAGCTATAATCTCTCCGCCGAATATGCTGATACGCGACGCGGAAGCGTCGATAGCGGAACCCGCCTGCGACCTGATAAATCCGCCAGCAACCTGAACGTGGGCGATTGAGAGGCCCGCGCCGGTGTTGTTGAGCTTTATACCGGCGGCAGCGTTCGAACTGCGGATTATAGAACCCGCGTTCACACGGACGTTGCCGTTGGAGGTGATAACGCCGAACTGGTTAACAAGCGTCGCAGCCACGCTGCCCGTCGTAAACAGGCCGGGGGTGTTGGATGCCGTGAAAATAAGGCCCTTACGCGCGCAGTTCACCGCAGCTTCACCGTCAGCCGCTATCATATTAGGGGTTGCAGCATCGCAAGCACTGGAGGTGCCAAAACCGGCTCCCTTTACGGTATTCTCCATACCGTCATTGGTGATCCAATCTTTGTCGCTGCTTTCGCCTATTACTATACCGTGGGTGCCGGAGTTCCATAACGCCGCGCCCAGCGCAGACCTTATGCCCGCCTTACCCTTGATAACGTGATATTCAGGCTCTTCAGTGTTAAGCGCCGGGACGATCAGCAGACGGATCGCAGCCGCGTCGGCGTTAAAGGAGATGCCGGTGTTGCGGATTGAGTCGGCGTCAAAAATCTCCAGCTTCCTGTTCACCACAATCACGTTGCCCGTAGAGGCTTCAGCGCGGAAATTCTCGTTGAAGATACCCACGTCGCCGTGCTGGTAAACGCCGTTCGGGTCGAGATAGCCGGAGCGTATCGCCCTCGCGTTAGGCTGCGTACCGGTTATGGTACCCGCCGCGATACGGACGTAGACGCCGCCGCCATTAAACGCATTGTTACACCCATTAACTCCTACACTATAGCAAGGCGCGCCATTTATACCCTCTTTCGAGTACAGATGACTTTTCCCATCGTCTGCTATGTAGTTATTCGGCGGCAGACCGTCTACTGTGTTGTAGAAGTTCATCGAAGCCGCCACAACCGTAGCCGCGCCGCCGATGTACAGCGAGCAGGAGCCCATGATCATAACGTCATGCACGCCAACCATCGACTTATCGTCAATGGCAAAGTTATCATCCGCAAAACCTATGACCGGGTTAATCGTATAGTCATATTCCAATCCATCAACGGCACTTGTTAACGTCCTAAACGTGCTCGTAGCGACGGCGCCAATCCCTCCCCTCACACGTTTACCCAACCCACGTGTCCTGAACACCGCGTCGCTTATCCCCGCGCTCGCGCCGGGGTTAATCACCGTGGTCACGCGCGACCTTGTGGGCAGCACAGCGATGTAACCGTCGGTCGACTCTACTGTCGCGCTGTTGCCGTCTACCTTCGCGGATATGTTGCTCTGGATCGTGGCGCCCGAAAGCTTCACGTTGCCCTCGGCGATAATCGCGGAGGCGTTGCCGGAAGTTACAGAGGCCGAACGGCCGGACAGCGTGGCAATCGTCGGGTCAAGCGTTACAGACACGTCGCCCAGCGCCCTTATCGCGACCGTGTTCGTGGTGGCGGTGGCAGGCACGGATACCGTACCGTTCAAGACCACAACGTTCGAGTCGGAGTAAAGGAAGTTCTGAGGCATACGCGCGCCTGACAAAGCCATGTTCACGCCGGCGTTCTGGATAAGTATGCCGTGCGTCCTCCCGCTCCAGCCTGACGGCGCAACAGCCGACGCCCCGCGTGTCTCTACCTTCACAACATCCCCGCCCACGCCGGCTGTGCCGCCGAGGGTGTCCAACAGGGCAAGCTGTATGCTCGTGTTGTTCCACGGATTCTGCCCCTCATTGGCGATGAACCTGATCGGGTAGTTCGCGCACCTCTGGCTCCCGCTGGTCGGATTTAAACCGTTCGGGTCGCAATTTGACGCAAACTGTTCATCACTAACACCAGCGAGCGTATGGCCGCCACGCGCCAAAATAGCGTTGGTCGAGCCGCGCACGTTTATTGTGCCCGCGCCGACAAGGCGCGCGTTCACAACCACGGAGTCAACGGAAAGCGCTATGCCGCTGCTGCCCACCGTGGTGTGCAGGCCGCGGATGGTCATGGCCGCGCCGGCTGAAGGGGCGAATACCTCTACCTGACGCGCGTTAACAGCCGCACGGCGGCCCTCAATGGTCAGCGCGCCCGCGCCGCCCTGGCTGCCGAGGCGGACTATGCCGCGGCTGGGATATCCCGCTGAAAACGGATCCACATTATTATTTAAAATCGCATTAACCGCAATCCCGTTGGCAGCGGTGATCGTACCGGCGGCGATGTGTACGCCTACCTGCTGGAATTTCGGCTGGCTTCCGACGCTTTCGCGTGAAGGCTGCCCGGTATACATGATCGCGCTGCTGTCGCCGGATACTATGACGGAGCCGCCCAATATGCGGATCGCGTTCTTCATATTCGATGCACTGACAATCGCTCCCCCCCCAATGTTCCCGCTATACCGCACGCCATTGCGCACCCCTGCGCTGTCGCGTACAATCGCCGTGCCCGACATTTCGAATACCGTATGCACCTTATTTCCAACATTTAATTGGGTTTCTAAATTCGCATTCGTCGGATATTCCCATCCAACATTCCCAGACACAACTGTCCTGCTTCCGCCCCCAAGAATGATGACCGGCCCACGGCTCACACCGCCGCTGACCAAGCCGCCAAGGAGCCTGACCGAGTCCGCTTGGCTCGCATCTATAACACTACCATCCCCTCGCACACTTACTCCCGTACGCTTCGTCCATAACGCTGCGGTGGCTTCACATCCTGCTTCTGTGCCAAAATCAAGCCCTCCTGACGACACCCCCGCATCCAAGTCTAGAATCGATCTCCCCGAATTTACTGTCCAGTCCGTATTACACGCAACCGGTGTCGTAGCCGTTTGTACCGATCCTGGAGCATTATAGAATATACCGCTTATGTTACCATACGCCTTTACAATGCCGCCATTCATAATCAATTTGGCCCTTTCACCAACCCTGATTACCGGCTCGTTCAAGTTCTTACCATCCGTGTAGCAGCTGATAATGCCCTGCGTGATAGTAAGCGTACCCTGCTCAATCTCTATGGCCGGGCACGGCACACCCGTACGCCGAACAGGGTCGTGCTCAAACGCTTTCGTCGTTGCGCTCGCCATATTAATGATAATGTCTTTATTCATCGAAGATCCATCTATTTTCCACTGACGGATCTGTGTACCCGTCCCGGAAATGGTACCGCCGGTGATACGTTCTAACGGATCAGCTATCGGCTCCGAAAACATCGACGAATTACCAACGTTATACGCCGCCGTCGCCGTGGCAACCGTCGCAACTAGATTAAGTGATAACCCAATCTGCGCCACAGTCGGTGTATACGTCCTCGACGTAGCCCCCGTAATTATTGCACTACCGACACATACGCTAGACGCAACGGAAGTACACGTATACCATTGGTATGTCACGCCTGCAGATATCGTCGGAACGACATCAACTTGACCTTTTACCGGTTCAAGCGGTACTCCCGCTTGGTGCACCTCCCCCGCATCTACTATCGACGCAGTCGGAACTGATCTCAACGAATCAATTATCGTATTCAAAGCCACAGCAGGCGATTGCGCCCATACCCCCCCAAACGCCCCAAGACTCAAGAGCGTCAACAAAAATTTAACCCCAGTACAACCAAGTCCCTTACGCTTAACAGACATATAAGGACTCCTTTCTTTTTGATAGGTAGTTAGTTAATAAGATGTAATAAATATTTATATCGCTGTTAAAACCGCAGTAATTGCGGCTGACATTCGTATTAGATTGTATCTGTCTACCGTTAAAATCGGTATAAATAGGGCATATATCGCCGTTGTGCGGCCTGTTTTCGCCTACCGCCGTATTTTTGCCTATATATATAGGAATAGGGCGTATTGCGGGTGTGGCGGCGGGCGCGGCGGTTACGCGGCCGTTTGTGGCTGTATTTTTTGTCGGGATTGTGCTGTACGCCTGCATCACCTTGTACTCCGTTTGCGGCTTTTTGGGCCGGCGCTCATGTTTCCGGTAACAAATCCAACGTTTTTCTTTCAACCAGTCCTGCTATTCGCCCTTCAATCCGGCGCGGCGGTGTTCTGCCTGCCCCTTTGTCCTGCGAATTCCCCTTGTCCCCTGCCCTGCTATTCGGCGCGGGGGCCTGTCCTGCGCCCTGTTCCTGCCGGTTTTCCGTTATTATTCCCGGCAAACCGCCCCGAAAATCGCCGGCCAAAGGGTATCTTGCCGGCGTTCACCCTGTTACAGCCTGTATTTTGGGCGTAATTAGGGTTTGTCTGTAATAATACATCATTGTGTTGATGTGATGCAAGTTTTTTTTAAATTTTTTTTAATTTGATTTTTGCGGGGTGTTTTTGGGACTGTTTTGGGGGTGTTGTTGTGGGCGCAGGCGGCGGGTTGTGGGGTTTTGGCGGGGGCGCGGGGGGGGGGGTTGGGGGGGGAGTTTGGGGTTTTTAGGGTGGGGTTAAAGTCAAAATTGGCGGATTTGGGGGGTGTGGGCGCGATTTATCGCGTCCCCGGCGTTTTGGTATACGGCGTTTTGGCTACAGGCGCCGGATGTCGTCTATGGTCAGCCCTGTGATTTTGGCTATGGTTTCCGGGTCGAAGCCTTCGGTTTTCATGGCCTTGGCGGTTTGTACGATGCCTTTGGCCATACCCTCCTCCCTGGCCTCCTCCTGCCAGTATTCTTTCATATCCTCCACGGTTATCGGGCCGGTCATCATATATACAATCTCCTTCGCGTGAGTGTTTAAAAAGTCTGCCAGTATGCCCCGTTTCAGGCACTCGGCGGTTGCGAGCTTTACGGCTTGCTTCAGCACGAGGTCTTTTTCCTGCCTGTTCAGGGGCTTTTCGTACCTAAAAGCCAGCTCGTTTTCGTACCCGCGCACGAGTTCCACGAACGTCTCGTACTGCGCCAGCGTCCCGCATTTGTGCAGGATTTCAGGGGCGCTGCTTATATTAATATTGTATACGGTAATCTCCAAGTCAAGGGAGAACGATGGATTTTTTGGGCAGGGCCAGTCCGTGAACATATCGGAGAGGCGGATTGTCTCCACCGGGGGTACATTTTTATTCCCGTTGTAGAACACAAAAAAGTATGGGCGGGGGATCATCAGCCGCCGCGACCTGTGCAGGTCCTTCACGCTGAAACGGGCCTTGTAGGTATCGGCGGCGTAGATAAGGAACCGCAGCGGGATGTTGGGGCTGACCGTAGACTGGTGCTCGGTGAAAACGATGAGGCGGCCGTCCACCAGAAACGAGACGTCGTTCTTGCGGCCCATGTAGAGCGGGCTCGATAGCGTTACCTCCTCCATGGGGGTATCCGGCCCGAAGTCGGTCTTCAAGACGAAGCTGGCGACGCGGAGGAACTCCTTGGGGTCCCTGAAAATAGCGCGGAACATACCGTCCTTGAACTCGCGGTTGGCATCGGGGCCGTCGGCGTCGCCGGGATTATCGGGAATGTTTGTTTCGTCAGACATGGCAAAATGTCCTTTCCTGAAAAAGTGTATATCTTATAAATTGACGTAAAGACGGGTTATATCCCGGCAATACGGTCAATACGGTTGAAATGGCCTTTTGGGCATTAATTATGGTAATACGGGAAATTTGTACTGCGAGGTCCGAATTTGTACCAAGAGAGCCCGCCGGGAGAATACCGGCGGGCGCCGTGGGGCGGAGGGCTTTTGGCCTTCCGGTATTATCTAAAATAATATTTGGGCGCGGGGGGAAATGGGAATTTGTTGGACACGGGGGTTGCGGGCGCGATAAATCGCGCCCGGCGTTTTGGCTACAGGCGCCGGATGTCGTCTATGGTCAGCCCTGTGATTTTGGCTATGGTTTCCGGGTCGAAGCCCTCGGTTTTCATGGCCTTGGCGGTTTGTACGATGCCTTTGGCCATACCCTCCTCCAGAGCGTCCTCCCTGGCTTCTTCCATCCAGTATTCTTTCATTTCTTCAATGGTTAGCCTGCATTCCATAATATATAAAAGCTCCGCTCCGTGAATGGTTAGAAACTCCGTCAGTATGCCCCGTTTCATGCACTCGGCGGTTGCGAGCTTTATGGCCTGTTTGCGGCCGTGATCTCTTTCGTAACCGCGCATAAGCTCCACAAACGTCTCGTACTGCGCCAGCGTCTCGCACTTGTGCAGGATTTCAGGGGCCTTATTGATATTAATATTGTATATGGTAAACTCCAAGTCAAGCGAAAAAGGCGGATTTTCCGGGCCGTGCCATTCCGTGAACATATCGGAGAGGCGCGATTTCTGCTCCGGGGGAGATTTCGGGTGCCATTATAGAAGACAAAAAAGTACGGGCGGGGGATTTTCAGGCTGCGCCCGTGGAGGCTTTTGGCGCTGTAGCGGGTCTTGTAGGTGTCGGCGGCGTAGATGAGGAGCCGCAGGGCGAGGTTTGGGCTGAGGGCCGACTGGTGCTCGGTGAACACTATCAGGCGGCCGTCGATCAGGTACGAGACGTCGTTCCGGCGGTCGATGTAGATGGGGCTGGAGAGCGTTACCTCCTCCATCGG
>WQTH01000103.1 GCA_009786415.1 Chitinispirillia bacterium | reverse complement strand
GAGACCACTTCATTGCCGACCTGCACCATGTCGGGCAGTGCGCCGGCGTCTTTAAATTTTTGGACGCTCTCTTTTGTGTACTCGTACACTTTTTCCGTAAGTTGCGCGAAGTTGAGGCTCCGCCACGCCATGGGCTTGTATTGCTTGCCGGGGTCGGCCCACGTGTCGCTGTAGTGGAAGTCGAGCAGGAACTTGAAGCCGGCGTCTTTCACGCGTTTTGCGAATTTTACTGTGGAGTCGAGCCCGCAGTACCCGGCGGCGGAGTAGGGGAACGGGTTCCAGCCGGAAGCGTCGTTTTGGACGTTCGGGTCTACGGCTGTTGGGTCTGCGAACAGGCGCAGGCGGATGTAGTTGAACTTGTGCTCTTTGAGGATGTCGAGTATATCGCGTACCTGTCCGTTGTGGGCGTAGCGTACGCCGCCTGCTTCCCGTTCGGGTATCCACGAGATATCCGCCCCGAGCGCGTAGGTCTCGTTTTGGGCGCTGGCTGGTGATGATGCAATTATGATGCAGGATATAAGCAGGCATATTGTACCGGTACGCGCAAACATGGCATCCTCCATATATTATAGATGTAACATCCCCGAAATCCGCCGGGTCTGATAGATTGGTATTAATAATATAATAACATAATTTGCGTTTCGCTCGCATTTGTTGTATATTTCCATATATACAGGCGGGTCCGTACCGAATCGGGGAGCGATGTTTATGGGTTATATCAGAAAATTAGCGGCAAAAAGGGCGTTTATCCTCGCGGTGGCGCTTGTTTGCGCGTTTTTATTCGCCGGCTGCTACACCAAGCTTATGATGTATCAGGGTGAGACGAAGCTGGGGCGCGAGGGGGGCGGCTGTGAGGATGGCGGGTGCCCTGAGCAGGTTGCCGCCGACCACAGCCGGCGGGAGGTGTGTGTTTGGGAGCGCGATATTTTCGGCTATCCCACCATGCGGTGCTACAATACTTACTATCATAGCAGTTGGATGTATTTTCAGAATACGCCGTGGTGGTACCGCAGCAGTTTTGGCTGGAACGACACGCGCGGGTGCCCGCCGTTTTACTATTACGACAGGTATATGGGGTACTGCCGCTACTACGGCAGTTCGTACCCGCCCCCAAACTCGGGTCAGGGCGGCGCGGGCGGCGGTACGAGGCCGCAGGAACCGCGCCCCACGCCGCCGAGTATGCGTTCGGTTCCGTCGGAGTCTGCGGCGTCCGAGCCGCCTGCTGAGCAGGCGCCCATGTTTCAGGGCGCTACGTTCAGGAATTTGAGCCCGGCCGGCGCGCCTGTACATAACTCTGTGCCGCCGGCATCATCTGCCGGGTCTTCCGACGGCGGGATGGCGAAACCCTCCGATGAGGGTGTGACGCCGCCGCGCCCGCCGCAGCAACAGCCGCCCTCGCCGCATCATGATAACAATAGCGAAGAGAGGCAGCGTCCAAGGATGCGGGGGATGTAAATGATGAAAATGATGAGAAAAATTGTTGTTAGCGCGGTATTATTGTTATTGATGTTTTCCGTGTCTGCCGTTGCGCAGGTCGGCGCCGGCATAGACATGGGCGTTGGCGCGCGCGCGCTGTCGTTTGCCGGCAACCATACTGCCGTGGCGAATGACCTTTCCGCCGCCTACTGGAATCCCGCCGCGCTGGCGTTTATGCCGGTGCGCGAGTTCCAGCTCTCGTTCGACGCGATGCGTACTTTCGGCACGTGCGATGTTACCGGCGCGCGTATAGGCGCGTTGCCCGGCGCGAAGAATGATGATTACCGCGACCGCATCCGTTTTGCCGGCGCCGGCGCGATGACCGCGATACCCACAGTTCAGGGCGGGCTGTCTATCGCTGCGGTCTACGAGGCACCGCTTACGTTTGATGATTTTTCCGTTTACGGCTACAGGTTCACTGATACCGATACCACCATCAGCGAGAATGCCTTTAAGTACGGCGACCTGAACAGGATAAGCGTGGCGTTCGGCATACAGGTCGCGCCGCAGGTCTCGGCGGGCCTCGCCGTCTCGGNGCTTACGGGCGGCGCTACTACCGACTATGACCAGAAGAGAAACGGGAGGCCCTATAACGATGTGGAGATAGACCATAGCTATTTGGGCTATTCGCTGACATTTGGTGCGTTTTATCTCCCGGCGGATTATCTGAAACTTGGTATGCGGTTCAATACGGTTGTGAGTTTGGGGTTTAAGGAGGAGTGGGCGCTGAGGTACGCGGAGGGGGAGCCACTATTCACGGGTCTCAACCGTCCGGAGAGGCTGGGGCCGTTTGAGGGCAAGGCCTATATTGCGCCTAAGGGGGCCATAGGCGCCGGGCTGACGCTGCCGTGGCTGACCACCGCGCTGGACCTGCGTTTCNCCCTGCCGTACACTTTCGCCATGCCGGGTGAAAACATTCCCGACGATGTGCAGGCGCGCTACTTCAAGATGGGCGCCGGTTTGGGCTTGGAGGCCCCCATACCCACAACGCCGGTGGTGCTGCGCGCCGGGTATTCGCTTGACGAATGCGATCTATACCAGATAGTCCACAGGTTAGGCGACGATGACTCCGGCTGGGACCCGATAGACTGGGACGAAGGGCGTGATTTCGACATAATAAGAAACAAGCACACGCTGTCGTTTGGCGCGGGGCTGTTTACGTCGGGGTTCGGGCTGGAGCTCTCATACGCGTGGCAGACATGGGGTATGGCGCACGACAACGGCGAGCGCAGGCTTGAGCAGATATACTCTAACCACCGGTTGATGGCGGCGCTTATCTTCAGATATTAAGCGGTGTGCAGTTTTTGGCGTTAGCTCCAAACACCACGCTGCAAACTCCATTAACGCCGCAGTGGGCTGCCGATGCCGAATATGGGGCGGGCTACCTTTTCGAACATTTTTACTATCAGCAAAATAAACAGTTTTTCAGGCAGAACAGTGTACAGCGCTCTGAGGAGTTTCATGCATGCCGACTTTGCGGGCTTGTGCTGATTTTTGGGCTTGAACCCGGCGGCCCAGGGGGATTCGGCGAGATAGGTTCTCCATATTCGCAGCCCTTCTCTGTCAAAGCAGTCACTGAACCACGGTCTGCCGCTCAGGTAATAGTTTGTGTGGTGCAGGATGGCGGGGTTATCTCTGGCCTCGTTCAGCGCGCTATCCGGGTAAAACTGCGCCCCGCTGCGGTATGCGATGCTGCAGATCGACTTATTGCCGTACAGCCTCACTCCCGGAACCGCGTTGAATTTCAGCGGCAGTGTTTTTATTTTGCCCCGCAGAACCCTGTTCAGCGCGTTTTGATCCGGGTATATGGTAGGGAAGTCGATAATATCCCTTATAAGCGCGCCGCCTGTATTATGCTTCCGCCAGTAGTCGAGGTTTATGAGTATTATGCCGGAGTTGTGGTACTCGTATACGTTCTCAAGCCCTATTTTTTTCTTGAACTTCTCGGTGCGCACGTCCTTTATCATGGCGCAGGCGCAGCCGTCCCCCAAATCGGTTTCCGCGAGCTCTTTCAGGCTGCCGTTGACCACGGTGTCGCCGTCTAAATAGAGTATCTGCCGCATATCGCCGGGCAGCAGATCGGTTATCCAGATACGTGAGTAGGCGTCGAAAGAGCTGGCGTAGCTCGCGATCCCCGACGACTTCGCCTTTTCGCTCAGGAATTCCGTTATGTCAATAATGTGCAGCTCGGCCCTGTTCCGCGCTATTTCTTCTAACCGTGCCCTGTTTTCGCCGCTTATTTTGCTCGCGAGTATGTAGACGCGGGTATCCAGACCGGCGTTGTTTTTGAGCAGGCTCAACATACTGATTCCCGTCTGCATGGCAAAGGAGTCGTTGGTCGCGAAGGCTACGTTAAATTTCTGGTTAGGGTCCAATGGGCTTGCGCTCCGTCGAAACTGGTGAATTTTTATGATTAATATACATTATACGCGCCGCGCGCTGCGCGGGAATTATATTATCATCGAAAAACAGTAGGGGAGGGCCGCGTCCGTCCGTAAAAATCCGGCGCGGGGTGGCCGGCGGATGTGTTTGTCCCGCTGTGTAATAATAGATGGGGGGATTTCTGGATGAAGACGGTGTACATTTACTCGGACGGCGCGTGTACCGGTAATCCGGGGCCGGGGGGGTACGGGGCCATTCTCAGGTACAACAAGGCTGAGAAAGAGCTTTCGGGCGGGTTCGCCGACACCACGAACAACCGCATGGAGCTTATGGGGGTGATAGTCTCGCTTGAGGCCCTCAGGGAGCCCTGCGAGGTTATTGTAATCACCGACTCTCAGTATGTGGTAAACGGGATAGAGAAGGGGTGGGCCGCGAAGTGGAAGGCGCACGGGTGGATGCGCAACAGCAGGGAGAGGGCGCAGAACCCGGACCTCTGGGAGCGCCTGCTCAACGCGATGGCGCGGCACAGGGTGCGGTTCGAGTGGATCCGCGGGCACGCCGGGCACCGCGAAAACGAGCGCTGCGACAAGCTGGCGGTGGAGGCGGCGCATAAGCCGGGGCTGCCGCCGGATGTACGCGGGNGATTATGCGGGGATGGCCGGGGGGCGGCCGGTCCCAAAATACCGGAGTTGTCCGTACCTGTATGGATTATTTGTGTATGGATATTCGCCGGCCTTGATTTTCTGCGCGCCAATAAATTATTTTTACGGACTGAGCATCACCAAACCATAAACCCTAAAAACAAGGAACTGTTATCTATGGCTAAGACGATTTCCCCGCTCCAGAAAGCCCGTGCGGCCTACAAGCCCAAACTTCCCAAGGCTCTCGCCGCGCACGGCAGCGCGATGAAGGCGGCCAAGGGCGGCGTGACGGAGTCCGTGGCGGACCAAAAAGAGATCAAGGCCCTCTTCCCCAATACCTACGGACTGCCGGTCGTGACTTTTGAGGACCCGGCCGAAGGGAAGCCGTCGGCGATCAAGGCCGGCGTCATCCTCTCCGGCGGGCAGGCGCCGGGCGGGCACAACGTCATAGCCGGGCTGTACGACGGGCTCAAGAAGATCAATTCGGGCAGCGAACTGTTCGGGTTTTTGGGCGGGCCGAGCGGGCTTATAGACAACAAGTACGTCAAGTTTGATGACAAGTTTATGGACGAGTACCGGAATACCGGCGGGTTCGACATCATCGGGTCGGGCCGCACGAAGCTTGAGACCGAGGAGCAGTTCGACACGGTAATCAAAAACTGCAAGGCACTGGGCATTACTGCGCTTGTCGTTATCGGCGGGGACGATTCCAATACCAACGCCTGTATGCTGGCGGAGTATTGCGCCAGAAAGAACTCCGGCATACTCGTGGTAGGCTGCCCCAAGACGATTGACGGCGATTTGAAGAACGAGTGGATCGAGGCGTCTTTCGGGTTTGACACGGCGACCAAGGTTTACGGGGAGCTTATCGGCAACATCCTGCGCGACGCCAATTCGGCGAAGAAGTACTGGCACTTCGTCAAGCTGATGGGGCGCAGCGCGTCGCACATCGGGCTTGAGTGCGCGTTTAAGACGCACCCGAACATTACGCTCATTTCCGAAGAGATCGCCGCCAAGAAGACTACGCTGCTTGAGATTGTAAACAACATCGCCGCCATAGTCAAGAAGCGCGCCGAGGCCGGCAAGGATTTCGGGGTGGTGCTGGTGCCGGAGGGGCTTATTGAGTTCGTCCCGGAGATGAAGGCGCTAATAAGCCATCTGAACGACATGCTGTCCCACACGCCGGAGATTGACACGCTTGACGGCGACGATCAGAAAATCGGGTTTATAGTCGGTCGGCTCTCCTCCGCCTCCGCGGAGACGTCATCGGCGTTTTCATGCCTGCCCAAGTCGATACAGAGGCAGCTTTTGGACGACCGCGACCCGCACGGCAACGTGCAGGTATCCCGCATAGATACCGAGAAGCTGCTTATAGAGATGGTCGACACGGTGCTTGGGGAGTGGAAGGCGAAGGGCGAGTTCAAGGGCAAGTTTACGACGGTGAGCCACTTCTTCGGCTACGAGGGCCGCTGCGCCGCGCCGTCTAATTTTGACGCGGACTATTGTTATAGTTTGGGTTATACGGCTTCGAGCCTGCTCGCCGACGGCCTGACCGGGTACCTGTCGTCGATCCGCAACCTGACCAAGCCGGCGGACCAGTGGATTGCCGGCGGCATCCCGCTCACTATGATGATGAACCTTGAGCGCCGCCACGGCATGGACAAGCCGGTTATCAGGAAGGCGCTTGTAGAGCTCGACGGCAAGCCGTTCAAGGAGTTCGCGGCGAACCGGGACACGTGGGCTATGGAGGATGACTACCAGTATCCCGGCCCGATCCAGTACTTCGGCCCGAGCGAGGTTTGCGACGTGACAACGGCTACGATTCAGATTGAGCGGTCGTAGTTTTTTGGATATTTGTTGATTATTATTGATACGGGGACATGGCCGCGCGCCGTGTCTCCGTATTTACAGATTACACTATTAAACATTATGCCCGCGCCGCCCTGCGGCAGTGATGTCGTTGGACGGCGAGGGAATAATATTTAACCGTATCTTCAATATATTATCGCGGGTATTGACTATCATCCGCCCATAATGTATTATTATATATATGATGAAAAAATATATTTGTACCCGTACCCTGATAAAAGCCGCCGCGTTCGCTGCGGTGTGTTCTTTCGTTGCAGTTGCGCAGCAGGATTGGTTCGCCGGCGATCCCGTGCCGGTTGAGCAGCCCGCGCCTGTCCAGGCGGCTCCAGCTCCGGCCGTTCAGCAGCCTCAACCTGCCCGCCCCCCCCAGCCTGCCGCAGTTGCGGAGCAGCCTGCTCACGCTCCGGCCGGGCCTGCCGCTCAGGTTGCCGAGTCCGTGCCGCCGCCTCCACCGTCGTTAATCGTGGCCGAGTCGGACATACCTTCGGGTACGGAAATATCCTCCCGCGCTTTGGCTTCCGCGCCGTACCTGCACTTCGACCGCGAGTCGAGGCCGGGGGAGGGGAAGGTGATGCGCCCTAAGGACCGCACGGTCTACCAGCAGTTCGACAGGGTAATGGTAAAGCCGACCGGCAAGAAGAAGTTTGCCTATAAGGCCGGCGACACGCTTGATCTGGTGAACAGGGTGCGCTGGATATCGTTTAAGGGCAGGCCCGCGCTCCTCACCGCCCGCGTAGGCCGCGGCGTAGTGGTTGGGTATGCCGGAGACCGTATGGTTTTAAGCCTGAACGAGATATGGGGCGTGGTAGACGGCGGGGAGAGCGTAGCGGAAGTAACGCATTTCGAGCCGTTCCGCTGCGAGAATCTGACCACCTCCGACTGGGGCACAATTAAGGCCACGGTGGTAATGCGGGTAGAGGAGACGGTATTGCCCTATCTCCACCAATACATTATAATAGATAAGGGTTCCGACAGCGGGGTAAGGTTAGGCGACTTCTTCAAGGTAATGGAGAAACCAGCCAAAAACCGCCTGAGCGAGCCGCTTTTAGAGGCTCAGGTAATAAACGTATCACCGTCCTCCGCCACGCTGGTAGTCCAAAAACTGCACAAAAACAGTGTATCGCCTGGCGATCATGCGTTCCTGAGTTTCAGGTCGGAGGCCAAATAAGATGGCCAACCCCTTTTATCTCTTGGGCAAAAGGCTTCTGTTAAGCAAGAGCCGCGCTACAATACGCGGTTCAATAATATTCCTGCTGACCCACCTGCTGCTGATAATAGGAATAATATTCACGGCGGAGATACTGTTGCTCATATTGGGCCTTAAAAGCATATATGTTCCTTTAACCGTGAAAATTCTGAATTTTATATCCCGAATCCCGTTGTTTTGGGGTTGATGCTGTCATCGATTTTGATTTTATTTTTTTTGCATATTGACATACCCAAATATTATATTAGTAGAGGTTTTAATCTGTACCCCGTAAAATCGCGGAAGTGGTGGAATTGGTAGACGCGCTAGGTTCAGGTCCTAGTGGGTGCAAGCCTGTGGGAGTTCGAGTCTCCCCTTCCGCATTT
>WQTH01000102.1 GCA_009786415.1 Chitinispirillia bacterium | reverse complement strand
CCGGCATTGATATTAACGAATGTTATTCAAGAAAAGAAATTATCAACTTTAACGATGTTGACATTTCAGTAATATCGCGGGATGACCTAATTAAAAACAAAAGGGCAACTGGCAGAACTATGGATATCGCGGATGCTGAAAAAATAGAAAAGCATCAACGCTGAATAGTGAGGTTGATAGAGGAGATGGTGGCGGCGCGGGGTAATTTTTTTAAAAACAGAAATTTGGAAGAGCTATGATCTTTAACTATACCAACGAACACTTCAAAGACGTCTTCGATGTCATCCACAGGACTATCGAGGAGACGTATCCTAGATATTATCCCCGCAGCGCGGTGGATTTTTTTCATGAGCATCATTCGGAAGAGAAGATGCGGGCGCAGATGCCGGGGGAGGTTACGCTGGTTTTGGAGGCGGACGGCAAAATTTGTGGCGTTGGGTCGGTGCATGGGAATGAGGTTAAGCGTTTTTTTATATTGCCGGAGTATCAGGGCAGGGGGTATGGGAGGATATTGCTGGCGGAGCTTGAAAAACGTGTGGATTACGGCAAGTACGATATGTTGACGCTGGATGCGTCTTTGGGGGCTGTGGATTTTTATCGGAAGAGCGGGTTTGTCTATAAGGATTACAAAACGATCAGTTTGCCCGACGGGGGTTATCTGTGCTACGTGGAGATGATTAAGCATATCAACGAAAATTATCGGATCAACTATGATAACAGGGTATTCATAAACGTCGAAAACACCGATAACGGCGAGGTTGACGGCGAGACGCGGTTTTATTATCATCAACAAAAAAATATTGCCTGGGCTGAATATTACGGCGGGGCGGTCAGGAGGGGATTTTTGGTGGGGATGGTTGAGCCGAACGGAGAACTTGCGTTTAACTATCAGCACATAAACACAAATAATGAGGCACGGACGGGCAGGTGCCGGTCGGTCCCGAAAATTTTGGATGACGGGCGGATTGAGCTGTTGGAAAAGTGGGAGTGGACGAGCGGCGACGGTAGCGCGGGGGAGTCTGTTCTGGTTGAGGTTCGCTGATTGTCGGAATTTGAGCCTCGCATTATATAGTGGCATGGTGGGATAACTTTTTTTAATTTTTTTCTTGATTTTTGAATCGCGATCTATTATTTTACTAAAGATGCGGATGTAGTCAGGTTGGCCGTGTTAGTGGTGGGGGGTTTATATAATTTTTTGCATATACTATTAAGGTAAACAGCAATGGCGCTGTGGGCTTTTTGGGGCTCCCGGCGTCTTTTTTATTTATTTGGGGGATTCTGGGGCAGGAACTGTCATCAACTATCATATGTATCTATAATTATAGGGAGGCTTTTATGAAAGATGTTGCCGGGTTGTTTGGTAGTATGGTGTTTAACGACGCTGTTATGCATGCGCGTCTGCCCAAGGATGTCTACAAGGTGCTGAAGAAGACCATTTCGCGTGGGACGCATCTGGAGCTGGATGTGGCTAACGTGGTAGCGAGCGCGATGAAGGAGTGGGCGACCGAGAAGGGCGCGACGCACTTTACGCACTGGTTCCAGCCCATGACCGGGGTTACGGCGGAGAAGCACGACAGTTTCATCTCCCCCGACGGCAACGGCAAGATTATCATGGAGTTTTCCGGCAAGGAGCTTGTGCGCGGCGAGCCGGACGCGTCGTCGTTCCCGTCGGGCGGGCTGCGGGCCACGTTTGAGGCGCGCGGGTACACCGTCTGGGATGCGACCTCTTACGCCTTCATCAAGGACGGGACGCTGTGCATCCCCACCGCGTTCTGCTCTTACAGCGGCGAGGCGCTCGACAAGAAGACGCCGCTTTTGCGCTCTATGGAGGCGATTGACAAGCAGGCGATGAGGATACTGAAGCTGTTCGGCAACACGACCGCGAAGCGCGTTATCACCACCGTTGGGCCGGAGCAGGAGTATTTCCTTATTGATAAGGAGATGTACCTGAAGCGCCCCGATCTCGTTTTCACAGGCCGTACGCTCTTCGGCGCGCGCCCACCCAAGGGCCAGGAGCTTGAGGACCACTATTTCGGCAGCATCAAGCCGCGTGTGTCGGCGTTTATGAAGGAGCTTGACGAGGAGCTTTGGAAGCTCGGCGTGTACGCGAAGACCAAGCACAACGAGGTCGCCCCCGCGCAGCACGAGCTCGCGCCTGTCTTTACAACGACCAACATAGCCACCGACCACAACCAGCTTACTATGGAACTGATGAAGAGCATCGCCAACAAGCACGGCATGGCGTGTCTGCTGCACGAGAAGCCGTTTGCGGGCGTAAACGGCAGCGGCAAGCACAACAACTGGTCTATCAGTACCGATACCGGCCTCAACCTGCTTGAGCCGGGCGATACGCCGTACGAGAACGCGCAGTTCCTGCTGGTCCTTGTCGCGGTCATCAAGGCTGTGGACGAGTATCAGGACCTGTTGCGTGTATCCGCCGCGAGCGCCGCGAATGACCACCGCCTCGGCGCGAACGAGGCGCCGCCGGCCATCATATCCATGTTTATAGGCGACGAACTGATGGAGATACTTGAGGCCATCGAGTCCGGCGCGAGCTACAAGGGCAAGAAGAAGCTGCAGATGGAGGTCGGCGTCAGCGTACTGCCGCACTTCCCGAAGGACACGACCGACCGCAACCGCACGTCGCCCTTCGCGTTTACCGGCAACAAGTTCGAATTCCGTATGCTCGGCTCCGCGTTTTCCATCGCCGGCCCGAACATCGTGCTCAACACAATCGTCGCCGAGGTTTTGAGGCAGTTCGCCGACAAACTTGAGAAGTCGAAGGACTTTACCAAGGATCTGGCCGAGCTTGTAAAGAAGACGGTCGCCGACCACAAGCGGATTGTCTTTAACGGCAACAACTACTCCGACGAGTGGGTAAAGGAGGCGAGTAACCGCGGGCTGTCGAACCTGAGGACTACCGTAGACGCGCTCCCCGCGTTCATCTCGAAGAAGAGCATAGGCCTCTTCACCAAGCACAGCGTTTTTACCGAGGGGGAAATCCACTCGCGCTACGAGATATTGATGGAGGGGTACTGCAAGGTGCTCCACATCGAGGCGTTGACGATGGTCGATATGGTGAAGGGCAGGATCATGCCCGCGTGCATCGAATACCAGAACGTGCTGGCGAAGCTCCTTGAAAGGAAGATTGCCTGCGGCCTGAATATCGACATGACGCTTGAGAAGCACCTGCTGACCGAGATTTCGAAGCTTTCGGCCTGTATGCTCGCGAAGCTGACGTCGCTTGAGGACGCGCTCAACAAGTCTAAGGACAAGCATAAGGATATGCTCACCCTAGCGAGCTTCTACCGTGATTCCGTATTCACGGCGATGTCGGAGCTGCGGCTTATCGTTGACGGGCTGGAGATGCTGGTGTCCAAGAAGCACTGGCCGGTGCCGACGTATGCGGATATGTTGTTCAGCGTGATTTGATGATGAGGGGATGTGCGGCCGGAAGTGGCCGCACGTTCACGTGTATCATCATGGAAGTTTTTGCAGGGGCGACTGTAACAACAGGCCGCCCCCTCCGTTTTTTATCAAGGTAACGACATTAATACAATGTCAATATCTATTAGACAGGGAATTGGCAGGATGAACCAACTTTTGCTGGTACTGGACTTCGGCGGGCAATACAAGGAACTCATAGCGAGGAGCGTCCGCTACTTGTCTGTATATTCGGAAATACGTTCCGGCAATATCTCTGCGGATGAGGTTAAGCGGCTGAACCCGGCGGGTATTGTGCTGACCGGCGGCCCGAACAGTGTGTACCTGCCGGAATCGCCGAAGTGCGATCCCGAAATATTCAACCTCGGCATTCCTGTGCTGGGAATCTGTTATGGAATGCAGATGATGTGCCATATGCTCGGCGGTGAAGTTAAGCCCGGCAATATCGGCGAGTATGGGCGTATTACGGTAACGCTGTCAGCAGAGAATCCATCCGTGCTTTTTAACGGCATCAACAAAGAACCGTTTGCCGCGCTCATGAGCCACCGTGATATCGTTTCGCGATTGCCAAGCGGCTTCAGGATGACGGCGTCGACCGTGGGCTGCTGCGCGGCGTGTGAGGACGCATCAAGAAAACTCTACGCGGTGCAGTTCCACCCTGAAACAAAACATACGGACGGCGGCAATGAGATTTTCTCCCGTTTTCTGTATGATGTTTGCGGCGCGGCGGGGGATTATAAATTAGATGATTATATAGGTACGCAGGTTAAGGCGATACGCCAAAAGGTGGGAGAGAGCAAGGTTCTGCTTGCCCTCTCCGGCGGCGTAGACTCCTCCGTATGCGCGAGCCTGTTGAGCAAGGCGATCCCCGGACAGCTGACGTGCATCTTCGTAGACCACGGTTTTATGCGCCTCAACGAGGGCGATGAAATAGAAGATATATTCTCCAAGCGCAAGCTGTGCTTTATCCGCGTCAACGCGAAGGAGAGATTTTTGGGGCGGCTTAAGGGTGTGGTTGACCCGGAGAGAAAGCGGAAGATTATAGGCGAGGAGTTTGTGCGCGTGTTTGAGGAAGAGTCCGCAAAGCTCGGTAAAATCCCGTTTCTGGCGCAGGGGACGATATATCCCGACATAG
The DNA here is from genome assembly GCA_009786415.1 of Chitinispirillia bacterium. Lineage (GTDB taxonomy): Bacteria > Fibrobacterota > Chitinivibrionia > Chitinivibrionales > Chitinispirillaceae > GUT77. Next base: position 3,624 of record WQTH01000102.1, on the reverse strand, counting down.
TGGAATCTGGCGGCAGCTACGGAGCAACGATCAAGAGCCACCACAACGTAGGCGGGCTGCCGGAAAAACTGGGCTTCACCGGGGTAGTCGAGCCGCTGTCGGGATTATTTAAGGATGAAGTGCGCGTCATCGGCAGAAAGCTGGGGCTGCCCGCGTTTCTGGTCAACCGCCAGCCGTTTCCCGGCCCCGGCCTGGCGATCCGCGTTATGGGCGAGGCGACGGAGGATAAACTTGACGTACTGCGCAAGGCCGACGCTATACTGCGCGAAGAGCTTGACGGGATGAAACGCGGCAAGCCCGACCAATACTTCGCGGTGATGACGGATACGTGCGCGGTAGGCGTTAAAGGCGACGAGCGGACATACAATTCGGTAGTAGCGATAAGGGCGGTAACGACCGATGATTTTATGACATGCGAATACACGCAGATACCGTACAAGGTACTGACCCGCGTATCGTCAAGAATCACAAGCGAGATACCGTCGGTAAGCAGGGTAGTATACGACATTACCTCAAAACCACCGGCAACGGTGGAATGGGAATAAAAGGTGATGTATTGATCAATAAATAATGTATAACAAATATTGCATTGTCGTTAATAAATAACATATAGGCGTGTAGGGGCGCCCGTCCTCGGTCGCCCGCAACGATGGAAGGATCGATTTGCATGGAAACAAAATACATTTTCGTAACCGGCGGGGTCGTCTCCGGCCTCGGCAAAGGGATTACCGCCGCGTCTCTCGGCAGGCTGTTAAAACAACGGGGCCTCAAAATTGCCGCCCAAAAATTAGACCCCTACATGAACGTCGACCCCGGCACCATGAGCCCCTTCCAGCACGGCGAAGTCTTTGTAACCGACGATGGCGCAGAAACAGACCTCGACCTCGGACACTACGAGAGGTTCATAGACGAAAACCTGACCAAATTCTCAAACTTGACATCCGGCAAAGTATACTGGAACGTACTCCACCGCGAACGCGAGGGCGGGTATCTGGGCGGCACGGTGCAGGTCATCCCGCACGTTACGGGGATGATAAAGGAGTTCATATACTCAAGCGCAAAAACCACCGGCGCGGAAGTACTGATAACGGAAATAGGCGGGACGACCGGCGACATAGAGAGCCAGCCGTTTTTGGAAGCGATAAGGCAAATATCCCTCGAAAAAGGGCGCGAAAACTGCCTCTTTATCCACGTCACATTAGTCCCATACTTAAAATGTTCCGGCGAGCACAAATCAAAACCGACGCAGCACTCCGTCAAGGAACTGCGGTCTATGGGTATATCCCCCAACATCATCATAGCCCGCGCCGATGAGCCGCTAAGTCAGGGTATTAAAGACAAAATCGCGCTCTTCTGCAATGTTACACCCGATTGCGTGATAGAGAACATGACCGTCCCGTCCCTCTACGAGGCCCCGCTGATGCTTCACGAAAACGGGCTTGATACCGTTGTCTGCCGGGAATTGCGTTTTGATAATATCCGCGAGCCGGATTTGACGGAGTGGCGGTCGATGGTCAACCGCATCAACACAAGGCAGAAAGAAGTAAAGATCGCGATAGTCGGCAAATACATACAGCTGCGCGACGCGTACCTCTCCATAATAGAAAGTTTAAATCACGCCGGATTCGAGATATCCGCGAAGATAGATTTTTGCTGGATTGATTGCGAGGACATCACCGCGCAAAACGCCGCCGAAATATTAAAAGGCATAGACGGCATAATAATCCCCGGCGGCTTCGGCGACAGGGGGGNAGAGGGGAAGATCGCCGCCTGCCGCTACGCAAGAGAGAGCGATACTCCCTTTCTGGGCATCTGCCTCGGCATGCAGATCGCCGTCATAGAGTACGCCCGCCACGTATGCGGCTTAGACAGGGCCAACTCCAGCGAGTTTGACGAGGTATCGGCGCACCGCGTAATCGACATAATGCCCGACCAGACCGGCAAAACCGGCACCGGCGGCACAATGCGCCTCGGCGCGTACCCGTGCAAAATTGCGTGTGGGTCATTGCTGAATAAATTATACGGTACGGATGCGGCCAGCGAGCGCCACCGCCACCGCTTCGAGTTCAACAACAATTACCGCGATACGCTGACCAAAAACGGCCTCGTGATAAGCGGGACATCGCCGGACGGCAATTTGGTAGAGGCGGTAGAGCTGCCGGAAAAACGCTTTTTCGCGGGCGTCCAGTTCCACCCCGAATTCAAAAGCCGCCCAAACAAACCGCACCCGCTGTTTCTGGGGCTGGTACGTGCCGCGGCGGGNTTGAGCGGCGCCGGAGCATGAGTTAGTTTGAGGGCGGACCTATACCGGTAGCCGCCCCGGAAATCCGTCCCACCGTCCTCAAAAACGGCCCCTTCGGTACCGGAAACGCCATTTTCACTACATTGCATCAAAATAAAACCTGACTTTAGGATATGTGTTCAGGGTGGATTTTCCCCGAAATCTTGCTTTTTGGGGCGGGGATAGAGTATATTATGGGTAGGAGGGGGAGTTGGCCAAATGGTAAAAATTCCGACAGACGCAGACCTTCTGCCGCCGTCAGACGACCATATATTCAAGACGCTGCTCACGAACCCCAACGCTGGGGCCGTGCTGAAAAGCGTAATTTCGGCGGTTTTGGAGCGTCCGGTTACGGCGGTGCAGATCCGCAACAACGAGTTGCCGGTGTCTGACGACGAGGAGAAAAACGAACGCCTTGACGTGAACTGCGTTGTTGACGGCGGGGATCAGGTAGATGTGGAGATGCAGGCGTCGCGCTCGGTGGAGCTTACGGACGACGAGTACCGGAGTTTCATGAACAAGTCGGTCTACTATCTGACGGACTTGCACTCGTCACAGCAGTCGAAGGGCGTGAAGTACCATAATCTGGTGCGGACATATCAGGTAACATTCTGTATGCATCCGGTCTTCCCGGCTTGGCCGGAGTTCGTGAACAGTATCTCGCTGCGGCGAACTACCGGGGAGCAGGTAAGCGACCAGATTAATATGGTGATTGTTGAGATGAGCAAGCTCCACGCTCTCTTAAAGAGGCCGGCGGAGAGTCTGACAATGCTTGAGATGTGGTCGGTGTTTTTCAGGTTTGCGCCCGACCCTGAGCACAGGGATTTTATTAACAAAATCATAGAGTTAAAGGAGGAAGTGGCAATGGCTACCGAATTATTGATGGAAATAAGCCAAGACGAGCACGAGCGCGCCCGTAACAGAAGCCGGCGAATGGCCGAGCACGACAGGTATTCCGATATAGCTACCGCTGTTGACAGAGGGCGGGCGGAAGTACTTGCCCTCGTCAAAAAGGGCGTTTCCCCAGACGAAATCTTAAAAAGATTCGATTCTCTGTGAACAAGGAGTACGATGGCTACCGAATTATTGATGGAAATAAGCCAAGACGAGTACGCTTGTAACCGCCGCCCCCTGCCGCAAAAAAGTTTTTAATTTTCTTGCTTTTCGCCCAAAAATGTATTATTTTACTCTAAATTGACTATTTTAATACCAAAAACAACGCCCGCCCGGCTGCCGGACCTTAAAATCTGGGCCAAGCGGGGGAAAATACAGGGGATGCGGCTTATGGTACCGGGGCCGAACACTTTGAATTACGAGTACAACGTACGCGAAGGCCGCTCCGC
>WQTH01000101.1 GCA_009786415.1 Chitinispirillia bacterium | reverse complement strand
GGAATGCCCGCCGCCGGTGCCCCCCCCCCCCCCCCCCCCGCTGCCGGAATTAAAATTCAGCGGGCGCGTGGAGTAGCTCGCGCCGTCTATGTTCACCGTGAGCGGCGGAAAAGCGAACGCGCCGCCGGTCTTGGGCATAATGGTGTAGATGTAGCGGTAGACGATCGTGCTGGTATGCTCTACCCGGCCGTTTACCATTTGAATGTTGGTAGACTGCGACTGGCTGGTGTTGACGTTAAGCAGGTCGAACGCGTCGCTCGCCGCGGGATGCGGCGCGCCCCCTACGGCCTTTGGGGCAACAAGGGTCGCTACAACGGTCACCCTCTCGCCGGGAGACGCGGCCAGGCGGTCGGCGCTTACGGTAAAACTGACCTGCGGGGCCGCGGCGGCACGCGCCGTCAGCAACATCAACAGGGATACAGTAATAATAATCGCTCTCACGAAAAAACGCTCCTTATTGTTCATCAACGCTTACCAGTCCTTCTCCGGCTGGCGGACCCTGCCCCGCTGGAACTGCGGCCTGTTCAGCGTATCGGCATCGTCCGCGTACTGCTCTATCAGCCGCTCGGCCTCCTCTTTCTTCATATCACGCTCATTCTGTTCCTGCGGCTGCCCGCCCTGATCCTGCTCATCATTATCGCCCTTATCGCCATCCTTATTCTGGTCGTCGCTGTTCTCCTGATTCTTATCGCCCTTGCCGTCCTTCTGCTGCTCCTGATCGCCCTCGTCGTCTTCGTCCCCGTCCTGATTCTGATCCGGCTGCCCCTCAAGCGTGTCTATCTTTTGATGCGCAAGCTGCAGGTTCCACTTCGCGTCCCTGTCGCCGGGGCGCAGTTTCAGCGTATTTATGTAGTTCTCAAGCGCCTGTGAGTATTTGCTGCGGGCAGACGACGCGTTGCCCTCGGATTCCAACCGCTCGCCCTGTTTATACAGGATATTGCCGAGGTTGTAGTGGGCGTCGGCCTGCGCCTTTTTATTGTTCTGCGCCGTCAGCGCGTCCTCATACGCTTTCTCCGCCTCATCGTAATTGCCCAATCTGTACAGCGCGGAGCCGCGGTTCATCTTCAGCCTGCTGTCGGCGGGGTCGAGCAATAAGGCTTCGTCGTACAGTTTCAGAGCTTCTTCGTATTTGCCCTGATTGTACAGCCTGTTCGCCTTGCGGTTTTTGTTGCCGACATCATCGGCTGATGCGTTGGCAGGGGCGAGTATCATCAACGCAAAAATCATCAGCGCAAAATTCATCAGCGTAAATTTCACGGACGGACGGCGGCGTGGTGATTTATTGCGAACCGGGCGATGACCGCCCAGGATCACCCACAATTCATTTTGGGCGGACATCCGAATCGATACGGCGTTTTTGCTCATGACTCGAACCTGCCTTTCCAAACCTCTTTGCGGCGCGCGCGCTCGGGAATAAAGAACCCTATCAGCATAAACACTATCGCGATAAGCAAAAATATCTGGTACTGCTCCTCGTGCACGACCGCTTTCGACATCCCGAAGTCCGTCTGCTCCATCTTCGATATCTCGTTGTATATCCGCGTCAGGTCCAAATCCGTCCCCGCGTGGAAATATTTTCCGTTAGACTCTATGGCTATTTTCTCCAGCGTAACGGGGTTGAGGCGCGTCATCACCAGATTACCGGCCCTGTCCCTCTTGTAAACTACGTTTGCGCCGCTCCTGTTCATGGGTATGGGCACGCCCGACTCGGAGCCTATGCCTATCGTGTATATGACAATCCCCTCACGCGCCGCCGCTTTGGCCGCCTCGGCCACGTTACCCTCGTGATCCTCGCCGTCGGAGAGTATCATCAGCACCTTGTGCTTGCGTTTCGTTCCCCCCATAGCCTTGGTGGCCTGCCTTATGACCTCCGCCAGCGCGGTGCCCTGTATCTGCACCCAGTCTGTGCTGACCGATTGCAGCATGATCTGCGCCGCCGCGTGGTCTAAGGTGAGCGGGCACTGTACGAAACTCTCGCCGGCGAAGATTATCAGCCCGACCCTGTCGCCTTTGAGCAGGTTTATGAACCGGCGTATCTCCAGCTTCGCGCGCTCAAGCCTGTTTGGCGCGAGGTCCTGCGCGAGCATACTGTGCGATATGTCGAGCGCGATCATAATATCAACCCCCTTGCGCTCCACCATCTCCATTTTTACGCCGAACTTTGGGCGCACGAGGGCGAAGGTTACGAAGAGCAGAAAGAGGCAGAAGAAGGTGCTTTTGAGGATATACCGCGCCGGGCCGGCTGAGGAGCTGAGTTTTTTGATAAGCGCGGACGCGGCGAAACTGGCCAGCGCTTTTACTTTCTGCCTGTACACGACAAAAAAGAAAAGCGCGGCTGCGGGCAGCGCCGCCAGCAAAAAGAAATATTCGGGATTACCAAACCGCATCGTCCGTCACCTCTTATACCGCACCCTTCCGGGGTGCGCGCCTATGGAATACGCCTGAACGCCGTGTTTTGCAAAAGCATCTCAAACACCAGTATCAGAAAACCAATCCACAGCCACAAATAAAAAAATTCCGAGTGGGACACGTGGGTTATGGACTTGATCTCCGTTTTTTCCATCCTGTCAATCTCACTGTAAATCTCGTTTAGCTCCTCGGTATTCTGCGCCCTGAAGAAGCGCCCGCCGGTGAGCAGGGCTATTTCGGCCAGTTCTTTTTCGTTGAGGTCCGACTCCCTCATCTGCGTGCGCGTTGTGCGCTGGCCGGTGACGGGGTTGATCATTTCGACGGGGACCGGCACCTGCCCCTTTTTGCCTACGCCTATCGTGTAGACCTTTATCCCCAGTTCCGCTGCGGCCCGCGCCGCCGTTTGCGGGGGTATGTCGCCGGCGTTGTTCGCGCCGTCGGTCAGCAGTATTATCACCTTGCTCCTGGCCGGCGAGTCCTTAAGCCGGTTAGCCGCAGTGGCGATGGCGGTGCCTATCGCGGTCATGTTCGAGAACTCCATGTAATCCGCCGCGTCTATCATCTGCAGCAGCACACCGTAGTCATTTGTGAGCGGGCACCGCGTAAACGCCCGGGCGGCAAACAGTACTAAGCCTATGCGGTCGTGCTCGCGCATCTGCACGAAATCCTTTATCGCCCGTTTGGCCACGGCCAGGCGGTCGTCCGGCCTGAAGTCCAGCGCCTTCATGCTCTCCGATATGTCAAGTATCAGCATAATATCGACGCCCTCGGTAGTAACCTCCACCTCTGTGTGCTGTTTCTGCGGGCGGGCGAGCGCGACCACCAGAAAGCAGAATCCCGCCACGCGCATAAAAATCAACACGTGGCGCAGCCAGCGGTGCGGCGGCAGTGGCAGTTTTTTGAGAATGGACAAATCCGAAAAACGAACCGCTACCTTGTCTTTGCGTTCGCGCCAGACGTACAGCCACACCATTGGCGCTATAAGTACCAGAAACCAGAAAAACTCAGGATTCCTGTACGTCACTCAACAGCCCCCATCCTTTGCGTACTCTTCTCGTACTCCAGATCGGTGTTGGGTTTAGTGGCCTCAAGGAACGTACACACCTCTTTGCCGAGCCTGTTGAGCGTTTGGGAGTCGGGCGTCCACTTTGCGAACTTGACCTGGTCGCTCGTTCGGAGGAACCACTCGGCGCACATACGCATCTCGCGGCTGATGCCTGAGTACTCAAGCCACGACACTATCTCTTCGGTGGTCAGCTCCGGCGCTATGGTGTTGTAGCGGCGGCCGACGTAGCGCTTGAATATATCCGAGAGTTCGAATACGTAATCGCGGATGTTGCCGCGCGTTATATACCCTTTGGCCTCAAGCGCGACAATAGCCTCCATGGCCTCTTCGTAGGGCGGCATAAGGGGGATATCGGGCAGGGCGGCGACGGAGTCTTTCTTTATAAATTTTTCCCAAAGGTAGTAGATAACCAGAAGCAGCGCCACGGCCAAAAGGGCCCACAGCGACCGGATGTCGCTTCCGCCGGCCCGCTGCTGCGCCTTGAGGTCCTTTATCGCCGCGCGCGCGCTGTCGGGGGCGTCTTCGGGGATTACGGAGATTATCCGCACGGGGACCGGCGGCGTCGTCAGCGTATCATACGCGCTGTCGCCGGAGCCGTCGAACAGCAGGAAGCGCAGCGGGGGGATGGTGCAGTTCTGCGGCTTGTAGGTCGCTATGCCGTAGCGGTAGATAATGCCGTCGGTTCCCGGCCGGCCGGGAACCGTGTCGATGCCCAACGACAAAACCCTGAAATCCCCAAACCCCTTCACGGTCTCCGGCGGGACTATCCCAAAGCCTTTGGGGATATCAAGCCTTACGTCAAAAGATATGATGTCCCCCACCGTAGCGCTGTCTTGGGAAATGGCGACGGCAATGTCATCGGCGGAAACCGCAGCCGCCAAAAACAGGGCGGCAGCAACAATTTTTCGAATGTACCTGTATGTAGTCGTCATAGTACTAATATAATAAATTCGCGCGCCAATCAGGTAGTCAAAATCAGCAAAACCGCTAAAAAACCGTCAAAGCGGCCTTAGGGTACCCAATATCCGCGCGCCAGGACCAGTCCCGCCGCGACGAATATCGCCGGCAGCAGGTTTACCACGTTTATCTTACTTATTCCCAAAACGTTTATCCCGATCCCCGCTATAAGCACCCCGCCCACCGCGCTGACCTCCGTAATTACCGCCTCTAAGGCCTCTTCGCCCAAAAACGACGTAATCCACCCGGCCGAGAGCGCTACCGCCCCCTGATAGATGAACACCGCCGCCCCGGAGAAGGCCACCCCGAAGCCGAGCGTGGTTGCCAGCACCATTGCCGTTATGCCGTCTAAGAGCGACTTTATGTAGAGCATGGTGTGGTCGCCCCGCAGCCCGCTGTCTACGGCCCCCAGCACCGCCATCGCGCCCACGCAGAAGATGAGCGTCGCGGTGACAAACCCCTCGGCCACGTTGCCCGGCCCCCTCTTAACCATACTCCCAAGCCGGTCCCCAACGCCCTGAAGCAAATCATCCAGTTTCAAAAGCGAGCCCAGCACCCCGCCCGCCACAAGGCTTACCACCACGATAATAAAATTCCCTGTCTTGATCCCCATGGAGATGCCGAGGAAGAGTATGGCCAGCCCAAGGCCCTGCATGATGACCCCGCGCATCTTTTCCGGCATACGCGGGAGCAGCAGCCCGGCGAGGCAGCCGAGGATAATGGCGGCGGCGTTTACGGTCGTTCCCCACAGCGCGGTCATCAAACGTTGTCATCCCCTTTGTTTCGAATTTGGGCCATACGGCACTTGCGTCCGCCAACGGCGGTCGAGCCGTGTCATCAGTCGAGTTTTAAGATTTCGTCCACCGTAAGGCCGAGCGATTTTGCAATGGTATCCGCGTCAACACCATTATCTTTAACGATAACTATATTGATTTGGTCTCCCTTTACTATAAATATACATTTTTGGAGGTCTAAAAAGCAAAAAACAGCCGCTACGGTCTAAACAGGGCATTTTGGGGCCGGGGGTCAGGGTAAAAAAAAAGAAGGAGGGGCTACCATTCCCCCCCTTCCATCCTGATTACATACTTTACTGCACCTGCGCAGACAGGGTTGCGGGCTGTTTGCGCATTTTTTTGGCAATATAGAGGGCGGGTTTGGAACCCGCCCCTATGCGCTTGTTTCTTACCGAACGCCGATCTTGTAGGTCACGCGCTCTTTGCCGCCGTCACGGGTGTTGACCGTGCCGCGGATGAGGTACGTGCCTTCGGAGACGCTGCGGCCCTTCGAGTCTGCCAGATCCCAGCTGCCGACCACGCGGCGGTCGATGCTGCCGGTGCCGTTGTCGTTCACGGAGATCTTCCTGACCATATTACCCTGGGCGTCGAACACAGTGAGTGTGCTCTTCGCTATGGCCTTGCCCTGCCAGAAGAACGCTACATTGCCTGCGCTCTTTGAGGCCGGGTTCGGGCCGGCTGTGAACACGGCACTCAGCACCTTGACGGGAGTGATAAGCGCAACGTCGTCGTCACCAACGATAACCTTCTCGATATCGGCAACGCCTACGATGCGGTTGACCGTAACTTTGGTTGCGGTGCTCGCGAAGGAGGTATCGGTTATGCCGTAACGGATTTCGTATTCGCCGGCGGAGAGGCCGGTTACGGAATCTGCTGTTATGGCGGTCCAAGAGATATACTCGACCTTACGGTACTCCATGCCGGCTACAGTACCGCGTATGACACCGTTAGACCTTGTATCGATCTCAGGCGCGGTTGTGAACGCGGTGCTGACGGGCGCCGCGCGGCGTGTCGGGATGGCGACCTTCAGCGGTTCGGACTGCGCCATGAACATGCTCGTCGAGAGGGCGGTGATTGTCGCCTCTTTGCCGAACCAGTCGGCAGCGATGGGGATGTTCTGGCCGTCGGTCTTGCGGGCTACTGTGAAGTCGCCCACGGCTACGGAGTAGGGTTTGTTGTCTAAGAAGCCGACAAGCGTCTCGAACTCGTAGTCTACGCGTACCGAAGGTATACCTTCGACGAGGTCCTTGGGATCGGTGGCCATGACGTAGACGATGATCTCGCCGCCGTCATTGATGTTGACGCCGCCGTTTACGCTGATGCGTATCGTTACGGGGTCATTGACCTTGGAGTCGGCTGTTATGCCGAACACTAAGGAGTCGCCGATCACACGTGCGGTGGGCTCGCCGTCGTCACCGGGGGTAACGAAGTTGGTCTGCGCGGTGCTTGATATGTCGATAGCACCGAACGTTGCGCCGTGTGTGCGTATGCGGGGCAGCGCTACCGCGACCCTGTCATGCGCCTCGCCGGCGGGTACGTTGAAGATCACCGTCATCGCCTCGAAACCGATTACATCGATAAGGTCGGCGGGGACGATCTGCAGAGTGTGTTCCAGCGAGTCTACAGAGTTCATCGCGTTGAAGTTCGTACCGGCCTGTGTGTACTGTACGAGTACTTTGTACGTACCGACGTTGGTCGGGGCGATCTGGTTAGCGGGATAGGTTGTACCCTCGTCACCCTTGTACCTGATTGTGGGTGTTGAGTTGAAACCTTCGTAGCTGTAATCCGCGAACGGGGTTTCGAGGGACTTGCCGCTCAGCGTTACCGCTACGGGGTTGCCGGTGTACTTGATGCCCTGGCCGCCGCCGAGCGACATGGTGTCGACGAAGCCTGCGAGGTAGCCGTTAAATACTGCGTTTTCGGCGCCGCTCAGGTTGGTGCGCACTACATTGAGTGTGTAGGTGCGCTCGTCGATGCCCGCCTCGTTTGTGGCGCGGACGCCGAACGAGTAGGGTGTACCGACGGGGTTGGCACGTGTGAGCACTTCGGCTGTTACTACGCCGTCGGCATCGATAATGGTCGTTGTGTCGCCGCCGCCGGTCTTAACGTTGAGGCCCGGAGGCAGGGCGCCGCTGGCGATGTTCCACTTTACGAGGCCAGTGAAGTTCTCGTAGAGGGTATCTGAGGGCACTGCGCGTCCGGTAGACGTGTAAACCGTGTCGGTAGTGGCGCCGGAGACAAAGCCTTCGGCCCTGTCGGCGACGACCTGCGTGGTAGCCACGAGCATCGGCGGGACGATGACGTTACCGCCGGCCAGGCTCAGACGGCGGGCCTGTACGAGGAACGTCGCCATTGAGTCGGTGCTTGTGCGGACGAGCGGCTTGCTGTTGACTATGCTGCCGGTCGAGAGCACTGTGGTGCCTTCGTTCAGGTACGTGAATACGTCCCTCTCACCTATGGGGGTGCTGTAGCCGAGACGGCCGCCGTTACCTATTACTACCCAGCCGCCGTTGGTGAACATACCCTCTAAGTTGTGCTCAGCCGCCACGATCGCCGTTACGGCGCCGTTTACGATGAGCGTGTCGAGCAACTCGCCGCCATCACCGAGTGTGAACGTACCGCCGACGCCTACCGCGAACTCACGGCCAGCGGGGATGGTGATCACCGAGCGGTAGAGCGAGCCTTCGTCGGGCTGGTTGACTACAACGCTGCCGGCGGGCTTGAAGCCCTCTACTATCGGGTTGATCATGAGGCCGGCGTCTATGGTGCCGGAGAGCTCTACGTCGCCGACGATTTCGACGGTCTGCGTCGAAGAGATGGCTACGTCACGGGAGCGGACGATGCCGCCGCCGAGCATGATGGGAGCGGTAGAGCGGATAGCCGTACCGAGCGAGTCGTTAGCCTGAACAAGGCCGCCCTCGTTGAGGTTCTGGCTGTTGGGGCCGATGATGCCGAGAACAACCCTGCTCGCGGCCTCAATGGCTGTACCGTTCATGCCGGCCTCTACAAGGCCTTCGAGCCTGATGGTGTCGACGACGCCTGAGGCGGACCTGATGCCTATGGCGTTTGTGCCGGCGCCGGCGTCTACGCGGCCGCCAACGACCTTGACCCACTTGGTAGTAGGCGTGGTGTTGGTGGCGTCGATGGCGATGCCGTTCTCGGAGCTTACGCGGCCGCCGGTCACCGAGACGTTACCCGCCGTGGTGATGGTGTTGCCCGCGCTGCGCTGGCCGAGGATGCGTACGTGCGTGCCGGGGAC
>WQTH01000100.1 GCA_009786415.1 Chitinispirillia bacterium | reverse complement strand
ATCCACGCCGACAAAAACGTGACTGTCCACGATGGCGCTTTTACCATATCCACCGCCGATGACGCCATCCGCGCCACGTACAACCTGACGATACACGGCGGAAATATAGACATAACCAAATGTTACGAGGGGCTTGAGGGGTACAACATAAACCTGAACGGCGGGTTTGTAAAGATAAAGGCCTCGGACGACGGGATCAACATCTCCGACACCGTAAAGACTACCGTTACCACGCCCGGCGGCGGCCGGCCCGGGCTTGTGGGGCCGGGGCAGGAAAGGGCTATAGACGGCGTGCTTACAATAACCGGCGGGGAGTACTACATAGAGTCGTCGGGCGGCGACGGGGTGGATTCCAACGGCTCCATAGTGATGACGGGCGGCACGGTCGTCTCATTCAGCCCGAGCGCGACCAACAGCCCAGAGGTTCCCGTGGATTTTGACGGCTCGTTCACCATGTCGGGCGGCCTGTTCATAGCGCTCGGCAACGCCGGCAACATGCTGCAGCTGCCCAATGTCGCCGCCGACGCATCCGCCAATCCCCAATACTCGTTTTTGGCCAAATTCAGCAGCAGCCCGGTAGCGGCAAACACGTTCATCAACGTATCGTCAAATAGCGGTACGCACGTGGTAACGCTCAAAACCCTGGGACAGACGAGGAGCCTGATGGTTTGCAGCCCCCTTCTTGAGAAAGGAACCTACACAATATTCTCAGGCGGCACGCACACCGGCGCTGCGGACAATCTGGGGCTGTACCAGGGCGGCGCCTATTCCGGCGGTACCGCCGTCAAGACAGTTACGATAAACAGCACTACGACGACGGTAAATTGAGGTTTGTCATGTATCAATCAGCGGCATGGGCACGGAGTGGGGCGGAGAACGACTGCACGACCAGCGTGATGTCGTCTCCGCCCCACTCCGCACCCATGCCTATTGCGAAAAATTTATATTTGTCCCACATCCGTCTAGGCCTGGGTGCAGGGTGCCCAGGCCGGGTATACAACAAATTTTCATTTACCAAGTATTTCGGTAGTAGAACCTTTTTTATTTGCAATACTGGGCCGCCCGGATATATATTATCATCAGGACAGGGTATATTTTCCAAAAATCAGCGAAAAAGGTACGAAAACGATGCCGATACAGGGGCCTAAGGGCACGCGCGATTTTTATCCGGAGGATATGGCTTTCCAGCAGTTCATGTTTGACAGCTGGCACAAATCATGCCGGCTTTACGGGTTTGAGCAGTACGAGGGGCCAATGTTTGAGCACTTGGACCTGTATACGCAGAAGTCGGGGGACGAGATAGAGAAGCAGCTATACTCGTTTGAGGACAAGGGCGGCAGGACGATAGCCCTGCGGCCCGAACTCACGCCGACGCTGGCGAGGATGGCGGCGGCTAAGGGGACCAACCTCAAGCGGCCCGTGCGGTGGTACTCAATATGCAGGCTATTCAGGTACGAGCGGATGCAGAAGGGGCGGCTGCGGGAGTTCATACAGCTTAATATGGATATTTTGGGTATTGAGGACGTCTCCGCCGACGCCGAGCTGATCGCGGCGGCTGTTGACATGATGCGAGCGTTCGGGTTTGACGATACGGACTTCAAAGCGAGGGTATCGAGCCGGACCATGCTTGAAGAATTATTCCTTCTTTGCGGGGTGGAGAGGGACCAATTAAAACCGCTCTACGCGCTTTTGGACAAAAAGGGGAAAATGTCTGGCGATGATTTTTCCCGTGAGCTGGAAGGCATTGTCAATAAAGAAGATATACGCGGTAAGATAAACGATATGTTTAACTGCGGATGTATTGATGATATAGAGAGATTTGCCGGTACGCTGGGATCATCACCCCCCCAGATAGCCTCCCTTGACCAGCTCAAAAAGCTGTTTGCGTTGATTGATTCTTACGGATTGAGCGACTACTTAGTATTCGACATAGGCATTGTCCGCGGGCTTGCGTATTATACGGGGATAGTTTTCGAGCTATTTGACGTCCGCGGCAACCTGAGGGCGATAGCGGGCGGCGGTCGATATGACAATCTGGTAGGCCTTTACGGCGGCCCGCCCACCCCGGCTGCAGGATTCGCCGCCGGAGACGTAGTCTTGGGCGAACTCCTCAAATCAAAATCCTTAGCCCCTCCCCCGCCCCCGCGCAGCGACGTCTTCCTGATATCTATAGACAGCGGCGCATCGGCAGCCATAATCAACACCGCGCAGCAACTAAGGGCCGCGGGGATATCCTGCGAATTCTCTTTAAAGGATAACCAGAACGTAGGCAAGCAGCTAAAATCAGCAGACAGCGCCAGATCGCGCTGCGCCCTGTTTATAGGCGGCGACGAGGCCAAAAACGGCCAATTCCGCCTGAAAAACCTGATAACCGGCAAAGAGGAGCTGATAAATATCTCTGAAATTGACAGGGTTTTACGGGGGATGTTCTAAAATAAAACGGGCGCGATAAATCGCGCCCCCGCAATCAACACATATTACCCGCTAACAGTCATATTCTCAAACTTAATCTGCGGCGCCGCCTCCGCCTTAGCCTTAACGGTAGCCTGCCCCCAAGCCTCCCGCAGCGTCTCCAAATACCGCAAAGCCTCCTCAAGCAGCGTCCTGTCATTACCGATGTTGGCGTCGACCGTAAGGTGGAACATGAACGTGTACAGGTTGTACAGATTAGCCGCGATATCCCCCCCGGCCTCCATATTCAGCGAGCACTGCAGTTCCTCCAGNGCGTCCTGAATCTTGAATATATGCTTAACGCGCGCCTCAATCTGCTTTTTATCCTCGAATATCTCAAGCGCCAGCTTGGCGTGTTTTATGGCGACGTCGTACGTAACGAGGATCAGCTTACCCTGATCGTTCGTTTCCGCCTGCTTGCTCTGGTATGCCCCGTACCCTGCCTTCATCATAATATTCCCCCTCTATTATATGCTGCGGCAAAATTGCCACGTTTATCCCCACGTTATATTATCGGACCGGGAAAAATTGTCCTTGAGCGTTTTTTTAAAGCGGTTTGGAGTTTGGAGTTTGGGGTGCGGAGTTAATGCCGCAGCCCCGAAACTTCAAACGTCATTCATTTCTTTGTTCGACCGGGATGTACGCCATCCGGGACACCACGCTCTTGTACGCCGGCCTTATTATCCTGCCGCCGCTTATTATTTCCTCTATGCGGTGCGCCGCCCACCCCGCTATGCGGCTTATGGCGAAGATCGGGGTGTAGAGCTCCTGCGGGATGTTGAGCATACGGTAGACGAGGCCGGAATACAGGTCTACGTTCGCGCACACCGCCTTATTGCTGCCTTTGGCCCTGGCGAATACCGTCGGCGTGAGGCGTTCTACCGAGCGCAGGAGGTTGAATTCGTTTATGCACCCCTTGTCTTTGGCCAATTCCTCGGCCTTGGCGCGCAGGATTTCGGAGCGCGGGTCGCTCTGGGTGTAGATTGCGTGGCCCATGCCGTATATGAGGCCGGTGCGGTCGAACGCCTCCTTGCGGATGATTTTGGTGAGGTAGGCGGTTACCTCGTCGTCATCGGCCCAGTCTTTTATGCCCTGTTTGATATCTTCTATCATCCCCGCGACCTTGATGTTGGCGCCGCCGTGCTTGGCGCCGCGCAGCGAACCTACCGCGGAGGCGATTGCCGAGTAGGTGTCGGTGTCGGAGGAGGTTACCACGTGCAGGGCGAAGGCGCTGTTGTTGCCGCCGCCGTGCTCGGCGTGCAGCACGAGGGCCAAATCAAGCGTTTCGGCCTCAAGCTCGGTGAAAGCGGAGTCGGGGCGGATCATGTGCAAAAAGTTCTGCGCTGTACCCATGCCTGTCTGCGGCTTGTGGATTACGAGGCTTTTGTTGTCGTAGTAGTGGCACTTTGCCTGGTATCCGTAGGCCACGAATGTCGGGAACCGCGCGATAAGCTCTATGCACTGGCGCAGGACGTTCCTGATTTCGAGCGAATCGGGGTTTTTGTCGTAGGTATAGCTGGCCAGCACCGACCGCGCGAGGCTGTTCATTACGTCGGGCGTGGGGGCCTTGAGGATCATGTTCTCCATGAACCCGTCCGGCAGCTCGCGGCAGGCGTCGAGCATACCGCGAAAAAGCGTAATTTGGTCGGAACTGGGCAGTTTGCCGAAAAGCAGCAGGTACGCGGTCTCGTTGTAGCCGAAGCGCCTGTCTTTCTGGAACCCATCCACGATATCCTCGACGTCTATACCCCGGTAGCGCAGGCGGCCTTCGACCGGGACCTTCTCGCCCTCGTCCATGATATAGCCGTGCACGTCGCCTATATTGGTCAGGCCGACCAAAACGCCTGTGCCGTCGGCCTTGCGCAGGCCCCGCATTACATTGTACTCCTTGTATAGATCCGGCTCTATATAGTGGGCCTTAAGGGCGATATCGGCAAGTTCGTCGAAATACCGGGCCTCAAATTCGGTTTCCTGCCTTTTGGTTGACGGCATTGGTCGGGGTCTCCAAATCTTATTTTTTTCCGTTAGCGCATTGATAAGTTACTAATATAATGCATGGCAGCCTGATTTTGCAAAAAAGGTTTGGCTTTTCTTTATTTTGCCGTTCAGCCGTGTTTGCGGCTTCAAAAATGGCAGCCTGATTTTGCAAAAACAGGTTTGGCCATAATTTATATTTGATAGCGATGGAAAAATTGATCTCTATTTTGATATGGCTCATAAGCTCGGCCCTCGGCAAGACGTGGCGCATAAACGTCGTTTCTCCGCCGTCCGTAGACATTTTTGACGCGGGGGCGGCGCCAAAAGTGTACTGTTTCTGGCACTCCGCGCTGTTAGTCATCTCCTATCTGTTCCGAAATACGGGCAAGACGGCGGTCGTTTCGCGCAGCAGGGACGGGCGCATAGCCGCCGGGGTGGCGCGGCTGTGGGGGCACGGGGTGGCTTTCGGGTCGTCGGGCCGGGGGGGCGCGTCGGCGCTGCGGCAGAGCCTGAGGGCGCTGCGGGAGGGGCGGTCGCTGGGGATAACGCCGGACGGGCCGCGGGGGCCAAAAGAGGTGGTAAAGCCCGGAGCGGCGCAGATTGCCATCGCAGGCGGGGCGCCGGCGGTTACTATAAAAATCAATGCCGACAGGGCGTGGCGGCTGAAATCATGGGACGGGTTCATCATCCCCGGGCCGTTCTCAAAAATCACGGTAACCCTGAGCGGGCCTATCGCCCCGCCCGCGCGCCATCGCGGTGCCGGCAGTGTCAACCCCAATACCGGCGGCGATTCGGTCTCCGCCCTAACCCGATCCATACAGGAGAGCTTATCGCTATGATAGAATGGCCATCAGGCACGTATGTCCTTATCCCGTCATACAAATCAGCCGGTCAGTTAAAGCAGTTTCTCAATATGCTTTTTAAGATCGTGCCCAAGGATCACGTATTGATAGTAGACGACGCCTCCAGGGACGGCACGTATGAGTATTGCCTTGAATCGGATATAATGTGCCTCCGCCACGATGTCAACCGGGGCAAGGGCGCGGCGCTCAAGACGGGGTTCGCCTACCTTACCGCCGGGTCCAGAGCCGTCAACGCAAGCGCCATAAACGCCAAGTGGATTTTAACGATGGATGCCGACGGGCAGCACTCGCTTTCCGACATCCCCCGTTTTTTGGAAATGGCGCGGAAATGGCCGCATACGGGCATCTGCATAGGGGCGCGGGATATGCGCATAGGGGCCATGCCGCCGACGCGGATACTCTCAAACCGCCTGACATCGCTTATACTTACGCTCCTGACCGGGCAGCGCATAAAAGACAGCCAGTGCGGCTACAGGCTGTATTCCGGGCCCCTTGCCGCCTCCACGCACCTGAAGTACAACCGCTTCCAGATGGAGTCGGAGGTTATCCTCAAAACGGCGGCAAAAAAAATTCCCATTACTTTTGTGCGTGTCCAAACATTATATTTAAAGGGAGGCCGGAGCCATATATCTCACCTGATAGACACGGTCCGTTGGGCCGTTGCGGTGTTTGGGGTGTGGTACGGCATCAGGTTTAAGGGCAATATTAACGGAAAAAGCGGAAAAAGCGCGTAATGAGCACATTAGATCCGAGTATAGCGTGCGAACGCCTTATACAGAAACTGCGGGACAAGGGCATAACCGACGAGCGCGTGTTAGACGCGTTCCGCAAGGTCCCGCGCCACCTCTTCATACAGGGGACGACCCCGGAGTTCGCCTACGAGGATACCACCTTCCCCATCGGGCAGGGGCAGACCATCAGCCAGCCGTACATTGTGGCGCTTATGACCCAGCTCTTAGAGCTCGGAAAAGACCAGAAAATATTGGAGATAGGCACCGGGTCGGGCTTTCAGGCGGCGGTCCTGGCGCAGTTTTCGCGGCGCGTGTACACTATAGAGCGCCACAACGATCTCGGCGACCGAGCGCGCAAGTTGTTGAGAAACATGGGTTTAGCCAACGTCACCTTCAAGATCGGCGACGGTACGTGCGGGTGGAAGCAGTGGAGCCCGTTCGACAGGATAATAGTAACGGCTGGTGCGCCGGTAACGCCGGAAACTCTGGCAGAGCAGCTGGCGGTGGGGGGTATAATGATTATCCCCACGGGCGACCGGGCGGAGCAGGAACTTATGCTATACAGGAAAACGGAGTCGGGGCTGGAGTCAAAATCCGTAGAAAAAGTGGTGTTCGTGCCGCTCATAGGGCAGCACGGGTGGAAAGAATAAAGAATAATTGATAATAGGCGTTTGCTATTGATTTACGGCGTTCCGTAATACTATAATATGGGTATGAAACTACCGGTTCCAAGGTATAAATAACAAAGGGAGAGGCTATGCAATTCAAAAAAACAAAAATCGTCTGTACGCTGGGCCCATCAACCGATGACCCTGAGGTCCTCAGGAAAATGATCAAGGCGGGCATGAATGTCGCGCGGTTAAATATGTCGCACGGCGCGTACCACGAACAGGCTGCCAGAATCGCTACGGTCAAGGCGCTCCGCGAGGAGCTGGGCATGCCCATCGGCATCCTGCTTGATACCAAGGGCCCGGAGGTTCGGGTAAAAACCTTTAAGGACGGCCGCGTTACCCTGAATGATGGCGACCCATTTACCTTAGTATCCGACGCGAACGTGCTGGGAGACAACACCCGCGTGGCCATAAGCTTCGCGGATCTCTACAAATACCTCAAGAAAGACGACGTAATCCTTGCGGACGACGGCAACATTGAAATGCGCGTCGAAAGCGTCGACAAAGAGGAGATAAAGACGGTAATAACCGTGGGCGGAGTCCTCTCCAACCGCAAATCGCTGAACTTCCCCAATATCGAGATCAACATGGAGTACCTCTCCGAAAACGATAAAAAGGACATCGCTTTCGGCATTGAGCAGGACATCGACTTCATAGCGCTGAGTTTCGTGCGCTGCGCCCAGGACGTGCAGGACATCCGCGATTACCTGAAAACGATAAACGGGGAAGAGGTCAGGCTCATAAGCAAGATCGAGAACCGCCAGGGCGTAAAGAATATGGACTCCATTATCGAGATAAGCAACGGCATAATGGTCGCCCGCGGCGATATGGGCGTGGAAATACCGTTCGAGGAGCTGCCAGCGATACAGAAAAAGCTGATAAAAGGGTGCTTCAAGGAGGGCAAGGCGGTCATAACGGCCACGCAGATGCTCGAATCGATGATCACCCACGCCCGCCCGACCCGCGCCGAGATAAGCGACGTGGCCAACGCGGTCTACGACGGGACATCGGCAACCATGTTAAGCGGCGAGACCGCCGCCGGCAAGTACCCCGTCGAAGCGGTCAAGGCGATGGCCAAGATCATCCTGCAGACCGAAAACGCCATCAACTACAAAAAGAGGTTCCACGGCCTTAATGTAGAGGTAGACACCATAGACGACGCCATAGCCCACGCGGCCATCAACGCCGCCCACGACCTCAACGCCAAAGCCGTCATAACCGTGACGTACTCCGGAATGACGGCCCGTAAAATCAGCGGGTTCAGGCCGTTCGTGCCGATCATCGCCGCAACGAGATGCGATAAAACCTACTACAAACTCTCTGTAATATGGGGCGTAATACCCGTGCACGCGCTGGAAAAAATCAAAACCGACGAACTCATCGCCCACGCCTGCGAGTGCGCGCTGACAACGGAGGCGGTAAAAGAGGGCGACCTCGTAGTAATAACCGCCGGCGTGCCGCTGGGGGTATCGGGCAATACAAACGTGATTAAGATACAGAAGATATGACGTGAAAATATGTGTGGCACGTTATCTTATTGAATGATAACGAGATACAAAAATTGCGGCCGAAGCTTTCGGCCGCAATTTTTATTAAATCCAGTGTACTGCCCTCCCCCATCATAAAAAACGGCAAAACACCGTGGGAGGTCTATCGGGAAGGCTGCCGTCCTGCCGCGGCGGCTTAAAATCAGGCGGCTTCATGGCCCCCCAGCCCCGTTTCATTATCACAAAACATCCTCTTCCTTTAAGGTCTTGCTTACCCAGTATTTCTTACCGTTCTTCGCGGTAATTTGACGGCATTTTGA
>WQTH01000099.1 GCA_009786415.1 Chitinispirillia bacterium | reverse complement strand
CAGCCGGAGCCACAGCCCCGTTTTCAACCGAGAGAGTACTGCTAAATGCTAAATGTCTTCCAAGTAAACCAAGAAAAGAAAAAATCCACAATATGCGTGGATACAGTTAATATACGTTATGGGATGGCAATATGCAAGAAAAATGTCAAATACTTGTACTTTACCGCTAAGTCATGTGTAGAACCAATAATCCTCGGCCATCTCCCTCCCCCATCTCCTCACTGTATCGTCGGAATCCAGGTCCACGGCGGTATTGCGGGGGCTGGCCACTTTCAAATCGTCGGGGTTGTCAGACACATCACCCTCAGTCGTTGTGTCAGCGGGTATCGGTGTGGTTGGGCGGTGAGGTTGGTTTTGGCGTGGGGGTATTTTGCTCGCAAATTTTACACTTTTTGATATCACCTGAACCACAGCAAATTCAAGTTTTATGCGGCTTTCACTAATTTCAAGACGGTAGACTTTGTAACTCGTTGTAGTACAATGAGTTACAACTACGCAACACTCGGATTCATGACACGCACGTGAGTTATCATGGCGGATGTCTATGAAAAACACACGCCTGTCTTTTTGCGGCGCGTTTTTTGTGCGTGAAATTTGCGGGACCCTTAAAAATCATAAAATCTTGTATGTGCGGGATTTGTTTTGAAAAGAGTGGTTTGGGCGGCTGGAATATGGTATATTTGTTATATTGGAGGCGAGCGGGTGGCTGTGGGAAAACTCACTATTACGTTGCTTATAATTTTTTTAAATGCTCTGTCGGCGACCGTTCTGGCATTTTTTGCCGGTTGCGGGGTTGTGGCGAATCTTTTGAGGCGGTTTGCGCCGCAGCTTTTTTCGCGGCAGAAGTTTTTTCGCATCAGGCTGCTCACGCTCCCTTTCTGCGCGGCCATAATCGCGGCGTTCGCGTTGGAGGTTACTGTTTTCAACTGGCCGTACTACGTTAAATTTTTCGCGGATGGGGAGGTGTATGTTACGGATGGGTCTACGGAGGGGCCGGGGCTTATTTTAACCGACAGTAGCGTTACCGCGAAAATGTTTTTTGATAAAGATGACACGAATGGGTACCCGTACGGGATCACTTTTGAGGGTCTTGACAGGCGGGTAACGTCGTTGCTTGCAGTGCCTGTTTTTTATGATCCCGACGGTTTGGTGGATATAAGCGTTGAGTGGTCCGGCGAGATGGGTGGCGGGCGGGCGGCCAAGAGGCTTTACAGCGGTTTCTTTTACGATTGCCATACTGCCCTGCCGCCCGGCGGGAAGGTTTCGGAGGTTACGCTCAGGTTCAAAAAGCGGCCATACATACAGCATATCTCCATAAACAGGCAGATACCCCTTTATTTCAGCGGGCTCAGGCTTTTTGCGTTTTCGTGCCTGTTTTACGCTGTTATTTTGTTATTGATTAAGGGCCTGCGCAATCGCGGTGGCCAACCGGTCACTTTCCGCCGCAGGATCGCATACGCATCTATTGCGATGGGGCTGTTCCTTGGCCTCGTTATATATTCAAGCACGGCTCCGGGGCTAAACGATCCCGTGCTGCTGCGTTACCTTGAGTATTCGCTCGGAATCCGTTATTAGGAGTTTGAAGTGTGGAGTTGACGTCAAAACCAGCGTCAAAAAACTCCACACTGTGAATCAGTCTGCCGCTGCCTTTTTGAGGGCTTCGGCGGCTATTTTTTGGAGAGGGAGGACGATTGTAGCGGCGCCTACCTTGAAAGCTTCGCCGGGCATTCCCCAAACTACGCTTGAGGCTTCGTCCTGCACAATCGTGTATGCGCCGGCCTCTTTCATGGCGAGCAGGCCCTTAGCGCCGTCTTTGCCCATGCCGGTGAGGATCATGCCTACGGCGTTGGCGCCGGCGTAGAGGGCTACGGAGTTGAAGAGGACTTCGACCGCAGGGCGCTGGTGGAATACCAACGGGCCGTCTTTTATTTCTACGAGATATTGTGCGCCTGACCTTTTGAGCACCATGTGTTTGTTGCCGGGCGCGAGCAGCGCTCTTCCGGGGATCACGCGGTCGCCCTGTTCGGCCTCTTTTACCTCTATGTCGCAGATGCCGTTCAGGCGGTCGGCGAATGATTTGGTGAAGTATTCGGGCATATGCTGTACGATGACAGTTCCGGGCGCGCCGGCTGGGAAGCGTTCGAGCACGTCTCTTATGGCCTCGGTGCCGCCGGTTGACGCGCCGATGGCGATGATCTTGTTTGTTGTGCGGGTCATGGCCAGCTTTTTGACCGGTTCGGATTGGGTGGCGGCGCGCTCTTTGATTATGGCGGCGCGCTGTTTGATGTCTACGTGGGCGGCGCCCTTGATTTTCTCAATAAGGAGCTCGGACATATCGCCTACGCTGTAGGCGGTGCCGGGCTTGCACATTACGTCTACCGCGCCGCAGCTGAGGGCTTCGAGGGCCAGTTCGCTGCCGGCGGCCGTGAGGGACGACACGATGATGACCGGTATAGGGTGGTGCTTCATCAGCTTGCGCAGGAACGTCACACCGTCCATACGCGGCATCTCGACATCGAGAGTGACGACGTCGGGGCGGAGATGGATGATCTTGTCGCGCGCGGCGTAGGGGTCGGGAGCGGAGCCTACCACCTCGATATCCCTGTCTTTTGAGAGCTCGCGCGTGAGTATCTGCCGTACCACCGCAGAATCGTCAACGATCATTACTCTGATCTTAGGCATAGATATATCCCTGTGCTATATTTTAGGGCGGCAATATTGCCTCCTGCTTTATTTATAGATTACACGATTAAACAAGTACCCTGCGGCTGTCGTGCAACCGCCGGGCGGTACGTATATAATATTTAATCGTGCCGTCAATAACATCTTTGTCTTACCGTATACAAATTACGGAGAACACATCCCCAACATTGTAAGATATACAAACAAATTACTTATAAACCGTCAATTTGACGACTAAATGCTGTTCTTCGATCTCAAAGTACAGCATATCCTCCGAAACGGCATTTTCGTCTATCAGCGTCAGGTCATTTATTGCCCCTATTACCGGGGCTGTCAGGCTGAAAACCGCCTCTTCGCCGTACGCTTCCGTGAGGAAATTGCCGCAAATAACATTGAGCGATTCCTTGAGCGCGTCGTCGGCGAGTTCGCTCGCCTGTCCGTCGTCCGGCTCTATGCCAAGCATATTGCTGGCGAGCAGCAGGCAGAGCTTTTCCCCTGCGGCCATTTCGAATTTGCCGTTTTTGGGGCCGGTAAAGAGCATGGACGCCTTGTGGGCGTCTTTGACTTTATTGTAATCGAACGCCGCCGCGTCCTGCGATTCGCAGAAGAAAAACGCCAACTCTTCGAACTTCTGTTTGCAAACACTGTCTAAGATGAGACCGTTTTGTCCGCCCATATTACTCCCCCTCGCCGGGTTGTTTAGTTACGGTTTTCGTTTCGTTAGCCGCTGCCGCCGACCCAGCCAGTACGCCGTCTACCACATTCTTGAAGAGTTCGGGCGATATCGGTTTTCGCAGGAATCCCCGCACACCCATCTCGCGGAGCTTGTCGAGACGCGTCTTACTGCCCTCCGTAGAGATAACGACTACCGGAGTAGACTCCATGTAGCCGAGCTTCACCATCTCCTCGACCATCTCGATGCCGTTCATGACGGGCATATTGATGTCCGCGAAGACGATGTCGACCCACTCCTTTTCCAAGACTTCGAGCGCTTCCTTGCCGTTACCGGCCTCGAAAGTATTGCCGACCTCAATACCGGCCATGGCAACGGTCTTTACAAGCACCGAGCGCATGGTCTGTGAGTCGTCTACAATAAGTATGTTGTAGGACATTTTCTATAGTTCCCTTTCCTCACCTTTTGAGCGTATTGTTGTTCGCCCGGTCGCCATATCCAGGACGAGCGTACGCGATATATCCCCGCCGGTTTCGGAACCTTTGAGAATTATCCCGTTTTTCCACATAAGTTTCTTGAAGAGCGTCACATTCCTCTCCCCTATTCTGAAGAACCCGTTGGAATCAAGAATGGCCGCGCAGCCCGCCGCTTTAACTATCATGCGCGCTTTGCTGCCGCCCATCTCGAAAAATTTCTGGAACAAAAGCGTTACCCCCGTGTCAACAAACATAGCCGGATTGGTAGTCGCCTTGGTTTTATCCTCCGAAGTGCAGGTCGGGAGTTGGCAGTGTACCATCCCCCCCACACACGCACCCGGATCAAATACCGTCACACCGAGACATGAGCCTAAGGAGTACGTAATAATCGTGTCCTCAGAACTCTTGCTCAACGCCATATCCGATATTCCGACTGTTATACTTGCCATTTTATCATAGTATCCATAGTGTTGATGTTAATTTAAGTTAATCAACCCGGCTTAACATATACTGACGGGCGGCCGGCCGACGGCAAATTGCAAAGGCCGCCTGCCATGCTTTCAGAGTGCCCCACCATCAGGTAACCGCCCGGCCTCAAAAGCCTTTCGAACTCCGCCATCAAATTCTTTCTTACCAGATTATCAAAATATATCATAACGTTCCTGCAAAATATAATGTCGAACGGTCCCTTCATGGGGAACGGCGGCTTTGCCAGATTAAGGCGGCTGAACGTGATCATGTTCGCCAATGTGGGGCCGGCCTTGTAAATGCGGTCCTTACCCGCACCGGCCGCCGTAAAATACTTCTGGCGCAGCTGCGGGGGCACGCCCTGCATCTTCTGCTCGCTGTACTCGCCGGCTCTGGCCTGCGTCAGTATGTTGATGTCTATGTCGGTCGCCAATATCCGGCAGTCGCCGCGGAACCCCTGCGCGCTCTCCAGAAACGTCATGGCAAGGGTGTACGGCTCCTCACCGCTTGAGCTCGCCGCGCACCAGATGCGCACCTTGTTGCGCCCCTCCTCCATCATATTCTGAACCGCGGCGGACATAAAATCAAAGTGGTCCTTCTCGCGGAAGAATGAGGTGGTGTTGGTCGTCATGACATTCATGAACTCGGTGAACTCCGTGTCGGACTGCGGGCCGGTGGCGGATATAATATCCAGATACTCCTTGTAGTTATTGAGGCCGAGCGCGCGCAGACGTTTGCCGACGCGGGCGCTCATAAGAGCCTCCTTCTGGTCACCGAGAGCTATGCCGCACCGGTCGTAGAGCAGTTTGGCAAAAGCATCGTACGTTTTTTTGTCTAAATCCATAGTACCCTGTCTCCGTAAAGCTTGTTATAAGACATTATAACCCGTTTAAAAACCCGTCAAACTATACACTCACTCAATCCAGTCTTCCCCTCTGACCTTGCTCACTTTCATTACTATCACGTCGCCGGTCGTCAAATCAAAAATTACCTTCCGGCCTACGCGCCCGCAAACGTCTTCGGAGAGGATCCTTATACCCTTATCCAACAACNCCCTCCGCGCGATCTCAACATTTTTACCGCCTACGCTGTCCGTCGCGCCGTCAGGGTGCCCCCCGCCTATTATGTGGGCGCCCAAACTCTCTATGGTGCACCCCTCCTCGCACATCATCTTTATCAGCCCCAGCATCGCCGCGTTGCCGTACTTAGGCGTGGCCTCCTCTTTACTTGGGGCCTGCGGGTGCTCGAAGTGATTCATGCCGCCGCACCGGCGCTCTGCATCCCAGAGGCATACGGATACGCAACTTCCCAACACAGTCTGCACCACACCCTGACCGCCTGATACATATATACATCCGCGTTCGAGATAGTGCTGGTGTTGTGACGGCAACATAGTCTTATCCATCCCTCCGGTACTTCTCTAAATAAATATACATTAATTATCAACGTATATTACAAAAATTTATGTACGAACTTTTACATCCCGCCCAATACCATTCTCATTCTACATCAACACAGGCGCGAAAACGGGGGGACGGCGTTACGCCGCCCCCGTTTCCGCTGCACTATTAGAAGTCCATCAGATCATCGTCGTTGAGCGGAATGATCTCTTCCGCTTTCGCGGCGCGCATTGTTTTTGTCGCAGGCTTCGACTCCGACGCCGCTGCCATTTTCATGGTTTTGGGAGGGGCCGCCGCCGGCTTGGCGGCAATCATCTTCATCTTAGTACCGCCGCGCTTAGGCGGTACACCGCCGCCGTCGGTTGAGAGCTGGAAGCCCTGTACCATGTTGGAAAGCTCTGCGGCCTGGCTCGAAAGCTCCTCCGCCGCGCTCGCCGACTCCTCGGAGTTCGCCGCGTTCTGCTGAGTAACCTGGTTCATTTGGGCCACGGCGGTGTTGACCTGCTCTATGCCCAGCGCCTGCTCGTTAGACGCGGCGGCGATCTCGGCGATGAGGTCGGCCACCTTGCTTGAGCTTTCGGTCGTCCTGTCGAGCGCCTTGGCCACCTCTTCGGTGATCTTCACGCCGCCATCGGCGTTCTTTACCGACTCCTCAATCATATTGGCGGTGTTCTTCGACGCCTCGGCCGAGCGCATCGCCAAATTACGCACCTCCTCGGCGACCACCGCGAAACCCTTGCCGGCCTCGCCCGCACGGGCGGCTTCGACCGCGGCGTTGAGCGCCAGCAGGTTCGTTTGGAAAGCGATGTCGTCGATAGTCTTCAATATCTTCGCCGTGTTGTCGGACGAAGTCTTGATCTCGTTTATGGCTACGGCCATGCGCTTCATGGCGTCGTTGGCCTCGCTGACCGCCGTGCCGGCCTCGCCCACGAGGTGCTTGGCCTGCGTGGAGTTGTCGGCGTTCTGCTTGGTCATGGAAGACATCTCTTCGAGGCTCGACGAAATCTCTTCGAGCGAGCTTGCCTGCTCGTTGGCGCCCTCGGCCAGAGACTGCGCGCCGCTGGAGATCTCGCCGCTGGCGCTTGTAACCTGCGCTACGGCCTCGCCCACTTGGCCCATCGCGTTGTCGAGGTTAGCGACGACGGCGTTGATGTTCTCTTTCATCTTCGCGTACTCGCCCCTGTACTCTTTTTCGAGGCGCTGCGTAAGGTCCTTATTGGCCGCGGCCTGCAATNCCCTGCCGCCGTCGTCTATGATGAGGGAGCGCAGTTCATCAATGGTGCCTTTAAGCGCCGGGGCGATTTCGTCCTGCGGGTCTTTTACTTGTATGTTTGCGCTCAGGTCGCCGGCGGCGATCTGCTTCATCGTGCCTATCACGACATTCTGCAGGTCTTCGGCGAACCCGTCCATAGCGTTGGCCATCATGCCGATCTCGTCCTGGCGGGTAATGTGCATCCTCGCCGAGAGGTGCCCGCTCTTCAACTCATTGAGCATAACCACGCTGGCGGCAAGCGGCTTGCTTATGCTGTTGGTAATCGTGATCCCAAGCACAATACCGATTAACACGCCCGCTATCAGGAGCGTGATAAGCATTTTGCGGCTGCTTTGGTAGACCGCCTCGCTCTTGTCCCACACTTCCTTTGCCAGATTTTCGTTCGTGACAACCGCCTTGCGTGACGCTTCGGCCAAAATATGGGCCGCATCTCCGGCTTTGTCGAGTACCGTCTGGGAACTGGCAGGCAGGTGGGCCCTGTTCTTTTCTTCATGGGTAATATCTACTATGGCATCCAGCGCTTTTATATAATTTTGGTACTCCTCCCATAAATGTTTCCGCATTTCTTTCCCGGGGCCCGCATCATTAAGCAGCGTGGTGTCTAACTGGAGGAACCGGGATTCAACAAATTGTTTTGCTGAATCGATATCGGCAACTATGGCCTTAAAATCGTCATCATCTTTCGTAGACGCCAGTTTCCAGGCATTCATACGGAGCTGCATTACCCCTAAGGATATGTCGTCTGTGGCGCTGAGGCCCATTAGCCGATTGAAATAAAGGTCGTCAAGAATGGCGTTAATTTGTATGGTGCTGCTTATGCCCAATATACCTATAATAGCGCCAATCAAGGCGACGATCATAAATCCGCCTATCAGTTTTACACCTACTTTAATGTTATTCACAACAAGAACGCCTTTCTTTCCAATCAGACAACTAAACGTCGGCCCCGTACACGGCGCAATTGCCGATCTTTTGTTTTTAAACGTTTATTATAACTCAGAACCCCTACCAACCCACCGGTACGGCTCCTTTATCAACACATTTTTTAAATAACCGCCACAGCCAAAAAAGAGCGGGGCTGTAAACGCCCCGCCCCTTATAACCAAATATTAAACCATATTCTCCACATTCTCAAGCTCGGCCGTAGAGAGCACCTTCTCGATGTTGAGCAGGATTTTCACCGACCCCTTGACTTTCGCCATGCCGAGGATGAACGCGGTATCCACGCTCGACCCGAACATGGGGGCGTCTTCAATATCCCCGCCGTTGATATCGAGCACCTCGGAAACGGAGTCGACCAGTATCCCCACCTGAATGTTGCCGTTGTTGCCGACAACATCCACGACGATGATACAGGTTTGCTCGGTGTCTTCGGTAGTATCAAGCTCAAATTTCTTGCGCAGGTCAATCACAGGGATAACCTTACCGCGCAGGTTGATGATACCGCGAACGAAAAACGGCGTACGGGGCAAACTCGTGATCGGCAGAAGACCGATGATTTCTCGGACCTTAAGGATCTCGAGGCCGTACTCTTCGTCGACCAGCTTGAACGTCAGGTACTTGCCGGCTTGGGCAACGGTCTTTACTTCAGCGGCTTCAGCCATAGCTGCTCC
>WQTH01000098.1 GCA_009786415.1 Chitinispirillia bacterium | reverse complement strand
AATGTCGTCCCCTCGGATTTGTTCAGCGCTACCATCAACTCCAAAATTTCTTTGCCGATAGTCGAGTCCAAATTCGCGGTGGGTTCATCGGCCAGGATGATCGCCGGTTTTTTGACGAGGGCGCGGGCGATTGCTACGCGCTGCTGCTGCCCGCCGGACATCTCTTTGGGGCGGCGTTTTGCCATATCCGCTAACCCCACATCTTTGAGCACCTTGGCTGTGCGCTCCCTGATCTCTTTTTTATCGACCCCAAGAAGCGTTAGCGGGAAGGATATGTTCTCTTCGACGGAGAGCACGGGGATCAGGTTGTAGGCCTGGAAGATGAAGCCGATGCTGTTGCGCCTAAGCAGCGCGAGCTGCTGCGTTGTCATCTTGCCGGCGTCGGTCCCGTTGATGATCATCGCCCCGCCGGTGATGGAGTCGAGGCATCCCGCCAAATGCAGGAACGTAGACTTCCCGCTACCCGACGGCCCGGCGATAGCGGAGAACTCCCCGCTGCCGAATTCGAGGCTCACCCCGCGCAGGGCATGCACAGTGTGCCCCTCCAAAGAGTAGTCTTTCACAACATTTTCCGCTTTTATTACCGCCATTTGCGCGTCCTTCAATGAAATTAAGGTGATTTGGGGCACAATCGCCCTTTATACAACATAATTATAGTATTTTGGTTACATATAAATCAATAAATACCGGCAATCTGTCGGCCGCTACCTTCTAAGCGCCTCTACCGGCTCCACAAAAGCGCTTTTAAGGGATGGCGCAAGCGTAAATATCGACGCGACCGCCACACCCATTATCCACGCCTGAAACAGCTTCCACGCATCCAGTTCAAAGAATATCGCGTTGCCCAGCGGCATCTCGCTGAACGTGTTTCCGTAGAGGTCCCCGATGCGGAATGGGTAGTAGGAGCCTATGGCCACCACTATCCCGCCCAAAAGCACCCCGGCCAGCGCCCCAAACGCCGCCATGAAGAGCGACTCGAAGAAGAAGACCGTCACGATCTCACGCCTCGTCATGCCGAGGCACCCCATCATGCCTATTTCCTTTATACGTTCGTGGATGATCATCACCACAGTATTGATGATGAGGAAGCTTGCCACAATCAGGAATACCAGAAATATTATGGTGTACATCGGCGTGGCCGCAGCCATTACCGCGACCCAGTAGTTCTCGCGCCAGTGAGTGGATACATTCCCTTTGCCCACGATCTTCTGCACTTCGGCGGAGATGGCGGCGCTCTGCGTACCGTCGTCGCCGAATATTACTAACTGCTGCGTCCCTTCTCCCATGACAAGCAGACGCTGTAACCGTTCGAAATCTACGATGATGAAGCCCTCGTCGAACTTTATGTAGTCGAAATTGAATATGCCGGTGATGACCGGGCTCCACATCTTGTCGGAGAACTGCGCCGACACGGTTTTGAGCGGGACGCGGTCGCCTATTTTGAGGCCGGTTTTCTCCGCGAATACCTTGCCGACCGCGCACTCGTTCGCTCCGGGCGCGGGGTAGCGGCCATCAACCATCCCGTCGTTCCTGTCTGTAAAGTTGAAGATATTCGCCGCCATCTCCTCCTCAATATTCAGCCCCCAGAGAACGGCGTGCTTGATAGTGCTCTCCTGCAGCGTAGCCATTGTATTGATGCGCGGGAATACGTGGCGTACGCCGGGGATATTTTTTATCTCGGCGGCCATCCCCTTCCAGTCCTTGCCGTCCGCCACGGGGTATTGCACGGGCATATATTCGTTTTCGGCCTCATACTGGTTCGACACCACGCGGACGTGGCCGAGGTCGAAGACCTGCACGAGGTCGTTTATGCTCTTGGTCATCCCGTCAATCATCGCGGAGTAGACGGCGATGAAGAATACGGCGATGCCCACCGCGGCGAAGCAGAACGCGGTGCGGCGCTTGTTGCGCCAGATGTTGCGGTAGGCAATGCGCACGAGCATAGCGGTACCGCCCTGTTTGTATTGTGCTGACATTAAACAATCTCCCCTGTCGATATCATTCAAACCTCAAACTGTCCGTAATAGACATTTTTACCGCCCGCCTCGTCGGGAAATAGGCCATACACGCCGACAGCAGCGTTGCCACTATCCCGGAGCCTATGATAAGCGGTATGTTCCACACGCTGCGCATCATCGCGGTTACCCGGTACCCTACGCCGCCGCCGAGCGTGTCGGACATCGCGCCTATGTCGAATCCGTACTTGACGGCGGGGNAATTGACCGCACATCCTAATATAATACCCAAAACCGAGCCGATAAGGCCCAAAAATCCAGCCTCGAACATGTACGTCATTATCATCTGCCCGTCGGTCATCCCCATCGCCCGCATCATGCCTGTCTCCTTTGTCCTCTCAAGTATAGCCAGCAGTATTGTATTGGAGATGCCGAGAAATGATAGGAGGAGCAAAAGCCCCGCCAGCACGTGCGACATTGAGCTCTCCATCGCCTCGTAGGAGAGGTAATCTTTCATGTAGTCCATCCAGAAGAAGACCGCAAGCTCGTTTGGCAGCTTTTCGCCAAGTTCCCGTTCCAGCGCGGCGGTTATGGCGGCAGCGCGTTCGTTTCCGCCCGGCAGCCGCGTGTACTCCGCGTCTTTCGCGCGTATTAATATTTCGGTTACCGCGCCTTCGAGCATCATACCGGCCTCGTCCTGCAGCACGTCCATCGGTATGTAGGCGGTGTAGCCGTTGGGGACGGGGTCGGGGCTGTTGATTACCCCCACTACCACCGCGTCCACCAACTGGTTGATGTGGCGGACGGCGCCGCGGTAGCCGGCTCGGATCATCGCGGTCAGCACCTCGCTCTGTTTTTGCTCGTCCTCCTCAATAAGCATATAGGCATCCATAAACTCTTCGTACCGGTACGCCGCCTTGACAAGCGCGACATCATCCGCCCGCAGTTCGGGCATAAGCTCACCGTCCCATTTGTCGGGGCGTATGGTCTCCGGCACGGCCTTGATGTCTATTACCGTGTTGATCCGTACCTCGTTGCGCTTAGTAGCGGCGATCATATCCCACAGCCGCGTCAGGTCCTCGCGGGACGCCCCGCGCCTGAGGATCATCCGCTCGTTGCCCTCGATGATTTTCTCCGGCGCGGAGAAGATGTTGTTGCCGAGCGGTTTCATTTCGTCGTAGAGCGACCGTATGAAATCCTCATCGGCCTTGTTCGTTGCCGCCTGCTCGACCAGTTCATCAAGCTCAAGCTTGCGCGGGCGCGTGGGGATGCCCACCTTGAGCTTCTCGGCCGCCATCGTCCCCACCGCGATTTCGAACTTGCCGTTTTGGGGGTAGCGCCCGAAGTCAACCCAGCTGGTATAGTGCAGAACCTGCGCCTCGGCCGCGGAGTCGAGGATTGCGTTTATGGTCATGGGCGTGGAGGCGGAGTTCGAGAAGATCATCCCCGAAAAAGCGAAGCGCGGCGCGGTGTTGTACCCGGCGCGGCCGAGCGCGGCGCGGTACCGCTCCCACTCCTTAAAATTCTCGTAGGCGGGCTTCTCGTCCCTGCGCTCGAAGTACATTCTGGTCTGCAGCTTGGCCGCAGCCATGTCGTAGTTGACAATGTTGCGCCGCGATTCTATAGACATCCCACCGATAAAACTGTTTATGAAGATGTAGACCGCCACGCTGATGGTGATGGCGGCAGCGGTAAGCGCCGTCTTGACCTTGTGCCGCGCAAGATTCCGCAGGGCGATTTTTTGAAGCTCCCAAATACCAGAAAAATTCATTTTGCTCTCCGAAGATTTTTATAGGCGGACCGCGTTGGCCGTCAATTGTCCTCCATATAACTATATATATGTATTATGGTAGTTGATAATTCAAGCAAAATTTTATTTTTATGCCGGACCGGTGTTTTTGATGCACCACAGTAAGCCTTTTTATGGATTAATTTTGCGCTGCCTCCGCGCCTCCGCCTCGTCCCGACTCAGGTGGCACCCGCAGTAATTTTGGCGATATAGCCCCAATTGTCGGCTCAATGCTATGCTTTTTCTGAAACCGTCTTGCTTTTTGAAGTCAAACGAGATATAATTAACTCCGTATAAGGATGCCGCTCTGGCTCCCGCCTCGTCGAGCATGGGGACTTTTTTGTGGGGGGAGACGCTCATTACCGTGCCGAAAGAGGGCCAGCCCATTTCCGCGCAGACTTCCGCTGTTTTCGTCAATCGCAGCAAAAAGCATTCGCGGCACCGGCCGGAGCCTTCCGGTGTATCCGTTAATCCCTCAACAGCAGCGGCCCACGTTTCGGGGNGATACCCGTCCCACGTAAACGGCACATCATAAATCCGCGCCGCCTTTTTAGCCTCGTCAAGCCGTAAATCGTACTCTTCTGACGGAAATATATTCGGATTGCAGAAGAAGCAGTGCAATTCGTAGTCGTCCTTCAACAGGTCGACAGCGTAGGCCTCGTCGGGCGCGCAGCAGATATGCAGCAGCAGTTTGGGTTTCACGCGCCGTCACTTTCCCGCTATATGGTGCGGCGGCGGGTTTGTTTTGGACAACAATTTTTTGAGCCGGCGCGCCTGTACGATTTTGAGCGCGACGATTGACGTAGAGTAGAGCGCCGCAATGAGCCACACGCCTGACCAGCCAAAGAGCACGCTCGCGGGGAACACCAGCGCCAGCATTATTATTGTGTAGTATATCAGCCCGAATTTGTACAGGTAGTGGTTGAAGATGTACTTGCGGAACTCCATGGGCCGCTGCCCGGTAAAGCGCAGGAAGCGCATCCCCTCCTGTGTGGCGTGGTCGCGGAACTGCCAGTTTTTTGAGAATCTGTTGACCGCCTCGTTCCATCCGCTCTTTCTTACGTAGTCGGCGAATATCGGCAGGCTGTCTTCCGTGTGGCCTTGCTCTAAGAGAATCTCCATCATTGGCGGCAGCAGCTCTTTTTCTGTGGGCATGGTGTCGTAGGCGAGGCGCAGGTAGTGGAGCGCCTTGTCGTTTCTCTTCTTTTCGCGGTAGTAGTCCGCGAGGTACCAGTAGTCTTCGGNGCAGTGCGGGTGTTCGAGCTTTATCACCTTGTCTATGGTGTCTGTCATGCGCTTGTACTTTCCCGCCGCGCGCAGGTGCTGGTAGTAGTCTCTGTGTACGTCGGCATTTTCGGGGTCGAGCTCTATCGCTTTCTCGAAGAGTTTTTCGGCGTCGGCGAAGTCGCCGCGCTCGGAGCAGGCTATTGCCTTTATGCGGTACCCTTCGGGGTCTATGGGCGCTACAGATATCGCCTTATCGGCGTTTTCGGCGGCCTCGTCGGGGTAGCCGGTGTTCAGGTTGATGTATGCGAGGTCTATGTAGCCTAAGGGCGAGTTTGGGTAGAGCGCTATGGAGCGCATAGCCAGCCCCTCTGCCTGCTCGAAGTCGCCCTTTTGCGAGAGGCAGTATATGAGTTTGGATATGTGGCGGATGTTTTTGGGCGACATTTCGAGCGCGTCTTCGTATAGCCTAATGGCATCGTTTGTCCGGCCTGTGAATATCAGGTGGTCGGCGTACATATCGCGCGCCTCGTCGAAGTTCGGGCTTATGAGCAGCGCCGCCTTGTAGCACGCCTCCGCCTCCTCAAACCTGCCGAGGCGGTCAAACGCTATGCCGCCGTTCCTGTACGTTTCGGGATTGTTGGAGTTGCCTCTCTTTGCCCGATCGAAGTAGACGATTGCCTTATCCGGCTCGTTTACCTCGGTGTGGTACCATATAAGCGCCGACAGCACCAGCTCGTTGTCGGGGTAAAGCTCGGCGGCCTTAATCAGGAACTTGCCGCCGCGGCGCATGCGGTTCATGAGCGCGTAGGAGTAGAAAAGCCCTATCAGGCAGTCTACGTTGTCGGGCTCAAGCCGCAGGGCGGTGATAAGGCTCGATATCGCCTTGCGCGGCAGGCTGCGCTCGGCGTAAACGCGCGAGTAAACGAAGTGGTACTCCCAGCAGTCCATAAACGAGGTTTGGTACTTGTCAAGCAGGTTCTGCGCGTCGTCTATGAAACCGAGGTCGAGAAGCTCTTGCACTTTGTCAAGCAGCTCCGGCAGGTCGAGCCATTCTTCGTCGAGTATCATTGGGGCGGGTCCTTGCTGTTTGCGGTGTTTGTAAGCGCTGCCGGGTACCTCTTCTTAAAAAGTGTATCGAGCAGCGCGAGTATGGCGACGCCCGCCGAGAAAGCAATCCCGATTGTAAGCAGCGCCCGCGGCGATTCAGCGCCGTCTGGAGCGTACACAAGCCAGAGGATGATAGTAGCCATAACCATTGCGAGCGGTATGCCGAATACCAGCGCGCTGACGATGTTAGGCTCCGGGATGTAGCGGCTGAAGCTTATCCGGTCGCCGATCCTGAAGGCGTCGGCGTTGGGTACAGGTATGTGGAATTTGCCGGTATAGATGTCGGGCAGGGTTGCGCATCCGCCGCAGCTCCCGCACCCGGCCCTGCCGCCGCATGGCTTTTTGGGCGACAGGGCGGCAGCGTCGTTGTCGGCCAGAGCGGCGACAAGAATCCTGCCCTTGCTCATCGCGCAGACAACCCCCTCGCCGGAATCTTTTTGTATCAGCCTGAACATAAAACAGAACCTTACCGCGTCAGATTATTGTACCGGGGTCGTGATGCACTACTTTCCCGTTCAAGATATAGAAACGGTCTATCGACGTCCCCAGATTGCACAAAATCTCGTACCCTATCGTGTTGCCGATGACCGCCACGTCATCTGCGGTAATAGTCTCATCNCCCTGCGTACCGATGGCGACTACCGCGTCCCCCACCTTGATAACCGGGTCCGCGCCCGCGTCGACCATGATGTAGTCCATCGTGACGTTCCCGGCGATGCGGTAGCGCTTGCCCTTAATCAGCACCTCGCCCTTGCTGCTCAAAAAGCGCGGCAGCCCGTGGGCGTAGCCGAGGTGGATTGTGGCTATCCATGTTTCCGCCGGCGTAACGTAGTTCCCGCCGTAGGATATAGCCGTACCAGCCGGCACCTT
Organism: Chitinispirillia bacterium; assembly: GCA_009786415.1. GTDB lineage: Bacteria > Fibrobacterota > Chitinivibrionia > Chitinivibrionales > Chitinispirillaceae > GUT77. The sequence goes on along the minus strand of WQTH01000098.1, from coordinate 1,754 downwards.
TTTCATCTTGACGACGCTCGACCGCAGCGACGCGACCGGTTTTACCTTTATATTGAACTCCTGCGCCGGGTCGGGTTTGCATCCGTAAAGCGAGATGCCGGGCCGCGCGAGCGTACAGGTGTCCCACAGCGGGAAGCGTATTGTGGTAGGGGAATTGGCGTAGTGGATGTGGTGCGGCTTGATGCCGGCGGCGTGCAGCGCGTCAATACATTTCCTGAATATTTCGAGCTGACGGCCGACCGTGTCCGTGTCAGGCTCGTCCGCGCGCGCCATATGGGTGTAGATGCCCTCTATATCCACGTTAGGTGTCGATTTTATCGCGTCTATAAGCTCGCCCACCTCCGACGGCGCTATCCCCAGCCGCCCCATCCCCGTGTCGAAACCGATGTGGCAGTTGATGTCGAAGTCGTATGATTTCCATCTGTCAAGCTCGCTCAGGTCGTTGAGCGCGAATGAGATGTCTTTGTCGGCGCCGAACCGCAGCTCGTTTTCGGTGGAGAATCCGAGCACGAGTATCTGGCTGTGCACGCCGGATTTTCGGAGGGCGATGGCCTCGTGTGCCCGCGCGACAACGAAAAACCACGCGGCGGCCTCGCGCTCAAGCGTTTTGGCGATGAGGACGCTGCCGTTGCCGTATGAGCCGTCTTTGATCACCGCCATGGCGTCGACCCCCGGCATCAGCTTTGAGCGTACCGCCGAGAAGTTTTCGAGGAGATTGTCGAGCGATATCTCCACGTAGGGCGAATATTGCGGGCGTGTCTTGTTCATGCTGATCCCCTATGATGGGCGCATCCCTTAAAGATGCGGAAAAATTTGAATGCTTTTCCTGTCGGCCGGTGCATCCTTATATTATGCAGCGCCAACGGCAATCCTCCGAATGTGCCATTAGATCTATTCCATCTTTTCGCGGACGATTTCCCACTCGTCGTTTACGTTCTGCCTGAAAAAGCAGGAGAAGTAGTTCTCGTGGCAGGCCGCGCCCGACTGGTTTATCTTGAACAGCAGCGCGTCGCCGTCGCAGTCAATGTAGACCTCGCGCACCTTCTGCGTGTGCCCCGACGTCTCGCCCTTCTTCCACCGCTTCTGGCGGCTGCGGCTCCAGTAGACCATGTCGCCGGTCGAGAGCGTCTCGGAGAGCGTCTCGCGGTTCATGTACGCCAGCATAAGCACATCGCCGGTAGCGAAATCCTGCGCAATGGCGGAGACCAGCCCCCTGTCGTCGAATTTTACGGTGTCGATTAAGCTCATAATTAATATCCTTTTGTTTGTAAATGATTATTGGTTTCCATATATGCATTGTAATGCCAGGGCATTTGCGTTTTCTGTTGCTTGCCGCAGCGCTGCTCCGTAACGGGCGCGCCGGGAGTTTCAGGGATTTCCGCTATCCTGCGACCGTCCGTTTCTTGTTCTAATTCGATACCAAAATTCATAAATGCCTTCATCGTTGGCTTGTTATGGGTGTTTTGTCCATTTAGATAGAATATACATAATGCTATCCCGAAAATCAAATTTCCCTTGCATTCCCCAAAAATAAGTATTATTTTAGATTAGATTGCAGGATAGGTAGGCGCCCGACCGGGATTGGGCGGACTTTGGATGCTTTTGACGGGAGACCTGGGAGTATGGAACTGATAACGCTGACATTGGCGCTCGCCGCCGTTTGTGCCGCCGCTGTGGCATGGATACATACACCAATTATATATCATTTGCCATCCAAATTGTCAACCCCCCCCCCCCCCCCCCCCCCCCCCCCC
>WQTH01000097.1 GCA_009786415.1 Chitinispirillia bacterium | reverse complement strand
CAACCCCCAAAGCGGCGGGACATTTACCGATCCGAGGGATGGCAAGACGTACCGCACGGTAAGAATAGGCAATTTAACATGGATGGCGCAGAATCTCAATTTCAAGACGGGTAATTCATGGTGTTATGAGGATAATGAAAGTAATTGCCAAAAATACGGGCGGCTCTATGACTGGAATACTGCGATGAGCGCGTGTCCGTCCGGATGGCGTTTGCCTGATAACAAGGATTGGAACGATTTGACTAAACGCGCCGGTGGTCAGCTGATAGAATTAGGTGACGGCGATGCTTATTGGAGCAGTGTGGGTAAGAAGCTTAAATCAAAAACAGGTTGGAGTGATTTTTTGTGTAACAACGAGTTTAAAGAGGCTCTCAACAAGATTGGGGTGGATTGTGTTCTTGGTAAAATGAATAGTGGGAACGGAACTGATAATTTTGGCATTTCGGCTCTGCCGGGCGGCGACCGCTACACCAATGGCAGCTTCAGCAACGCCGGCGACAACGGCAGCTGGTGGAGCGCCACGGAGTACGGGAGCGGCAACGCGTACTACCGGAGCATGTTCTCGTACCTCGGCAACGTGTACGAGAACAACAACGGCAAGGGCAACGGTCTTTCCGTACTCTGCGTCCAAGACTGAAGCGGCATAGCGCAGCTAAGCCGCCGGCGCAAGCCCCAAATCCGCCAAAAAGGGGCCGTCAACCACGGGCGAAAGTCCCAAAAAGCCAAAAATGGTACCGTCGGCCACAGACTCCCGTCCCCTACGCCGGATACTCCGCCTCGGGATGGTGCACGAATACCGCTACGGTTGAGTATATTTTATAACCTTCCAGTACCCGCCCTTGTCCGGCCCAACGCGTTCGATCAGGCTTTTGGCTTTGAGCTTGGCGAGGTTCCACTCTACACCGCGCCTTGTCAATCCGGTTATATCAGCCAATTCCTGTTGTGTTACCTGTGGATTTTCGGTAATAATGGCCAAGATTTTCTCCACAGTTTTCTCCACAGTTTTCTCCACAGTTTCTTCATCTTCTAGGTCGTTTCTTAGGTCTTTTTCAGTGCCCTTTACACAAAATACCGTGACCATAAAGCCGTCTGAGATGTTTCTGAAATCCGGTGGCGGCAGATTTTCTTCCTTGAAATAGCCCATGATACGCTTGATACCGGAGCCATATTTCTCAATCAGACCCATATCCTTGAAAAGCGCCGCAATTTTCTTGTTTCGGGGCGTTGACCTGTAATTGTTAGCCAGAAGGTCTTCTATGGAGATAGAGTCCGGCAGACGCCCGGGGTTGTAAAATTCTATTTTATCGTTGAAAATCTTTACAATAGAATCTGACGATGATTTGTAGTATTTTCCCTGAAATGAGACAGGTTTAATGGGATACTCCTGAACAGATAAAACCACCACTTTTTTACCTGCGCTGATATCAATGATTTCGGCATCCGGAATAATTGACGGCGTTGTCTTGTTTTTGACTTCGTTTAAAAATTGCGGCAATGTCTCCTGTCCGAGCGATACGCCAACGGCTTTGGCATTATCGGTAACACCAATGTAGACCGTACCGCCTCTGGCATTACTGAAAGCAACCAGCGCCACGATCACGGCATTGTTCAGCAACAATTTAAACTCTACTTCGTCGGATTCCTTGTTCGGTATTTTCATTTGTGCTACAAACCCCAAAAGCCAATAAACTTTGTTTTTGTTGATTATCGTTCCATCTCCTGCACCCCCGTCCCCTACGCCAGATACTCCGCATCGGGATGGTGCACGAACAGGCCGACCGTCGAGTGCTCCGGCTGCATCTGGAAACCGTCGGTCAGCGTTATCCCCAGGCGCTCTTCTATCCCCAAAAATTCTATCAGGCGCGCCTGTTCGTCAAGGCCCGGCAGGCCGGGGTACCCGAAGCTGTACCGGCGGCCAGAATCCTGAGAGATGCCTAACGCGCGGCGGATTTCGGCTGTGACTTTTTCCGCAAGCGTCTCGGTAAGGCAGCTGCCCAGCGCGTTCAGGTAGAAGCCGTCGCTGTAGCGGTCCTGGCCTTTCAAATACTCGCCGCACCGCTCGCTGAGAGAACCGCCTATAGTCACGGCCTGCGTTGAGATGATGTCGCCGGCTGGGCGGATGTAGGCGGCAAGGGAGAGGCCGCGCTTAGGCATAACCGGGAAAGTGAACGACAGCGCCTCGGTGGTGTTGTCGGAGGGGTCGAGGAAGATTATCTTCTCGCCCTCGGCTATTACCGGGAAGAAGCCGTAGAAGCCGCGGGCGTCTACTAACCCGTCTTTGATTATTTCGGATGACAGCCTCTCAAATACCGGCTCGAACTCTTCCTTATGCGCGCTCGCGTACGCGCCCTTGTTGAGGTTGCCGCCGCCCCACCACGCCTTGAAGAGCTTTTCGCGGTTCAGCGCTGACAATAACGACGCGGAGTCCCACGTCAATACCTGACCGGTGCCGTAAAACGGCGGGTCCATGAAATAATCGTATTCCAATTCGCGGCGTTTCGCGTTGACGGCTGACCCTCCGGGGCGCGTTGATTTCGCGTTTGCGGTATCATCATGCAGCGGGCGGGCGTTACCGGCGGATTCGCATTTGTCAACAGACTTTATTCTGTCGAATATCTTTACTACGTCAAAAGCGTCGCGCGCGTAGTAAACGCCGGGGGCGAAGCCTGTGCCGTCGTCGAGTTTGGATATGCGCGCCGCGAAATCCTTGTTGACCGCCGCGCCGCCGATGACTATCGGCACGTCTATCCCACGCTTCGCGAACTCCTTTACGCACTCGGCCATCTGCTGGCTTGTGGTTACGAGCAGCGCCGACAGGCCGACGAAGTCAGGCTTCTCACGGTGGACGGCGTCTACAATGGTATCAACCGCCACCTGTTTCCCCAAGTCAATCACGTCGAAACCCTGATTGCGCAGGATGGACGCGACTAAGTTTTTGCCGATGTCGTGGACGTCTCCATAAACCGTGGCGATGATCATCTTCCCCTTTACCGCCGCGCCGCCGGCCTCTTTCAGATAGGGTTCAAGGATCGTTACGGCATCCTTCATCNCCTCGGCGGCCTGCAAAACGAACGGGAGTATCATCTCGCCGGCGGCCATCTTCTCCCCCACCTCCGACATTGCGGGCAGGAGGATGGTGTTCAGTATGTCGGACGCGGATTTATCCTTCAATAACGTATCAATCAACCCCGGCAGATTGCGCTTGTCCCTGCCGACCACCGCGTTGCGCAAGAGGTCTGCGGGGGATTGATCCGTTGCGGCATCTTTATCAATACCGCCGGAAATTTTATTTGTTGACGCCGCCTCATTCTCAAAATAATCCACAAACCTCATCAGCGCGCCGCCCCGGCGGTTCAACAGCAAATCATCCCCCAGCTCGCGAACAGCCTTGTCATAAGTATCAACGTCATCCACATGCAACGGATTAAATATCGCCGCGTCGAGCCCAGCCTCAACCGCGTAATGCAGCATCAAATTATTGAGTATCCGCCGCGCCTTTGGCTTCAACCCGAACGATACGTTGCTGACGCCCATAGCGGTCCGCACATTCGGAAACTCTTTCTTAATTTTCCGCAGCGCCTCTAAGCTCTCAAGCGCGGCGTTAGCCGTGGCCGCCTCTCCCGTCGCTAACGTAAACACAAGCGGATCAATATAAAGGTAGTGCTCCGGCAGTCTGAACTCCCCGCAGGNAAGCCGCACCAGCGCCCGCGCGACCTCCAGCTTGCGCTCCGCCGTAGCCGCCATCCCAACATCGTCGATAGTCAGCGCGATAACCGGGCATCCGAAATCTACCGCCACCGGCAATACCCTGCGCGCCCTTACGCCGCCGTGCTCCATATTTATTGAGTTGATGAGGGCCGACCCTGGGCACTGCTTCAGCGCGGCCTCCATAACCGCAAGCTCCGTGGTATCTATGCAAAACGGTACGTCTACCCTGTCCCTCAAAAACTTAACTACGTCCGCCATCATATCCGCTTCGCTCACGTCAAGCTCGTTCGCGGCTACGCAAATGTCAATCAAGCTGCTCTTGCGCTCTATCTGCTCACTTGCTATATGATAAAGCTCGTCAAAATTGCGGTTGACAATGAACTCCTTGGTCTTCTTCGACCCCTGCGCGTTAAGCCGCTCGCCTATTATAACCGGCCGTGTAACAAGCTCAAGGTCGATGCCGGATATACCCGTGGACAAAAAGCACCCGCGCCTCCGGTCTCCCCTCTCGGCTACCTTGTGGCCGTCGAGCGCGTTTGCCAGCGCGCGTATGTGTTCGGGCGTGGTGCCGCAGCATCCACCCACCACCGACACGCCCATCTGCGCGGCGAACACGCGCACCTTGCCGGCGAACTCGTCCGGGTCCATTTTGTAGACGGCCTTGCCGTTTACGTTCTGCGGCAGCCCTGCGTTTGGGAGCATGGAGACCGGCAGCGTGGAGNGCGCGAGCAGCCGATCGATCCACGGGGCCATCTCGTCGGGGCCGCTGCTGCAATTCAGGCCCACAACGTCCGCGCCCATAGCCTGCACCGCGCCGAGGAAGGCGAATACGTCGCTGCCGAGGAGCATCTTGCCGGCGGCGTCCATGGTAGCCTGTACCTGCAGCGGGACGTGGCGGCCCGTCTCGTGCTCTATCCTGCGGATGGCGAAAATCGCGGCGCGTACCTCAAGCAGGTCCTGCGCGGTCTCTATCAGCAATATATCAGCCCCGCCGTCTATCAGCCCCTCTGCCTGCTCCTTGAATATCTCCACTAATTGATCAAAGCTGACAGCCGATAATTCCTTATCGCTTGACGAAGGGAGAAAGCCCGTTGGGCCTATGGACCCGCACACAAACCTCGGCCTGCCGCCGCCGGCCCTGTCTATGGCCTTGCGGGCGATTGCCGCCGCGGCCTTGTTGATCTCACGAACGCGCCCCTCAAGCCCAAACTCGCCCAGCTTCGCCCGCGAGCCGCCAAACGTATTCGTTTCCAGGGCGTGCGCGCCGGCCTCAAGGTACCGTACGTGTATGCCCTCTATGATGTCCGGGCGGCTGATGTTCAGGTACTCGCAGCAGCCGTCGTACCCGCCGAAATCGGCCTTGGCCGGCTCGGCCTTCTGTATCTCCGTACCCAGCGCGCCGTCGTAGATGACGGGCTCGTGGGCGGCAATCATTTCCAAAAACGTTTTTTTCATATTCGTCAATCCTGAATAAATGGCCGCATCCCTATTTTTTTACGCTTTGGCGTCTCCACAAAAACACCTCAAGGCACAGCATCAATCCCAATATCACCCATAGCCAGTGAGACCAGATGTTGTTGGAGAGGTCCCCTATCTGCTCCAGAAACTCCACCGATTCAAAATAATATATGCCGCCGGCATCGTGTACATCCGGGCGGCCAAAAATCATTTCGCCCTCGGACGGGTGCGCCGATACCGCGAACCGCGTCGTCTCCCCCGCCGACGATACCAGCGAATACGCGCCGGGGCGGTCCACCCGCACAAACGGCTGGCTGGCCCACGAGGCCACAAGCTTCCCGTCGCGGTCGTAGAGCGTACCGGAACGCCCCACGCCGAAAAACGGGTTCCTGGCAACATACCCCGCGTACCACGCCTCGTCCTCCTGACCGCGCCCGGCCAGCGCGTGGCGGGCCAGACGGTCCAAAAACGGCACAAAAAAGCCGGTCTCGCACAAATTGTTGGCGGACGATACCCCTATGGGCGTAGAAATTATCACAAGCCCCGCGCCGGACTGGTTGACAAACGACGCAAGCGGGCGGGCGTTGCCCATACGCGCCAGCACATCCCCCGGAACAGGGCCTGTGTGCCGATAAACGCGCGCGTTACGGCTCGACGCCGCCGGGAAGCCGCGCCAGAGGGCGGTGTTGGTGTCGGACAGCACCGGGTGCGCCCCCGCCTCTACGGTATTGGCACTAAGCGCCGCCCGCGACAACCCGCTGCCGCGCAGATACGTACGCCCGAAATCATCCTCCCTGTCGGGATCGAGCGTAATGATAATCCCCTTGCCGGCCCCCGCGCCCGATATGAACGACTCCAATACCCGCGAACGCCCGTTAAAATTGTTGACGATAACCAGATCGGCCGCGTTCAAATCCTCATAGCTCAGATCGCCGCCGTCCCGGTAAACCACCGGATCCCAAAACGCCGGCCCCGACGCACGCAGCGCAGCGCCTATAACACGGTTGCGCCGAACGTCGCCTACAATCAGCGCCGAACGGCTCTTGTCCGCAGACACTGTAAACAGGTCCGCATTGTCAAACGGCAACGGGTCGGACACGTTAAGCGCGGCCCGCCCCCACGACCCGGCCAGCGATTGCGGCATATCAAACGACACGACAGCGGAGTCGCCGGCCGCGCACGACACGCTCCTCTGCCCCACCCGCAAATCCCCCACCGTAAGCTCCACAAACGTAGTATCAAGCGCGGCGCCGTGCGCGCGTACAACCGCGGCATTGCCGCGCGCCGTTACGGAATAGTTGTGCGGCTTAGACGGCGCCACGGATACGCATATCACCTTTTTGTCATTGCCGGCCAATCTCGACGATAACGAATCGAACGCCTCGAGCGTGCTCTTCTGGAAATCCGTCAACACAATAAATACGGCGGACGGCGTTGACGACGACGCGGCGATAAAGGCGTCAACCGCTTCCTCAAGGTTGACAGGCCCGTACCGCCCGGCAAAATTACCGCGCGCCTCCCTGCCGGCCGGTGCCCCAGACAAAACAAAACGCCCGCTCTCGTGGTCAAAACGGTAATGCTCAACCGACTGCGGCAGCACGGCAGCCAACGTATCGACAACAGCCACCGCCCGCTGTCCGGAAGACGCCCCGCCGTCGGCGTACTCCATGCTTACGGTGGGGTCAACCCAGGTATAAACGATGCTGTGCGGGTCGCTCAACGCCACAAGCGGGCTGCTCCTGTCGTGCAGCCCCGCAAAGATAAATATCAACGCCGCGATCAAAATCAGCCGCGCTATCAGCAGCAGCAAATCCACCAATTTTTTAACGCGAGACTGGCTTACCGCCGCCGACGGGAAGAAGCGCAGGGTCGAGATACTCATCTTCCGCACGACCCTGCGCCTGAAAAAGTGCAGCGCAAGCACCACGGCCAAAAATCCAAGCGCCCACAAAAAGGCCGGCTGAAAGAAAGACAACGCGCTCAATAGANCCGCCTCCTCTTCTCGATGACCTTCATAAGCGACTTGTGGAACGGCTCGGCGGTCGTCACCACCTCAAAATCTATCTTCAACTCGCGGCAAATCGAGCTCAATTCGGCGTGATGCCCGGCGAACCCCCGGTTGAAATACTCCGACGCCGTCTGCGAATCGATAGTCAGCTCCAGCCCGGTCTCCAAATCCTTGAACCGGAAATCCGACTTCCCCCCAAAATCCAGCTCCATGGGATCGGCCACCGCAAGCGCCAAAATATCCTGACGCTTGAACCGCAAGTGCCGCAGCCCCATAGCCACGGATTCCGGGTCGTCAAAAAAATCCGATATGACGATGCACAGCCCGCGCTTCTTTATCATCGCCGCCGCAGAATTGATAACGTCCCCGCAGCGCGTCTGGTTCTCAGATGTTGACGATTCTAAATACGATATTATATTTTTCAGCTGCAAATTTGTCGACTTGGGCGAGATGTACCAGCGCNCCTCCTCGTCGAACGCCGCCAGCCCCACGGCGTCTTTCTGGCGCACCAGTATCCAGGCAAACGACGCCGCCAGCGTGCGGGCGTAGTCGAACTTGGTCATCCCCCCCGCGCCGCCGCTGCCGAAACCCATCGAGGCGCTCTTGTCCAAAAGTATGTGCGCCGCCAGATTGGTCTCGTCTTCGTACAGCCGCACGAAGCTCTTGTCGGACTTGGCGTACTTGCGCCAGTCGATCTTGCGCGCCGGCTCACCCGTAAGGTACGGCCGGTACTCCAAAAATTCCGAAGAAAACCCGTGAAAAGGGCTCTTATGCAGCCCGGCGATGGTCCCCTCCACTATCATCTTAGCCCGCAGCGTGAGGTTGCGCACGGGGGCCATGTGTTCGGGGTTGAGTACGGAGAATGAGTTCATACCTGAATATACATCATGGCGCCCCGCACCACCGTAATATCCGGCAGCATCAAAATGGCATCGGTGTCTTTGGGAGGACCTCTATCAAAATCTCTTTTATGGATACCGCCAATAATTTTCTTTCCCCTTGCATTCCGCCGGCCCATAACGTATATTATCTATTATATACAGCGCCCCAAAGGCGTCTCGCTCTCTAACACCGCGCATTATCTTAATTATCGGTTTTACGGTGACGGCAAACTTCCCCGCCATCGAGACGGTTCCCGCTCTCTCCGCCCCTAAATATCCCTAAAAATTTCGTAAACGCTCTGCAAGAGCCGTTTTGATGCTTTGCCCGTTTTACAAATTAAAAAAACTAACCGTTATACCAAATCCCCACCGGGGAAGGAGAGATTTATGGAAAAAGCATCAATCAATACCAAGGCTCAAACCAAAGTCAGGGGCAAAACTCGTGCTAAACGCTTCGAGGACGGGCTACCGGAGATACTTTCGCCGACGGTTGACATCATCTTCAAAATCTTGTTCGGCGACGAGCGCAACCGTGACATTCTGGCGGATTTTTTGTCGGCGGTGCTTGGGTTCAGGGTGACAAAGGGCGCGATAACGCTTGTTGACCCGCATCTGGCGCGGGACAACATAGATGACAAATTAGGGATACTTGATATAAAGCTGAGGCTCAAAAGCGGAAAGTACGTTAATATTGAGATGCAGGTCGGGAATTTAAAATCCATATTCAAGCGCGTCGAATATTA
>WQTH01000096.1 GCA_009786415.1 Chitinispirillia bacterium | reverse complement strand
CCCTGTGCCCATGCCGCTGATTGTAACAAATTTGCATTTATCACTCACTGGAGGTTCTTAATGAAAAGCAATATCTTTAGTCTTTCGTTAGCTGTTTTGGCATCTGTTACCGTTTTGGGGACGGATATCTTCGCCCAGACTCCCCCGGCGGGCAGCCCGGTGGCGCGGCACGGCCAGTTAAGCGTGAGCGGCGCCCGGTTAGTCAACAAAGACGGCGTTCCGGTGCAGCTGCGGGGGATGAGCTTTTACTGGAGCAACTCGCGCTCCGCCAGGAATTTTTACAACGCCGGCGCGGTCAAGTGGCTGGCGGACGACTGGAAAGTGAGCGTAGTGCGCGCGGCCATGAGCGTAGAGGAAGATTTTTGGACCGATGAACTGGGGTACATAAGCGACCCGAACGGGAACAGGCAGCGGGTGGCCGCCGTTGTGGACGGGGCTATCGCCAACGGGGTTTACGTTATTATAGACTGGCACTCCCACGCGGCCGAGCGGTACCAGTCGCAGGCGGTATCGTTTTTTGAGGATATGGCCCGGACCTACGGCAACCGCCCCAATGTTATATATGAGATTTACAACGAGCCGCTTGGCATCAGCAACCCCGACTCTACGTGGAAGGCCATAAAGCCCTACCAGCAGGCGGTGGTGAACGCGATAAGGGCTATAGACGGTAAAAATCCTATTATAATAGGGACGCCGGGGTGGTGCCAGCGCCCGGATGTCGCTGCGGCCGACCCTTTATCCGGCGACAACCTGCTCTACTCCCTGCACTTCTATGCCGGCGAGAACTCCCACAGAGCCTCGCTGAGAAACAACGCCTACGCCGCCATGAGGCGCGGCCAGGCCGTTTTCGTATCGGAGTTCGGCCCCACAGGCGCGTCCGGCAGCGGGAATTATAATGAGGCGGAGACGAACACGTGGTTCCGCTTCCTCGAACAGTTCAAAATAAGCTGGGCAAGCTGGGCTATACATACCACAAACGAGACAAATNCCTCCTACGTTCTGAAAAGCGGCGCGAGCGCCAACGGTAACTGGCAGGAGAGCCAGCTCCACCCGTACGGCGTGTTCATACGCAACAAGCTGCGCGCGGCTGACGCCTCCGAGCCGGCCGGGACGCCGGAGTTCTTCGAGGTTACGATAAATGTTGCGGGCAGCGGCGTAGTAACCCGCAGCCGCACCCCCGTTCCCGAGTATCTGTTCCTGCAGAGGGGGACGGAGGTGACGCTGTCGTCACAGCCCGACACCGGCTGGACGCTGCAGGCGTGGAGCGGCGATTTCACGGGAACCGGGACGAGCGCGAGTTTTACGGTGAACAGCGACATGGTCATCACGGCGACATTTGTGCCGCAGGGAACCCCGGTACTGCCGGGAACCGCAGGGGCGGGGATGGACGCGCGCTGGACGGTCAGAAAGGTTGACGGCGGTATCGCGGTCGGCGGACCGTTTATGGCTGGCGGCGCCGATGTGATAATTTACAACATGCTTGGGAAGGTCGTGCAAAAGACCGCCGTAAGCCAAAGGCCAAACGGGCAGGCGGCATTAATCAACAACATAAGGGCGCCCGCCGGGAACTATTTTGTATCGGTCAGGGACCGGGCGTCGGGGCGCGAGGTTTACAGGACCCGGTTGCTTATGGCCGATTAACAGCTTTCGGCAGGTTTGGGGCGCGGAGTTTACGCACACTCCACGCCCGTACTGTCAGCTTTTTTTCGCCATCATTTTGGCTATAAGTTTTCGGTTGGGGATTATGTAGTCTATTACCGACAACAGCGTGTATACGGCCGGGACCAGCATGATCCAAAACGCCGGGTGCCGGTCCCATATGGTTTGCGGCATCCACCCGGCCCCCATACGCTGCGCCAGCATTACGCCCAGTACTGCGAACGTGGCGATGCCCTGCAGTACGGCCTTGAACTTCCCCGACCACCGCGCGGCCAGCACTATCCCGCTCGACGCGCATACTATGCGCAGCAGCTGCATGAAGGCGTCGCGGTAGAAGAATACGAGGTAGAGCCACCAGGGTATGAGCCCCGCCACCATGAACGAGATGAAGACGGTTTGGCGGGAGACGCTGTCGGCGACGGGGTCGAATACCTTGCCGAAGTCGGTGACCTCGCGGCGCGCGCGGGCGAGCATACCGTCGAACAGGTCTGAGAGCTCAATGAGCACGGCCAGCCCCAAACAGGCGTAAATCCATGTCAAATCGCCGGTTGTGCCGTATCCTGAGATGAATACGAGGGCGAATACAGGCGCTACGGCCACGCGTGAGGNGGTTATAAGGGTCGCTAAGTTCATATAGCAGTAAATATAGTTTACGGCAAGGGGGTGATGCAAAAATTGTTTTCGCGCGCATCGTTGCATTGGGCGGGGATAGTTTCGGATGAGGCCGGGGGTGGATAATGGCCGGTTCTGTCGGGCGTGTCTGCTCCCAAAGGCCATATTCACGGGCGGACGGGTGGGGACAGGGGCCCGCCGTGCCGAAAAAAAATTTTTTTTTATTTATTGACAGCGTAAACACATATTATATTTATTAATAGCATATAGCGGGCGCCGTGAAATATATTAATGTACTGTATGGTAAAATAAATGTACTTTGTCAGGGGTCTAACGAAATGTCGAATTTGAACCTGAGCACGGGGTCTGCGCGTAAGTTGCTGTCGGCCGGCCTTGTGGTTTTGGCGTTGTCCATAGGTACGGGGGCGTTTGCCGCCGGGCTACCGGGCGAATTTCTTGTAACCCAGCGCTGGCGGGCGCTCAACAACCCGTACTCGTCGTTGAGTAACCCGGCCAATATCGCCGAGGAGAACTACCTCTCCGTCCGCGCCGCCGTGGCTCCCATTCTGCAGGGCGCGTTCACGCTCTCCGAAATCGGCGTCAATATGCCGCTGTCGCTCTACCAGACGGCCGCCTTCACAATGCTCATAGAGGGTGCCGGGTCCGTATTCGAAGACATACCCGATCCCAACACCGGCAAGCTCGTGCCCGATATGTCAAACGCGCTCAGCAACGCCAACCTCATATTCTCGTTCGGCTACGCCTTGCACGTATGGCAGAGCCTCATTATCGGCGCGAACCTGAACTTCGCCTACCAGACCAACTTCGGCGAGCCGCTCATGGGTACGGGCGTAGACCTCGGCGCCAATTACCGTCTGCTCAAACACCCCATTCTGGGCGAGCACATAGTCGGCCTCGCGACGCAGAACCTTATCGCGCCTACCATGGGCACATCGTTTGTGCCCGACTTCAACTCTACTGCCGAGTACGCTCGTAACCTGCGCCTCTCCGGATACTCCAAATTTTGGGAGAACCGTATAGAGAACTATCTTGAGTTCGACCTTAAAGATTTTTTCGCCAAGGCTGAGAACTTCCAGGGCGATGTTCAAAATTTCTCGAAGTCGCTTGAGTGGGAGCTGAACTGGCGCGTTGGCTACTGGGCCATGAGGATGTTCAAGGCGTATCTGATCTTCGGGTTTGACGAGAACATTTTGGGCCACTGGGGTATAGCGCTTGGCGCCCAGATGCCCTCTTTTAATCAGGGGCGCGACCTGTCGGTCTTCTATCAATATAATGTAATGACCGAGGAGGCCAGCGACGCTACGAGCCACTCTTTCTACGTTAAGGCCGACTTCGGGCGTCACCGCGAAGAGAATCTGGCGCGCAAGATTGGCCGTATGGCCTCGCTCAACCCAAACGAGCTGTACAACCGCGGCCGCAAGCTCTACGCCGAGGGGCGCTTCTGGGACGCCTTTTTCGTTTTCAGCCAGCTGATGGTCCAGTTCCCCGATTTCTTCAAGAACGACTGGGTAGCGCTCTTCAGGGCCGACTGTCAGGAGCAGCTTGATATGCGCGACCAGGCTACCATGAACTATCATAATGTGAAAAAAATCTACCCGTCCGGCGAGGTAGTGCCGTTCGCCGATCTTGGGCTTATGCGCATCCACTACCGCAACCGGAACTTTCCGGAGGCCACGAACCAGTTTGTGGAGCTCAACAAGCCGAACGTCCCCGATTCGCTGCGGCACCACGGGTCGTACATAATGGGGCAGATATTCCTGCAGAACGGGGAGCTGCGCAAGGCGGTACACGCGTTCTCGGTGATACCCGACGACCACCCCGACTACATTTTCGCGCAGCATGCCACGGCTGTCTCCCACGCGATTTTGGGCAGCGACATGAAAGATGTTATAACCGCGCTTGAGAACGCCATGGCCACGACGCCCAAAACTAAAGATCAGCAGGAGATGGTCAACCGCAGCTACCTCTTTATGGGGCTGATATTCTATGAAGAGAACGCGCTCTCAAAGGCGGTAGTCGCGTTGCGGCAGGTGCCGGCCACGAGCTACTACGCCGAAGACGCGCTGCTCGGCCAGGGCTGGACAGCCCTCAAGGCCCGCCAGTGGAACGACTGCATAGCCATAGGCCAGCAGCTGACAAGAACCTCCACGAAGCCGGTTTTGCGCGCCGAGGGTATGCTGATAACGGCCTACGGGCACCTGTTGCAGAAAGATTACGTAAGGGCGATGGAGATGCTGAGGGCCGCCAATGAAATAGCCCAGGCCATAGAGTCCCCCAGCGAAGACTCGCTGAGTATGCGCAAGCTGCAGTACGACAACGAGCGCGTGGCCTACTCCCTTATGTCGGAGCGCGTGGAGGAGTTTTCGCAGGTCGGTCAGACATCGCACATAGCCGGCGTGCTCGACAGTATGCACCGCAGGAGCGACCAGTTCATAAAGGGGTTCCACGACCACCAGAGATATACCCAGGAGTTCCAGCGCAATACCTTCTTCACGNGTACTGCCGATCAGGTTAAGGACGACCTTGAGTACGCGCTGGCGACTGTGCAGAAGATTATTGGCACGCAGAGCCATCAGCGGGGCGATCAGCAGCTTGACGCGGAGCTTGAGAGGCTGCGCCGCCAGATGGAGGCTATGGATCCTGCGGATGGGTCCGGCGGGGATTAGTAAGCCGCGTTAAATTCGCGGCGATAGTGCACCGGGCGGGCTCAGGTCCGCCTTTTTTATGCGTAAATTGTTTCAAATTAATGTAAAGATTTGTTTTTATATGCCGATAAATATAATACACCGTATTTTCGAAAGGGGCATACTATGAACGCAGGACAGATTCATGGGTCAGGGGCCACACAAGCCTACTACCAGAACCTTAATACCAAGAGGACCGGCGGCAGGGAAGATATTGCTGCGGAGACGAAGGCCGCAGCGAGCGACCAGTACACAGCCGGAAATGCCGGGGAGGCCAAAGGGGTCTACTCGAAAGATTCCGCCACCATGCAGAAACTGTGGGATATGGCCGAAGCGCAGCACGCGTCCATGCGCCAGATGGTTGAAAGCATGATCGGCGGCGGTCTGGGCAGCGCCGGCAGCACCAGCGGCCAGGCCTTCTGGATGATGGCGGCCAACGGCGGCTCTGCCAGCAATGCCATCACAGGCGGCTTCAAGGTTGATGAGGCTACTCAGGCCAAAGCCAAGGAACTTACCGCCGAAAACGGCTATTTCGGCGTCAAGCAGACCACCGCGCGCATAATGGATTTCGCCAGGGCGCTGGGCGGCGGGAACGCAAGCCCGGAAACCATCGAGAACCTGAAGAAAGGCGTGCAAGCCGGTTTCGACTATGTCGCCGACCTGTTCGGCGGGTTCGACAAGCTCCCCGAACTTTCGCGGGACACCTACGACTCGGTCATGAAAGAGTTCGACAACTGGACCTCAGGGTCGAAAGTCTCCTGAGCCTGACTTGAAATATCCCCAAGGGGGCGGGCAAACNCCCGCCCCTTTTTTTGTACAGGCCGGTAACGCCAACTCCCCCACAATAACTTATATCCTCCAGCCGTAAACATTATGTACGTAATCGTGTCTTCAATAATTCCATATACGGGGGGCTTGGGATGGTTAAGGGTTGCGAGAAAAAAAGGTCGGCAGAGGCGGTATGCGGCCGGTCGCATCTTAAACATTGGCCCATACAGATAGGGTGCGTGCCGCCGATAGCCCCCTTTTTCGAAAACGCGCACCTGCTCGTAGCGGCAGACTGCGTGGCCTACGCCTGCGCCGACTTCCACGCCAGATACATGAAGGGCAAGGTCACGCTTATAGGCTGCCCCAAGTTAGACAGCATCGACAGCATAGATAAATTCGCGGCAATCCTTAGGAACAACTCCATAAAATCGGTAACGATAGTACGTATGGACGCCTCGTGCTGCCGAGGGATAGTAAACGCGGTTATAACGGCCCTGCAGGGCTGCGGGAAGGTAATACCGTGGTGGTCGGTTACGCTGTCTACGCGCGGAGAGGTCGTGTCGGGGTGATGTTTGACGGCTATTTAAGCTTGGGCGCCAACAGTTCCGGGGCGATGATGCCCCAGCCCGAATCGCTGATGGTTACAAATCCGGGCGCCAGGCCCTCAATATCAAAAACGATCGCCAACGCGGGATTATCCGGTTTGATTAGAGATTCGGGAGCCGCCATTGATACGCATGGGCGGGCGTTACCGGTCGCCGGCTGCGTCAATATATTGATTGGCGTCAACCACAACGCGTTCAGGCAGGATTTGACGGTGATGGCGTGTTTGATGTGTTCGCTGCGGGACCTGCCAATGCCATAGTAAAATATCCCTATAGATATGTTCCGGAGAGCGATAGCCTCCATCAGCCCGCAAGCCTTTTTCCTGTCCCTGTCTACATAAGCGGATAAAACCCCCCTTATAGGGGCGGCCGCCGGATCGCGCAGCCAGTTGTTTCCCAGCCGCATATGCGCCGCCTCGTACACGATCTTGAGGATTGCGCCCTTAACGTCGGGATTTTCAGGGGGTACCGGTGCTGATTCGGGTATCAATGCCGAATCCTGAATCAATGCAGATTTGGGGATCATTGCCGATAACGGCTTCGCAAGACCGCCCGTCCGCCCGCTGCCGATCCCCCTGTCGTAACACGCCAGCATCACCCCTGGCGCACTCTTCAGGGCGATGTCAACCGTCCCCCCCAGCCCGTTATTACACTCCGTACACACAAAAGGCGTACGATACCTCCGGTTCCCCAGCGACCTCGGTACGATGTGCTCCCCCCGCTTCTCAAACTGCGATTCGGGCTTGCGCGCGTTGCATATTATGCATAGTCTGTCGGTTGGCATATATACATAATATAATATTTTCCGGTATCAAAATGGGGGCGGCGCCGAGAGTACCCAGCGCGCCTCGCCGTACTCGTCGAATATCAGCTTTTGCACGTCCGTTACCGGGAAACGTATGTCTCCGACGTAGACCTCGACCTGCGGGTTGCCGCCGGCGTCGTTATCTCCGCCTGCGTCGTCGTCTATGAGTGTGGTGGCGGACAGGAAGTCGAAGAGCGCGGCCTTTTTGGCGTTTTCGAGGTCGCGCATATATTTGAGGTTTGAGTAGACAACCTTGCCGTTCCGGCTGATCTTTTGCAGTACGGCGAACTGCTTGTTTTTTACAGGCATATTTCCTCCCTGCTCAGGGCTTGAATTGTTTCGATTGCCACTGTATTATATAATTCGTACTGGGGCGTATTGATATTGTACTGTAAAAACAGGGCCTTGTTGTCGCCTGGCAGGCGACATTTTTGGCTGCGGTTAAAATCCGCAAAAAAACCTTGACACGGGTTCTGTCGGTAAATTATCTTTAGTACGGCAGGCATTAAAACACTCTCGGTAACTGAACAGTCGCCGGAATCGGGCGTATGCCGTGTGATTCCGGAAAGGACGGGCCGCGATATAGCGGCAGCGGGAAAGCGCCCGCGGGACAGTAAACAACTTATTGTTCCGCGGGNGTTTTCTTTTCAACCGTTACCGGGAGGGCAGCATGGAAAATACCGTTACCGACAGAAGCGCCATCGCGCTGGCCAACCGCGTCGCGGTTGTCACGGTCCTCATCAACACCGTTCTCGCCGTGTTCAAGCTTGTGGCGGGGATAGTGGCCAACTCGGCGGCCATGATCTCCGACGCGGTGCACACGATCTCCGACCTGTTGACTACGTTTATAGTGATAATAGGCGTCAACCTTGCCGGGCAGAAGCCCGACAGCAAGCACCCATACGGCCACGAGCGGTTCGAGTGCGTTGCCTCCATAGTGCTCGCGCTGTTGCTGGGGCTTGTTGGCGCAGGCATAGGGTACAGCGGGGTCAAGACGATAATGGAGGGCAATTATGACGGCAAAATTCCCGGATATCTGGCGCTCGTCGCGGCGGTTGTGTCTATCGCGACCAAGGAGTGGATGTACTGGTACACCCGCGCCGCGGCGAAGAAGATCAACTCCGGCGCGCTAATGGCCGATGCCTGGCACCACCGCTCCGACGGATTGTCGTCCATAGGCGTTTTGATAGGGATAGCCGGCGCGATGATGGGCTACCCGATACTGGACCCGATAGCGAGCTTGGTCATCTGCCTGTTCATATTAAAGGCGTCGTACGACATTTTTGCCGACGCCATAAACAAGATGATCGACAGCTCCTGCGACGAAGAGACGGTGGAGGCGCTGCGGGCGCTGGCCGCCGCACAGAAAGGGGTCATAAAGGTAGACGACATAAGGACGCGGATATTCGGCGCGAAGATATTTGTAGACATAGAGATCGCCGCGGACAAGGACCTGACGCTGACCCTGGCCCACAAAATAGCGGAATCCGTCCACGACACGGTGGAGGAGAAGTTCCCGAACGTCAAACACTGCATGGTGCACGTTAATCCGTACAAATAGTCCGCTATCCAACCGAATAGCGGTAAGTGCCCGGAATTGAGTAGTCGCACGCTGCTGTTTTTTCACGTGCGGTGTTCATTTCGCGCTTCCATTTGCGGATTACGGCGAGGCTCGTTATTGCCGACAC
>WQTH01000095.1 GCA_009786415.1 Chitinispirillia bacterium | reverse complement strand
GAATGATTTTTTAAGCAGGTTCAGCGAGAGTGCCGGAGATGGCGGTACTGTCATTGTGGAGTGTCCCGCTGGTAACTTTTCGCTGACGGTTAGCCGTAACATAGACGCCGGGGGGACGCTATCGAATTATGGAGGCGATTGCTATGCCCCCGGTACGCCGGCTACTGTATCGGTTACCTCTGTAACGCCGGATTATTGGTTTACTGGTTGGTCGGGGGCAGATACGTCCCCAAATACTACAGTAACAATTACAATGAACAGTAACCAATTGTTGATAGCTAATTTTAAGGCGATTACCTATTATACCATTACTGCCAATGTAGCTCCCGCTGGAGCCGGTACTGTGTCGATTAGCCCTGAATTGCCGAGATACCCTGACACAATGACAGTTTCTATAAATGCAGTACCAAATGCAGGTTCAGGCTATGCGTTCACAGGTTGGTCGGGGACATCAACATCCGCAAATCCAATTATATGGACAAAAAATGGCAATTGGGCACTTACCGCCAATTTTCAACGACCTATAATGGGTACTTTTACTGATTCGAGAAATAGTCAGACCTATCGTACCGTAAAAATCGGCAACGGTAAGACGTGGATGGCCGAAAACCTAAACTATGAAACAGCCAATAGTTGGTGCTATAATAATATTAATTCTAACTGCGCTACATACGGTCGGTTGTATACTTGGGATGCCGCAATGAGCGCTTGTCCGAGTGGGTGGAGTTTACCTGATACCGCAGATTGGAATGCGTTGGTTCGGGCTGCTGGTGGTTGGGAGATGGCAGGTACAACGCTAAAATCGGCGACAGGCTGGAATAATAATGGTAACGGTACGGACGCAATAGGCTTTTCGGCCCTGCCTGCCGGCTACCGCAACACGGATGGCACCTTCTACCACGCCGGCACCCTCGGCTACTGGTGGAGCGCCACGGAGAGCGGGAGCGGCTACGCGTACTTCCGGGACATGAGCTCGGACCTCGCCAACGTGTACGAGATCAACTACGGCAAGGGCGGCGGTTTTTCGGCGCGGTGTGTTCGTTGAGGACTGAAGCGGCAAAGCGTAGCCAAGCCGCCGGCCATAGCGGAGAGCAACGGAGCAATGGCCGTGCTTTTGACTTTTTGTTTTGTTTTTAACTAATGCCGCCGTAAGGCGGCCGAAAAATTTTATAAATCTTTAGGCGACGGAAAGGCGGTGGAAATTGTAGTAGCGGTGGGGGGTAGATGGTTTGGTAGTGTGTTTATGTATAACAAAAACAACAAATAACAATCGCGGGCAACCGCAGGATGGATGGCCAAAATGAGTGTGTACAGAAATTTCAACCGTTGCGTGGTTTGCAGAAGCAAGACAAATTTACATTTATACAAAGGGGAATTTGAAGTAACAATGCTATTAAATACCCTTTATTTAACCGTTATACATCTTGTTGAAAAAAGAAAGGGTTTGCGTATCAAATCTAAGAAGATGGTTAATTGGTTGAATGAACGAAGCATAATTGATATGCACGGGAATGAATTTAACACCGATGAAATTGTACAGTATTTACGTAATGGTTTAGCCCATTTTAATATCAAGATTGACGATTCTGCCGCACTTAGTGAAAGGGCTGAAATTACCGGAATAAGCATTTTTGGTATAAATGAAGATGATAAAGTAAAGTGTAAATCACCTTGTGAAATTCGCAAGTGCAAGCCACGCCAGTATCAAACCAACAACTGTGACAACAATAGTAGTGATAAGAACAGCATTTGTACATTCCGCTTTACCGTTAAAAAGTTAGAAGAATTTACTCTTGATGTAATAAATTCAGCTTTGGAGAAATTGGATAAAAGTGCCTGTTCTCAAGACTGTATAGATTTGCATCAGCGTCTTGAGATGTCAAAGGAGTGGCCTGAATGAGAGGGGTATCGTTATCCCTCCGCAACATTTGTGAAATTATCCCCGCCCCTCGTTGTTCAGTTAGTATTCGGGGCATTTGGCACCGTATAGCAGTTATGGCGGCAGTTAATGTCAGGCGCTGGCGGCCAGAGTAGGCCGCCCCAACCCAATCACTTCCTCCCGCTCTGCGCCGCGCGGCAGTCAAATCCCACCATCACGTCAAATATTTTTTTGCCCTGATAGTTTACCCAGCGAAGTTTCGGTTTACCCGTATTTTTTGTTTTGCGGAAGTCGAAGGTGAGCAGGTAGCCCGTGTCTTTGTTTTTGCTGTTTAAATATCCGAACAGTTGTTCGTACGCCCGTTCGTGTGCGGTTTTGCCGTGCCACAGTTTTAGTTCGACAATAAACTGTTCGGTGAGATAGTCTATTATAATGTCTGTTCTCTCATCGTCTCTGATTTCGCTTTCAAGATGGTAGAATCCTGTGCCGTTTATGTACGGCTGCAGGTATGTTATGAAGAGCAGGCGGCATTCCCGTTCCAGAAAGTTAATATCTTTTTCGCGATAGATTTCATAGTAGTGGTTCGCGAATTTTTCTAAGAACATTGGCATATCGAAATTTTCTTTGCCGGCTACCGCCCTGATTGACGTGCCCGGTATGCACCACTTGTCTGTTGTTTCTTTTTTCGATGCGAAGTAGTTAGCAATTCTGATTTCAAAGATACGGTTATGTATTGCGGCTTGCCCGTCCCGTTCTTCGATGATGCCGAACATGGTGGCAAATTGCATAGTTTCATTGTCGGCGTTGTATTTGCAAACCCTGTTTCCGACCGTTAGTTCTCTGAGCAGTTCTTTTAAATCGGGATAGCTGTTCATATTTTTGAATATATCGTCGAATAGAGTGCTTTGTTCGATAAGCATTTTTTTGATGGCATTCTGAATACCCTGCATTGTCCAGTCTTTATTCAGCTCTTCTTCGATATACCGGCAAATTCCGGAAACAAGATAGGGGTATCCGTTTGTATAGGTGCGAATTTCCGCCGCTATTGCCTCTATGTTCATTCCGGTATGATGGTCTTTTTCGTATTCTGTGAGCATGGATGCGATTTCTTTTTCATTTAACGACATATCTACGTTAAAGTTAATCGCGATGTTCCACGGCGAGTTCAGGCGTTTTTCGCCGTCCTGGAGCTGGTGTGTGCCGGCCAGTATCATTTTGTGTTTCAGGTTTTTTATGTCGTATACGCCGGCGAGGATAACGCTTTGGAATGTTGCCCCGATGCCGTCATTTCTTTTCAGGTATTTATCGCGCAGCAGCCCTAAAAACTTCAGGAAGATTACATTGTTGGAGGCCTTGTCGACTTCGTCTATCATTAAGACAATTTTTTTATCGGAGCAGATTTTGTTAATAAAATTGCCGAGCGCGTCAAAAGTCGTAACGGAGCTGTCTATCCAATCGCCGGCGCCCGGTAAATTGCGTTCGCTAATAGAGGTTGAGCATGTAGAAAGAAATCCCTGACAAAAGTTATTTTCCGTTTCGAACATGCTGTCGCTCACGGCTTCAAAGCTGATTCTTATTACCGAGTATTTATCCCGAATGGACTTCTCTAACAGGGAGAATGTAGTAGTTTTGCCGTACTGCCGCCCCCGGTTTATGGAAAAGTAGCATCTTTTCTCCACGAATTGCACTATTCGGGAGACTTTTTCGCCGGTATCGGCCATATAATGGAGATTGGGGACACAAAGTCCGGTTACGTTGAAGTCGCGCATAATACATAAAATACTACTCGCGCCACAAAAAGTGGTAATTCTAAAAATATTTGCCCGCAATCCCGCCCATTTTGTATTTTTAAAAAGGCAGTGAAATGGGCCGCACGGCGGTTAAGGGTTATTAAATTGTAAGCATTTTGTAGGTAAATATATAAATATGTACTTGTCAATGCCAACATAAAATGTTATAAGTCATTGATTTGGCGAGGGTACGGGCCAGTAACTCAGCGGTAGAGTATCGCCCTTTTAAGGCGGGGGTCGAAGGTTCGAATCCTTCCTGGCTCATTTTTTTAAACGCGCGTCGTTAGGTGCCGTGTCTTGATGTTGCGCGGGCGGGTTCGGAGGCCTGCCCCTACGGAATCTTATGGAAATCGTTAAATTATCCGATATTTTTGCGTCTCTCAAATTCCCCGGCCTCGACCGGTATTGCGGTGAGCGGCCCCAAAGCGCGCTGTTTGCGGGGATGGCCGGGTCGAGCGGGGCGTTTCTTGCGGCTGACCTGTTCAGGCAGTCGGGGGCGGTTGTGCTTGTGCTGGCGGAGAGCGCCAAGCGGGCGGAGCAGGTGGCGGAGGACTGCCGGGCGATTTTGGGCGATGACGCCGCCGTAGCGTTCATGCCGTCGCGGGACGCCGTGCCGTACAATATGAAGTCGCCGTTTGGCCCCACCGTTGAGGCGCGGTTCGGCGTGCTGTCGGACCTGCTGAACGGGCGGCGTTGCCTGATAGCGGCCCCGTCCGCCGTGCTCATGCAGCGGCTTGTGCCCCGCCGCCGGCTCTTCAAGTCCATCATTCATCTCGAAGTTGGCGCCGATACCCCCATCGAAACGCTTGCCAAGTGGCTGACCGACAGCGGGTTCCGCCGCGAGAACCAGACCACCGACATAGGCGAATTCTCGATACGCGGCGGTATAGTGGACGTATACCCCTTCCTCGCCGAGAATCCGTACCGCATAGAGTTCTGGGGGGATACTATAGAGTCCATCCGCAGCTTTGACGTGTTTACGCAGAGGAGCGCGGCTGTGCATAAGTCGCTTGAGATAGTGCCCATGCGGGAGTTTTGCGTTTCTGACGAGATGGTTGAGGATGCTATTGAGGCGATGATAGAGTGGTGCGATGAGGCGGCATCTGCCGATAAGCCGGCAGGCGCCGGCGAGCCGTCAACGGTCGATAAATCAGCGGTTATTGACGAATCATCAACTGCCGGTAAGCCGTCAGGCATCGGCAGGCCGGCGCCAATCGACAAGTCATTAGTTTACAAATTGGAGCATCAGTGGAAAGCCGTGGGCAACCGCGAGGGTATTGAGTGGTTCCTGCACTGGTTCGGGTTTGAGACCGCCTCTCTTCTCGACTACCTGCCGTCCGGCGCGATTGTGGTATGGGACGATCTCGCCCCTGTAAAGAGCCGGTTAGACGAGGCGCGCCAGAACTACACGCGCCACATGGAGAGGGTGCCGGAGGCCTACGCCCCGCTCGTGTCGCCGCCGGACAAGCTGCTGTTTGATGATGCGTATATCCTCGAAGCGCTGGCGTGTTACGACCAAATATTCGTGGACACCGCGGGCGTCCCGCAGGGTACCGCGGTCTTCCGCACGCCGTTTTTGCCGCAGGAGTCTGTACAGAGGGATCTCGACATAGTCGTAAGCGAGCTTGCCGGGCGTGTTTCTCAGGGTTACCGCTGTGTAATAGCCTGCCCCGGAGCCGGCCACGCCGAGCGGGTCACAGAGCTTTTGGGCGATTTCGCGAACTCCGCTTCGATTTGCGCCGGCACGGTCTGCGGCGGTTTTATCTGCGCCGACATCAAGCTGCTGGTTTACACCGAGTTTCAGATATTCAACCGCGCCTATAGCCCAGTAAGGGCGTCCAAAAAGCAGAAATCGCCTATGACCTCCGCCGGTTTTTTCGACCAGCTTGCGCCGCGCGACATTATTGTCCATGAGGATCACGGTATTGGCCGCTTTGTGGGGGTTGAGCGCATTGAGGCCGGCGGCGCGGCGACCGACTGCATGGTGATTATCTACGCGGATAACGCGAAGGTATACGTGCCGGTGGAGGATTTCCACAAGGTTGAGAAGTACGTGGGCAAAGACGACTTTACGCCGCCGCTGTCGCGGCTTGGCACGGCGTCCTGGGACCGGCTCAAGGAGCGCACGCGCGAGAATTTGCGCGTGATGGCGCAGGAGCTTATTGAGCTGTACGCGAAGCGCCAGTACCTTGAAGGCATAAAGTTCGCGCCGGACGGCGTATGGCAGAGCGAGTTCGAGGACACCTTCATCTACGACGAGACGCCGGACCAGCTGCGCGCCGTAAAGGATGTGAAGAAGGACATGGAGTCCCAAAAGCCCATGGACCGCCTTGTCTGCGGCGATGTGGGTTTCGGCAAGACGGAGGTCGCCATGCGGGCGGCGTTCAAGGCGGTTATGGGCGGGNATCAGGCGGCGGTACTCGCGCCCACCACCATACTCGCCGCGCAGCACTTCGCCACCTTCTCGGAGCGCATGACGAACTTCCCCGTGCGCGTGGAGGTCATGAGCCGGTTCCAGCGGCCTAAAGACCACAAGGCGACGCTTGAGCGGCTCGCGGCGGGGCAGGTAGACATACTGATAGGCACGCACCGCATTTTATCCGCCGACGTGAAATTCAAGAAGCTTGGGCTGCTTGTGATAGACGAGGAGCAGCGGTTCGGCGTGAACCATAAGGAGAAGCTGAAGAAGCTGCGCAGCGACGTGGACGTGCTCTCCATGACCGCGACGCCCATACCCCGCACGCTGCATATGTCGCTTGTGGGCGCGCGCGACCTGTCTGTTATCGCCACGCCGCCGCGCAACCGCCTGCCCATAGAAACGCGGGTGGCGGAGTACCACGACGAGCTGGTCAAGAACGCGATTGAGGAAGAGCTGGAGCGGGGCGGGCAGGTCTACTTCGTCAACAACCGCATAAAGGACATCCCCGCGCTGCAGGACCGGCTCGAACGGCTGGCTCCGAGGGCGAAAACGATAAGCGCGCACGGGCAGATGGACGAGGCTGAGCTGGAGGCGATAATGAAGGCGTTCACCGCGGGCCGCTACGACATCCTGCTCGCGACGGCGATAATCGAAAACGGGCTTGACATACCCAACGTAAACACCATAATAGTGAACCGCGCCGATATGCTGGGGCTGTCGCAGCTCTACCAGCTGCGGGGCCGTGTGGGGCGTTCGTCGGAACAGGCGTACGCCTTCCTGCTGACCCCCCCGTTCGACAGCATGAAAGACGACGCCCTCAAGCGCCTCAAAGCCCTTGAGCAATACACCGACCTCGGCAGCGGTTTCCAGATAGCCATGCGCGACCTTGAGATCCGCGGCGCCGGCAACATACTCGGCACCAGCCAGCACGGGTTCATAGCGGCGGTGGGGTTCGGACTGTACTGTCGCCTGCTGCAGGAGGCCGTAGACGAGGTAAGGCGCCCCGACGACGGCGCCGAGGGGGCGGACGGCGGCGGCGATGTCAACATAGCCAAAAAGCAAAAAGCGCCCGAAACGCGCCTCGAAGTGCCCCTGCCGGCATACATCCCCACGGAGTTTATCGCGGACGGNCCTACGCGCATATCCATATATCAGGAGATGTCGTCCCTGTGCACGGCTGGCGAGCTGGCGGATATGGAGCGCGGCCTATCCGACCGGTTCGGCCCCCTGCCGGAGAGCGTAAAGGCGCTCACCCTGCTGATGAAGCTCAAAATTCTGGGCCGCGCCGCCGGATGCTCGAAAGTCGCCATAAACAAGGACGGCACGCTGGCCCTTAATATTGACGGGGATCAGGAAACCGCAAAGGAGCGCATCAAGCGGTTTTTCGAGACCTCCGAATCCTACAAATTTGAGGTGGTTTACGACACACAGGTACAGCTGAGGACGGAGCTGACCACCTTCATAATGCACCAGATGGCTGCCGAGGCGGCGGCGCTCCTTGAGCGGTCGGCCTCCTGAACGCCCGCCGTCTGTGGCAAAAAAATTAAGATTTTGCATACTACCCATGTAGGACAATATTTATATTCCTGATAGTTTCGAATACCAGCACAATGNCGCGGACGGACGCAAGCGCCGCCCCGGCGCCAAGACAGGAGGGACAGTAATGGACGAAAGTAAGTTTATAGCTGTAGACTTTGACGGGACCTGCGTAACCCACGAATACCCCAGGGTAGGCCGCGATGTAGGCGCCGTGCCGGTGCTCAGGAAAATAGCGCATACGCACAAGCTGATCCTTTGGACAATGAGGTCCGGCCCGGAGCTCGACGCCGCTGTAGAGTGGTTCGCCAAAAACGGCATACCCCTGTGGAGCGCCAACTGCAACCCGGAGCAGACCAAGTGGACAAGCTCGCCGAAATCCTACGCCGACCTCTACATAGACGACACCGCCCTCGGCGCGCCGCTTAAAAAGGGCGGCTCCGGGGAGAAGGACTATATGAACTGGGAAGAGGTTGAGAGGATGCTGGTGGGGCGGGGGATTATATGATGCCTACGGGATTATTTGCGGGGGTTAGAGCGCCCATAGCCCGCGTTGCCTGCGCGGCTGCGTTTCTGACGGCGGTTTGGACCGCCGCCGCCCCGGCGCAGACGATAGTAATCAACAACGACGGCGAGGGCTGGGACGGCCTGACCGTTACCCTTATATCGGAGGACGGCGCTTGCGGCTCCTCCCGTGTGCTGCACAGGGCCGTGCCCGCCGGCAGCGGCAGATATGTCTTCACCGGCGTCGTGGCCGGCGAGTATGTCCTCTGCGTAAACAGGGACGTAGCGGTAGACGTAAGCATCTACGACGGCGGCGCCTCCATCNCCCCGGATGTTTTGGATTTCAGCAGCCAGTAGGTTTTTAGTCTCCCGGTGTTATCAGAATTGGTTATCCAACAGGAAGTCGGATATGTGGATATGCTCCACGCCCTTGACCGATTCTCTCCAGAAGTCGTCCATTGTTACCACAAATTTGGGGTACTGGTCTTTGATTGAGACCAGCGTACCGAATTCGCGCTCCGCGGTTTGCGGGCTTTCTATTTTACAGGCGGTTTGCACGTACNCCCGCTGCCCGCGTTTTTCGGCTACAAAGTCGATCTCCTTTGTGTCAGCTTTGCCGATGTATACGGCGTACCCTCTGCGCTTTAGTTCGAGGAATACGATGTTTTCCAGTATGCCGCCTATAAGGCTGTCCCGGTAGCCCATTGTGGCGTAGAGGAGCGATATGTCGCTCAGGTAGAAATTTTCTTGGGGAGTGATATTATCGGGGATTTCCGGCCTATCCCAGGCCTGTTCCCGGTTGGTACCCCAAAAAATTTCAAAAACTTGCATCCCGCCAGGCAATTAATTATATTGTAGCAGTAGAGTAGGTGTACACGCAATAGTCTTAATTTTTGGATTTTT
>WQTH01000094.1 GCA_009786415.1 Chitinispirillia bacterium | reverse complement strand
TGTTAAACGCTGAAACTAAAGAGGAGCTGGATATGATAGCGGAAATGAGTCCTGAGCTTAAAAAAGCTGCCGACATAATGAAGGCGTATTCAGAGTTGGACCCAAAGACACGCCGCGAGTACGAGATGCTTGCGCTGGCGGATATGGACGACAGGGTGAGGCTGAAGGCGGCAAGGAAGGAGGGTCGGTTGGAAGAAAGGCTTGAAAACGCCAAAGCCATGATATCCGAAGGTTTGCCCACGGACGTCATCTGCCGAATCACGGGTCTTTCCGCAGACGAAATCCGGCGGCTGTAGCAGGAAATGGAATGGGTCGGGCGGTGATTGTCTGAATCAATCAACCGCCCACCGTCTCCTCAGCACCAGTTCCGCCGCGAGCAGCGCGAGCATTATTCCAAGCAGCAGCCACGACCTGTTGATACGTACCGTTTCGACAACCGTGTTCCGCTCCGCGCTCCGCTGGTCCCACGAGTCGAAAACGCTGCTTGCCGCCGGGATGTCCCGCGTGTCAAGCGGTTGGGCGAATTCCTGCAGGTACTGCGTGTTTTGGGCGAGGACCGATAGCTCGCTCATATCCTTGTTTACGGTGAAGCTGTCGGCGAAAGCGGCTTTGATCCCGCTGCCGTCTAATGACGACGATATGCCGTATCTGCCCGGCGGCAGGGCGTGGAAGGAAAGCGGCTGCCTGTTCAGGCCGGTGGGGGAGTAGTTCATCGTCGTGTCGACGGCGGCGTTGTCGTTCTTTATCTGTACAGATAATTTGACAGGCTCGAATATGGGGACAGCCGCCGGCAGGGACATCATGAATCTTGCGGAGTCTGTTTCGGTAAGAGTGTTTGCCGGATATAGTATCAGTTGATCGGAGATGTTGTCTAACAGCAGCTCTTTTGCCGCGGACAGTATCGTGTTGGAGAAGCTGAACAGCTCGTTTTCGGCGCGATCGGATGACATTGGCCAGAAGTCCCATCTCCAAAAGCCCTTTATGGGGCAGAACAGCGCCTGTATCCTCCTGAACCTGCCGGATGAGAGGATTGTCAAATTGTTGGGCGCGTTGCCGGTGGGGGCGGCGCCTGCACGTACGCCCGCTGCCGTTGTTGTGTTGATTGTCGCCTGCAATATCCTCTTCATCCCGCGCGACGGCTGCTGGCTGCAGGTGATGACCTCCTGCGGCGGCGGCATGGAGCGCAGGTCGAGGCCGGGGCTTATTATGGAGCTGTTGTCGTCAACCAATTTTATAGACAGCGACGGTTCTGTTATGCGGCTTGAACTGCACGGCATGGCGCCGAGGAATACGGCTGTCGCGTGGCGGGGGAGGGAGCGCGTCAGGCCCGCCGCCGTTGTGTCCCAGTCAAACAGGAAAAGGATATCGGGGGACGCTTGCCTCTCCCTGAAAAAATTATTTGACGCCAGCGCCTGCGATATGTACCGCCTGTCAAGCGCAGGCTTTGCGGAGTACATCGAGTAGGTCAGAAAGTGCGGGACCGTCTGGTGGACGAAACTTGCCGCGGCCGGGGGGACGGCGGAGTCTATTACCGCTTCGACGGTATAAAGTTTTCTGCCCGGATGCTGGCTGCTCGTCCTGAATTGTACCGTCTTTGTAAAATACCCCTGTTCGATTTCCGTTGATTCCTTTTTTACTGTCCGGTTTCTCTCTTTTAGCGACACTGTCAGCCCCGCCCTGTCCTTAACGTACCCGCTCGCCGTTACGTCTATGGTGAAAGAGGAATCGCTGGGGGATGATTCCGGCGCGTTGTACGATATTGTTACGAAAGGGTTGGGGTCGGCGTCAGGCAGCGTTAAATAGTATACGGTATTGCGCGGGAATACCTCACTGCTCCTGCGCGGCCTTGTCCAGTGGCCGTCGCTGACTATTATCATATCGTTGGAAAATTTCCCGCCGGCGTCGTCTATCGCGGCGGGGAAATAGCTTTTATGGTCATTAAACAATATTGGGGCTGCTGACGGCAGCTGCCGCGCGCGGGTTGAGTCGCCAAATAAAAAATATTCAAAATTGACGCGCCCGCCCGTACGCGATTGTAAAGACGCCAGCGTGTCAAGAAACGGTTTGACGTTGGCATCGGGGGAAAAATTCTGCATACTGGCTGATACGTCAATAAGCACGGGGATTTTCATATTGCCCGACTCGAACCGCTCGAACTGTATCACCGGCTCAAAGAAAGAGAGTATCAGCCCGATGAACCACGCGGCCCTCAAGGTAATCAGCACAATTTTTTTTGATAAGGATAAGGGGCCGCGTCCGTATTTAATGGCGGACAGTATGACGCCAAGCATCAGCAAAACGGTTATCAGTATTTGCCATTGGTTTATCGGCATGTCATAAGCCCTGTGGAGTTCGGGGCCTTGCGGCGGTTGGAGATTACGGTGTTTTTGCGCCAGTTCTTATCGTTCTGTTTGGGGTAATCGGTAGTATAATGCAACCCCCGGCTCTCTTTGCGTTTGAGGGCGGACATAATAATCAATTTAGCGGTTGTGACCACGTTCCGCAGTTCGAGCAGCTGCGGGGTGATCCTCGCGCGTTTATAGAAATCCTCTATCTCTTTTTCGAGCAGGTTAATTCTGCGCAGTGCCCTGTTGAGCCGCAGCCCGGAACGCACTATGCCAACGTAGTCCCACATCACGCTCTGTATCTCGCTCAGATTATGCGAGAGCAGTATCCACTCCTCAATATCGCTCGTTCCCTTATCATCCCAGTCGGGGATATCTCCAAGTGATATATCGCGGCATTTTTTCAAACGCGCCGCCGCGTCGGCCACCGCGCGGNGTGAGAATACGAGCGCTTCGAGCAGCGAGTTCGATGCCAGCCTGTTCGCGCCGTGCACCCCGGTGCAAGCGGTCTCGCCGCAGGCGTACAAATTTTCTATTCCCGTATTGCCATAGTAGTCGACCGCCACGCCGCCGCACATATAGTGGGCCGCGGGCACTACGGGAATTAAATCTTTGGTGATATCAATACCATATTGCAGGCATTGGCTGTAGATGTTGGGAAAGTGGGCGATTGTCTCTTTCGCCTCTTTATGCCTCACGTCAAGGTATACGCACGGCAGGCCGGAGATTTTCATCTCGTTGTCTATCGCTCTGGCCACAATATCCCTTGGGGCCAATGATTTCAGCTGATGGTATTTCTGCATGAACTCCTGCCCGTTTGCGTTGAGCAGTACCGCCCCGTACCCCCTTAGCGCCTCGGATATCAGAAACGAGTCCGCCTTTTCGTGGAACAGCGTTGTAGGGTGGAACTGTATGAACTCCATGTTGGCGACCTGCGCCCCGGCGCGGTAGGCCATAGCCACGCCGTCGCCTGTGGCTATGGCGGGATTTGTCGAGTGCAGGTAGACGCGTCCGGCCCCGCCGCTTGCCAAGCAGGTGACCTTTGCCTTTATGGAGAATATGGACTTGTTTACGGAATCCAGCACATACGCGCCGAAACATTCGTATTGATTCGGCACGCTTTTTACGTGGTGCCCCGTTATCAGCTCGATGGCGCAGTGGTTTTCGAGGATTGTGATGTTTTTGTGCCCGCGCAGCTTGCGCAGCAGCGTCATCTCCAATTCCCGCCCTGTCAGGTCCATCGCGTGGACTATACGGTTTACGGAGTGCCCGCCCTCTCTGCCCAAGTGCAGGTTGTAGGGATTGCTGCCTGATTTATCACCGTTTCCCCCCCCAACCGAAAAGCGCGCGCCGTAGTCTAACAGTTCGCGTATTCTTGGCGGACCCTCTTCCACCAGAATTTTTACGGCTTCGCGGTCGCACAGCCCGGCCCCGGCGGTGAGGGNATCGTTTATGTGGCTTTCGAAGCTGTCGCTGTTGTCAAGGACGCACGCGATACCGCCCTGCGCGTAGTTGGTGTTTGAGTCGCTGTCCTGCTTTTTCGTAATTATTGCCACCGTGCCGTGCCGCGCCGCGTTTATGGCGAACGACACGCCGGCGATCCCGCTGCCTATTACCAGAAAGTCGCACGTCCTGTTTACCATTAAACCGCTCCTCATCCGAAAAGTAACGCCAATTCCTTTAACGGCACCCTGCTTTTTAATTCGTCTTTGGCGTCTATATTATTTATAATGCAGAACGCCATGTTCAGGTTGGTGAGGTTTTTTGTTACGCGGTCTATGTCTATGGTCAGTTCCGGCGCGATGTCGCGCGGGTGGAGCGACGGGAAGTTGTACGGGCAGCTGCCAGCATGGTGCGCGCCGGGGAAGTCGGTTGAGCGCAGAATAAGCCCGTGCGTGCGGCAGATTATAGGGCGCACTTCGTATATTACGCAGGCCTTGTCGCGCAGGAACGGGCAGATGTGCCCGGAACGCTTGCGTTTGCCCTTGCCGGTCAGAGGCTTTTTGTCGTCTATGCCGTTTATATACGCGGTGATGATGTACGCTTCAAGGCGGCTTACGCTTTGCAGCTCGCAACATGTGCCGCATCCCTTACGGCACGCGATCTCGCGGGGGTATGTTTCGCGTACACGCTGCCATATCCCGTCGCAGTAGTCGCACAACGTTTTATAGTTAGCTAATATCGTTTGTAATTTGTCCATACGCCATCAGTCCAGCTCTATATTGATTTTCCCATCCATGATTACCATACCTTTAAAGAACTCTCCCGGGGTTCCTGCGGTTTTGAAGAGCCTTGGCCCCTTGCCGCCGCCAATGTAGAAACCCGCGCGGTACACCTCGCTCCCCGCCTTTACCGCCGCCGCCTCCACCCGCGTCGCGAGCATATCTAAACGGCAGTTTTTCCAGTACGGCGGCGCTATGCGCTCCCCGCCGGGCAGGTAGCACAGCCCCTTGTCGCGCCCCCAGATAAACTGGTAAAGGAGCTGGTTCTCTATGCTAACCCACGACGTAGGGCAATTAATCTCCCTGAACTGCCGCTGCTCGAAACTCACGGAGTCTCTAAGCGAGCCGCTTAATATGCCGACCTTCCCATCGGTCCAGTGGTCGTTTACGATGTAGACGGGGGATAGGTAGTGCTCGTTTACCTGCAAATCGACATCGGCGGTGATCCTGTCGAGCACCACAAGCCCCTCCTCGGCGCACGTTATTATGCGAATGTCGCGCGTGAGCACCTGCCGCCCGCTCGCGCCGAAATAGGCTATGCGGCCGTAGGTGTCGAACCCGTCGCGCTGGTAGCCGTCGTTGTGGAACAGCACCTCGGCGCTCTTTACGGGGTCACTGAGCGATGGCATACCGAGCAGCGCGGCCTTGAACGGTGCGAGCAGTTCCGGGCGCGCGTGCAGGTTTATGCCTATCATCGGGTGCCCGCCCAGCGCCTTCCACGCCACGCTGCGGGTGGAGCGCACATTGCGCCTGAAACATACTTCTATATAAGGATATATGTGCCGCGTGTCTATGGCGTTCTCGACCTGTCCGGCGGTGTAGCTGCGCAGCCCTGCCGTCTGGAACGGCAAACTCGCCAAAAGCGCCAGTTCCACCCCCACCTGGCTCTGGAAAAAGAGTTCCCACCCGTCGTAAGACGGCTCGAATCCAAGCACCCAGGGCGACCTGTCGGGGCCTATGGTATCCCCGGAGTCCAAAACGGTGTCCATCCACGAGAGCAGCTTGCCCGTAATGTTGGACGCGCGCGGGTCGCCGCTCCATAGCCCCCACGCCAGCGCCATAGGGTGTGGTATGAAAAGCGGCATATCGTGCCCGCCGGGGGCGAAAAGCAGGCCGTTGGGCAGGCAAAAGCGTATAAGGATGTCGAACGTGCGCTCAAAACTCTTGCGCGTAAGGTACGCCGGCGGCTCGCGCTCATTCAGCTTGTACGCCGAAAGCGCCAAGACGTTCCATATACCGTAAGTCAGCGCCTCCGGGCTGAAAAAGCCGTGGTTCTCGGCGGTAAAATCGGGGTAGATGTTGCACGTCGCCACGGCATCGGCCATCGACCCGCCGAAGTAGCGGCTGTGGTCGGCGCTGTCGTGGATGTTTGAGTCTATATTCACCGCCCAAATCTTGAGCGACTCCCCCCAGTCCCGCGCGTGCGGGTGGTCCGGGCAGAGGTTTATGGCCCAGGCGAGCAGCATCGCGTCCTGCGCGTTCTCCTCGGCCTTGGAGTCTATCCGGCAGCCGCTGGGCGGCATAACGCCGGTAAAACGGTCGGCTTCGTGCGCTATGATCCTGCGGATGCGGGCCTGTTCGTCTGAATCAAGAACCTGCCCGGCAAGCACCGAAATCACCCCCAAAAGCGTGGCCCAAAGGCTGCTACGCCAGTTTTCGCCCCACCGGCGGCGCTCCAGAAACGTGTCTACGTCAAAATCGCCCGTAATGTGGCTGTCGCAGGCCCAGGCAACCCCCTTCTTAAGCCTGTAGACAAGGTCGCCCTCGCTTATCAGCTGCTCTATGAGCCCCAACTGATTGTGGTAAACGTAAGCGCCAAGCACACAAAGCACGTTAAGGTGCGGACGCAAGACATACTCTATAACCGGCGAAGACGATCCTACAGTACGCATATTGAACGTCCGGGGGTCATCGGTGCCGAAAAGCCCCCGCCGGTCGTCAATCTCCTGCCACGACTCAAGATAGTACGGAAGCCCCTTGGCGAGAAGCTCCATTATCTTGGCAGGCTCTATCCTGTCGTTAAACTGTATCATTTTATGTATATACCGCCCGTTTCCGTTGAATTAACAAGGTTTNCCCCCCGCCAGGCCGGCGCCTGAGCGGACGGTCCATAGTGTAAACGACGACGCGGTCCTCATCGTCGGCAACCTGACACTTTCGGGCAAACTCGCGGGCGGTGTTGGAATCGTACATCACAATAAACGAGTCCCCGAAAAAGCGCGGATACCGGTCGCCCTTCAGCCACTCCTGATTCTCCTCCACAATATCGGCCAAAAAACCCTGCCGGCTGCCCAAATAACCTATGCCCAAATATGCCATTGTAGATAGCCATTTCCCTCAAAATTATACAAAATTATACAAATTCGGATAACCAGCGGCCACACTCCCGCATATATAAACTAATTCATTGTACAACGGTATTCAAGATTTTTTTCAGGTTTTGAAGTTTTTTTAAAAATATCTTGACAAACCCATAGGTAATATAGTATATTACTGTATAATTATGTATGTGGCCGGTACCTGCCATATCCGCCTTAGACAGACGCTGTTGGCCAGAATGGTTACGCCGGAACCAAATAAACAGTCCGTACCCGCACTGCCTGGGGTAGTAGTAGCGGCGGTATTCATTGGTATAGCAGTGGGAGCAATGCTGCAAACTACCGGAAGCCAAAGCAAATCAGGCGTGGGGTCAAGCTCCGTCACAGGCATACACCGCAACCCGTAACTGCCGAGCGAGCGGCTCCGGCTCAGGAGGCCGGGGTTGAGCCCTCCATAAATATTATAAATGTCAACGACACGTTCAGGTTTTGGGGGTCTACAGGACCCCGGTTCGGATTTACACTAAAATGGCAGTGGTAAATATTTTTATTTTTCTCTTGATTTTTTTGAATAGCATTGGTATAATTAATAACTCAGCATATCGAAAAAGCGTGTTTACATATGCGAAAAATATTTTATTTTCCTCTTGATTTTCTTTTGCCATATCGCTATAATATCGCGTAAAACCCCTTATTTTACGCATAAATTCGCAAAAAAAATTTATTTTACTTTTCCTATTGATTTTGCCGCCAAAAGTCTCTATACTGAAAAATGAGGGGCGCATGACCTGCTGTACGCAAAAACAGAAAAACGAAGGGGGTAAAATTATGGAGCGTAAGAAATATGATTTGGTCAGCGCGGTTGGCGGGCAGTCAGGTTCGGCCATAGTGGGAGTTCTTGTGGCGATTGCTTTTATGGGAATAGCGGCGGCATCTATGATACGCAGCACTGGCAGTCAGTCACGCACAAGTATAAGTTACGCATCTGTGCAGACCGCGCAGAGTACATTAAACAGCGGGGTAATAGCAACGGAGACTGGTTTGAGGGATAGTGGCAAGGCTGCGCGCATGAAAGCGGTTATTGAAGATATTCTTAATAATAAGATTCCCGCAGTGAACGACAGGAGCAGGTTTGTGTTTGGCAGCGGCACTCAGAAAGTCGCTCTTGCCGCCGGCGTTGACCAGTCATTCTGCAGCCGTCTTGACAGTGTGGGGGTGGATTATGAAGGCAGGGTGCTTGGCAGGTTTGATGTTCGCAGCGGCAACAGTACTGGCGGCAGATATATAAAGAGGGCGGAGGTTTTTGGCGAACTGGGTGGGCTTGCGGTTGAGTGGGTAGACGACGACGGCAAAAACGGCTTGTGGGGCGAGAACGCTCTTTTTACCGGCGGGGATATGGTTACCTCAAACGGCCTTATAATAAACGGAAACGTTACGATCGGCGCGAATCTGACGCTTAACGGCGACGCGGGGATCATATTTAACGGTAATACCTGGGTAGACAAGGATTTTAAGGACCAGACTGCCGGGTCGACTTTCGCAGAGGCCCTTCGCGTAGAGGGTAAGGCTGTCTATCACCATAATACCAAGGTCCCTGCGGATAATGATGACGCCGCGAGCGCCCTAAGCAGGGCCGAGAACCCCAAGCTGGACTTGAGCAAGATACCTGCCGGGGTTACACGTTTGGGTATAAATGACATTGCAGACTCGTGGGGCTCAGGCAGCGGCGGGCTTAACAAGTCCAAGTTCCTGAATGCCCTCGCGTCGGTGCCGCAGTCTAAGAGGTACAACGGCCATGTGGTAGTGGAGTTAGACGGCGGCTATATGCAGGGACAGGACTGGCAGTGGAGCGGCGAGAAGTTCAACGAAAAGGTTATTTTTGTGCTGAAGGGCAGCGCGCAGCTCAGGCAGAGGTTTTTCGACTGCGGGCCGGCTGGCAGTATGCTGATATATCTGGGCGGCCAGTCCAGCCTTCAGCCGGGCTTTGACCCCGGCCGCTTCAGGGGCCTTATATACGCCGAAGAGGGCAACAACTCGCCCATGATACTCGCTCAGGGCGGCGCGGGCTCCAGCATAACCGGGGCGGTATATTCAATGGGCGGCGGCCTGCTGAGCGTGCACGGCGCTGGTATGCCTATAACCTACAGTTCCGACGTACTCGGCGCTTTCGCCGACCTGCGCGCCGGCAACGGCGGGGGCGGCGCCAAAGTTCCGGNGGGCATTTTCAACACCGGCGACGAGTTCATAGATGTCAGGGCG
>WQTH01000093.1 GCA_009786415.1 Chitinispirillia bacterium | reverse complement strand
GGGGGGGGGGGGGGGGGGGCAGTTTTGTCGCCACGCGTCCAAACGGTACCGGCGCGCACACCATCAAACCCGTAAAAATAATCATCACAACAGCTATCCCTGAAAGCCACAATCTATCCTTCCATCAAACTACCCAGCAGACGCCGGACAAGCAACCTGCGGAAATTATTTATCCAAACATTATAAATATAACTTATGGGTTTCCGGGAATACAAATTTTTTTGTTTTTTTCATCGACCGCGAATTGCCTCAAATTAAACCTGACCGATGCACGGGGCCTAAAAAAGGGCTTGCCGAACAATCCACTGCGCGGCAGTAGGAAATGCAAGAAGCCTGACAGGCGCTCAAAATACCAAAATCGGCGTTTTTTAGATATATTGAGGCGGTTTAGACAATGCTGTCAGCCGCTGCCCAATCGGGAAATACTCCAGCTAACGATATTTTTATTTTACTCATAACATACCTTCTCCTACAGGGGGATAGGGGGAATATAATTGATATACTTAAACACTACATCCTTTTCAGTTATTGGTATTTTAACAATTTGATAAGGTTGAGTAATTTCAGTAGTCGCTCCCCGTTTTGGAGCTTTTATATATATGCTTACAAC
This sequence comes from Chitinispirillia bacterium, assembly GCA_009786415.1. GTDB lineage: Bacteria > Fibrobacterota > Chitinivibrionia > Chitinivibrionales > Chitinispirillaceae > GUT77. The sequence goes on along the minus strand of WQTH01000093.1, from coordinate 8,846 downwards.
AATATAATCAGAATATTCTTTTATACATGTAATGTTAATACTCCAACTACCACTAGGACGAAATCCGTCAATAACCGCAATTACCTGATGTATCTCGAAATTAATATTTTTTCCCGTAGAATATAGACATATCAAACTATCAAATTCCGCCTGTGTTTTTATCACGAAATTTCCTGCACCACCCCCACAAACATCCTGCCCTTCTTCTATTAAAACAGGCTTAATTGTTATTGGATATGTGTCGCAACTGACTGCTACTGTAAATACCAGCAACACCGCAAGTATACATAACAGGATATTTTTTTTCTGTCGGGTAAACATTATGAGCCTTTCCCTTCCCAAATTCATCACAAATGTCAGTATCATAATATACTACATTTTTGCAAAAAATCAAGTGAAAAGAAGCGTTTTTTTTCAAAAAAACCTAAAAACATCATGTTTTTGTAATGTTTTTTTGAGTCACAACGTAAATGATGTCTGGCCGTTGCAACATTCCGACGAATGCCGTCTTTTTGCCGTGTGTTTTTTCAGTATTTGACATCGTCTATATACTTTCTAACCGCCGCCTGCAACTGAGCGGCGGTTTTTGACACTCTTCGGATCAGGCCGGGGAGCTGTTTTGGGTTGATGAAGATTACTATCAGCGCCAGGATCAACAGTATCTCGGAAAAGCCAACACCGCTTGTCATTGTTCTGCCTCCCTGCGCGCCGATGGGTTTGCCAGATATGATATCAATATGCTGACAGCGTACAACCCTACGAGCGGCAGCGCCAGCAATATTTGGGATAATACGTCCGGCGGCGTTACTACCGCGGCGAGGATGAATATCAGCACAATGGCGTGACGGGAATATTTTGTCATGAAACGGTGGTCTATTACGCCCATTTTTGACAGCACGAACGCCACTACCGGCAGTTCAAACGCGAGGCCGAAAGTGAGGCTCATGGTTATCAGGAACCCCAGATACTCGTCTATCTTGAAAAACGGGTCAATCTGCTCGGAAGCGAACCCGGTCAAAAATTGCAATAACATGGGGAGCATGAGGTAGCAGAACGCTATCCCCGATAGAAAGCAAAACGTAGACGCTATCGCGGCGGGGAAGATGACGCGCTTTTCTTTTTTGTACAGTCCCGGCGATACGAAGCTCCATATCTGCTGGAATATAAACGGCGACGCGATGACTATGCCGCATGTCAACGCGATCTTGAAGCTCAGCATTACCGTTTCTGCCGGGGCAGTGTAGATGATCTGCGGCCTCGGCTCGCTTAATTTCAGCGGGTAGACCGCTATCAAATCGAATATGCGCCTCCAATATACCCCGCACGGAATGGCGCAGATTATCACGGCGCAAATGCAGCGGATTAATGTCCGGCGCAATTCGGCGATATGGGCGATGAGGGACATCTCGCTGCCGGCGTCATTCACGCCGCCGCTGTTGACGGCATTGTCTTTATCAGGATGACTGTTCGTCACCTTTTGGCTTGCTTTCGGCATCGCTGGTTGACGCTGTTTTGGCGGCGGCATCGTCGGAATTAAGCTCCTTCGCGGCGTTTTTAAACTCTTTTACGCCAATGCCCAGCCCCCTCGCCAGCTCCGGGATCTTTTTCGCGCCGAACAGTATCAGCACGATCAACAGAATTACCAGCAGTTCCTTAATGCCTATGGGTCCCATATTGGCCTCATCCTTTCACTTTACGGCTGAATTCGTGCAAGCGCCCCGCCTGCAGTACAAACGCTTCAAGATTCGCCTCAATAAGCTGCGGGAACGGGCTGCCGTCCGTTTCTACAGCCAAAAACGGAAATTCGCCTATATCTGCGTATTTATGCGCTTTTTCTTCCCAGCCGGGTACTTTCGCCTTGCCGTCTACGTTCATCTCTTTTTTGAGTATAGACTCGGCCACGCGCGACGGCATGCAGCCGAACGGGCCTATGGATATAACGCCGCACGAGTCGTGCAGAATTTCCCTCAGGGCAAGCCCCACCGTAAGTATCGCCTCGCCCCGGAAGCGGATGTCTATCAGATGCTGCGCGGCTTCTATTGTCTTCTCTACCTCCAGCATCTCGAACTTGTACAGCCCGCATTTCGACATAGCTTTCTTGATCTTGCGCTCCCAGTACTCCTGAAGCGCCGAGGTCAGGCGCACGCGGAGCATATTTGTGAATGTCATCATCTCATCATCGCCGAGCCGCGCGTTTAAAATGTAGTTGCTGTAGCATAAAAATTCGCTGATAGGCGCGATTTTGGACGCGAAGCCGCGCGTTTCCAAATAGTCGACTATGTTTTTGCGGCAGAACTCGTCCCGGCGCACAAATATCTCCCCGATAACGGATATCATCGGCACGTCCGACGGCTTTAGTTTCAGCGGTATCTGCGACAGGCGCTTTGCCATCTTGTCAAGCGTTTTGATAATACCGCCCTTCGTTTTGCCCTCAAAGAACCGTATCATTTCGCCCCAGCACTCTTCTAAAGTATCAAGGGCCTGCGCCCTGTCCTTTGCGGCCACCGAGAGCATGCTGCGTATATCTGTGAACACATCGGAGACAATTATGCTCTGCCATCCCTTCAGGATGCTCTTGACGCCCATGCCGCCGTAGCCGTTTTCGTCCGTAAGCGTGAATACGGCGCAGTTGGGGATTTTCAGGTTTTCGATATTCTGGGCGATAGCGCGGCAGTATTGGCCGAGGCGGCAGGGGCCGTCGCTTGTCGCCATAAAGAACAGCGTGATTTTGTCGGGGTCTTTCTTCTCCTTAATGTATTGCAGGAATGACCCTGTAGTTACAATATAAGGCACGCACTCTTTACACGTAGAGTTTTTCTTGCCGAGGTTCAATATCTCTTTATCGGCAACAGGCAGCGCACGGCAGTCCACCCCCAAACTCCTGAAAATCGCGGCGAGCGCCTCCGTACCGTACCTGCCCATAGACGGCAGCACAAGCTCTACCTTAGGGTCATAAATCGAATAGTATTTGCCGTCGGACGCTTTGACGCGCATCTCACTGTCCGGCACAACCGCCGGGACAAACGAAGTATCCTCCGGAGGAAGATTTTTGCTGATGCGCCGGTAGCTCTGCATGATGTCAACGGCGGCCTCTATCCTCGTGTCAATCCCGGCGTCGGCAGTATGTTGATCCAGCTCAAGCGTAAGCGACGGTTTCGATTTCATCATATTACGGAAATAGCTCAACACAAACGAATCCGGCCCGCACGAAAAATTGGTGATGAACACGCCAAACAGGTTATCGCGGTCCTTCACAAACCGCGCACCTTTCATTATCTTCTGCCCCATCCCCCAGTACATTTTAGTGTCCGCCTTATTCTCGGCGGCGGGCAGCATGTCAAACGGGATAACAATGTACCCGCGCGACGCGGCCTTGTGGGGGATGCCCATGTTGGCATCGGCGGCGAATGTGTTGTAGGGGCGGCCAAAGAGGACAAGGCCGAACGTATCGGGATGATTTTCGAGATATTGCAGCGCCTTCTTGCCGTACACCTGCAATTCCGCGTCAAACGCGCGCTGACGCGCTATCGCCTTATCGAGCGCGGCGGTGGCGGAAGTATGGCTTACGCGCAGCGTAGACACCGCCATATTTATCAGCTCATTGCGAACACGCGCCCTGTCGTAGTCTTTGTCCATCTGCAATACCGGAGAGAGCACGGTCGATTTCGATTCCTCAATCTCGCGGCGGAATGTCGCTTTAAGATAGTAAGGCTCGCCCTGCACGAATACGCACGTTTTGCTGACCGTTGACGGATTTTTGACGGGGATCTGCGATACGTGCGGCAAGAAAATGTAGTCCAATTTCTTCTTGAGCAGGTTCATGAAACTGCCGTGCGTCAACTCCGCCGGCAGACAGAACGCGGCCTCGATGCGGGCGAAACCTTCGGGGTCGATCTTGTCGGAAAGCACGACCTTAAAACCCATCTCGTGGAAGAAGTTCGAATAAAGCGGGTACATCGCGTGCGTCAGGAATGTCCGCATTATGCCCACCGTCTTACCCTCCTTGTGCGGCTCCTTAACGCCGAACTCTTCAAAGAGCAGCCTCTGGCGGACGGCGGCGAGGTCGAAATCCTCAACATCAACCTCCTTATGGAGGCGCATATTGTAATACTTGTTGCAGACGCCGCCGAAAGGGTACTGCTTGCCGTTGACGTTTATCCTTGAAATCTCACACTTGCGGTCGCACTTCTCCTTGCCGCCGGCGCAAACGAAACTGCCCTCGCGCTTAGCCTCGCGGGCGACTAACTCCTCAAGGTCAAATTTGGCCGACTCGGCAAGGCCTATGTCCATCCTGTTAATAGTTTCAAGCGCTACGCCGAACGCGCCCATAAGGCCCGGTTCGGGGGGTACAACTATTTTGTGTTTCATGAGCGACGCCATTGCCACCGGCACCGCCTTGTTGTAGCATACGCCGCCCTGCATGAAGATTTTTTTGCCGACCTGACGCGAGCCTTTCACGCGGTTTAGATAGTTGAGGCAGATCGAATAGACGAGGCCGGCCAAAATGTCATCCTTGCCGATCCCCTCCTGCCCCGCCGTTTTGATATCGCTCGATATAAACGCCGAGCACTGGTCGGTAAAGTTAGGCGGCGACTTGCCGAACAGCGCGCGCTCGCCAATCTCCTCTGTCTGCACGTTCAATGATTCGCGGGCGGACTCTTCAAGGAACGATCCCGTACCCGCGCTGCAAGCCTCGTTCATCGCGTAGTCGGACGGAACGCCGCCGGTCAAAAACGTGTACTTCGCGTCCTGCCCGCCTATCTCGAAAATCGTATCCACATCCTTGTCAAAATAAGCCGCGGCGGTGGCGTGGGCGATGATCTCGTTGATGACGTTGTTCGTCAACGCGTGCAGCGCCGCGATTTGCCGGCCCGAACCCGTTACCCCCAGCCCGGTAATGTCAAACTTCACGCCGCCGGCCTGCTCGCCGATGGCCCTGTAGCAGTTGCGCGATGCCTGTATCGGGTCGCCGTTTGTCCTCAGGTACACCGACGCTACGACCGCCTTGTCCTTGCGGCGCATCAGCACGGCCTTGGTCGTCGTAGACCCTACGTCAAGCCCCATCACGCACTCGTCCCCCTCCGACACGGTGTCCTTTTTCATCGACTCGAACGACACGAGGTCCATGGCGTTGGAGAGCGGCTCGTGGCGGCCAAACGATGTGGGGGCGTCGTGGATTGCGGAGGCGTGGTCGGCAGGCAGGGCGATGCAGTCGTTATCAACCGCCCAAAGCGCGGCGCCGTAGGCCTCGAACACCGCCGCCGTTTCGGGAACGTCCAACGCCCCGAAGCGCTCCTTAAGTATCTTGACCATGGCGGTGTTGAGCGACCCGCCGCCTATAAGCGCGGTCTTCTCGCTTTTGAGGTCCTTCACGAGGTCGCTTATCTTGTCGGCCATCATCAGGCAGAGGCCCGCGGCGATGTTCTCGCGCGGCTCGCCCTTGTTGAGCGCGTGGGTGCAGTCGCTCTTGCAGAATACGCTGCAGCGCCCGGCTATCTTGTGGGGAACGCCCTTCTTGGCCAGCTCGACCGCCTCCTCAAGCGCCATGTCCATGCGGCGGATCTGCTGCAGGAAAAACTCGCCGGTCCCCGAAGCGCACTTGTTCCCGGAGTGGACGGAGCTGATGCCGCCCCTGGAGTTCATGACGTACACGAGCTGCGTCTCGCCGCCGGAACTGATTACGAGCTGCGGGCGCTCGCCGTCGGGGTAGACCTCGCGGAGGGCGTTCTCTATGGCCTCCGGCTCGGAAATGCCGGAGAGGTCGACGCTTGACCTGAACGCGCGGCCCGTTACGGCTATGCGGGCGACATCGGCCATATCCCGCTGGGCGAGCAGGTGGAGGACGACGGCCTTAGGATCCCCGTCGTGGGCCACGCGGCCCGTCGCAACAATCTTCTTCTTACCGCCGTCAGCGTCTATTTTGACGTACTGGACGGTGGTGGCGCCAAAACAAATCCCCAGTGTTTTCATCAATACCCCATTATTCACGAAATATACATAGAATCAGGAGTATAAATATAATATATGGCGGCACAAAGTGAAAATAATGGGGTTGGATTATTTCGCCGCCATCCCTCGCCCTCAAGCCACTTTTTTCTTCGCGTTTACCAGATTGTACAGGTAGTCGGGGCAAAAATCCATCTCATTGGCCCAGCGCAGAGTACCTAAGTCAACCCTCATGGTATTGAACATCTCTTTATCCAGCAAATCCCTCACGATCTGCCTGTGATCGTCTTCCAGTTCACTTTTAAGGTCTATTACACCATTTTTCCCATCCTTAAATTCAACATACACGCAATAACCGCCCCGCAGTTCAGCATGGATCACCCGTGCCATTTTTATCCTCCTTAAATTAGGGGTTGGATTTTGCTGAAATGCCCGGTACTTTGCATAGATTAGTATTCTTCGGTATAATCATAATATAATACATGGCATGGCGGTTTAGCAAAAAAGAAAGCCGGCCCCCTCTGCGAGAAGCTTCGCCCCGCCAATCCCACGGAAAGCGTCGTTTAGACGGCGGCGGCTGTTTTTTTGGTTTTGGGGCTTCCGTAGATGTATATTTATAATAGAGGGAGACCAAAGAATGGCCAAATTACCGACAGACGCGGACATCCTGCCACCGTCAGATGACCACATCTTCAAGACCCTGCTGACGCGCCCGGACGCAAAGCACGTCCTGATGGACGTCATCTCGGCGGCAATAGAACGGCCCGTTGTAGACGTATTAGTGCGAAATACCGAGCTGCCTATCTCGGACACCGCAGAAAAGGGCGAGCGCTTGGACGTAAACTGCACCATCGACGGGGGGGATCAAGCTGACGTGGAAATGCAGAGCTCCCGGATGGAGGAGAAGGCCGGGGATCACGAACACAGAAATTTTAAGAACAAGTATATCTATTATGGGACGGATTTGCACTCGTCGCAACCATCGAAAGGCAAGAAATACGCCGAATTGGTGCGGACGTATCAAATTACGTTCTGCGGCTATACGGTTCTGCCGGAAAGACCCGGCTTCGTGAACAGAGCAGCGCTCCGCTTTGATGACGGCAAGCTGTTCAGCGACCAAATCAATATAGTTATCGTTGAGATGAACAAGCTCAATGACATCTTGAAAAGGCCAACGGCAGCGCTGACGCCGTTGGAAATGTGGTCGGCTTTTTTCCAATTTGCGGATAAGCCGGAATACAGGGATATTATTAATCATATTATAGAAACTAAAGAGGAGGTAGGTATGGCGGCCACGTTATTGCAGGAAATAAGCAAGGACGAACAGGAACGCGCACGGTTCAGGAGCAGGAGGATGTTCGAGACGGACATGACTTCAAACATCCTTACCGCCGAGGACAATGGCCGGATGAGGGTCGCAATGAACTTGAAACGCATGGGGATGGCCGTCGAAGAGATCGCGAAAGCTACTGAGTTCACTGTGGACGAAATCCTAAAACTCAACTGAAGAGGTATCCCGTGTTGCCGGAAGTAACCGAAGAAGAGCGGAAACGGGCCCATGCAAGGAGCAGGAGGATGTTCGAGACGGACATGACTTCAAACATCCTTACCGCTGAGGACAATGTTCGGATGGAGATCGTGAGGAGCCTGAAAGCCAAGGGGATACCTATTGAAGAGATCGCGGACAGTACTAAACTGACGGTGGACGAAATCCTAAAACTCGGCGACTGACCCATCCGGCTGTACGCCAGATAACGGCCATTGGCCCGGCAGGGATGAACAGGCGCCCGCGCTGTTAGCGCAGCCCTGAACATCCCGTTTTAGGCTTTTGGCCCGCGCCAAAAGGACAAACGGGACGACGAGGCGCGGGCCGGAAATGCGGGTTAGAAGCGGCGGGCGGGGCGGACGAGGCCCATTGCAGCTGCACTTGCCCAACCATTTTCATTGAATTTAAAGGTTACATAACGATAACTACTCGAACTCCAATACCTTTCCTCATTACTGAACTTATCCAACCCCATAATATGGAGATTTTGGCGCATCAGATGAAGTTCATCCAAACTGGGCAGGAACCAATCTTTATAGCCATTTATCTCAAGCGTAGTGCAATAGAGAATTGCCGGAAGTTCATTATTATATATCCCACAGTTTTCATTAACATACTTCATGAGTTCTTGCGTGTTGTCTTTGCCCTTGCCAACGGCAGTGAAACCGCCTTTGTCCGGCACATTCCTTAAATGCCGCTGTATCCACCACGCAAACTTTTTCTCCGCCTCAACCGGAGCCACCTCCATATACCGCCATCCATCAATATTATCCCCCTTATCATAGAATATAAGCCCCCCAGCCGGCCCAACATCCCCAACTTTGTAGACCTTGTTAGGATTAACAGCCGCAGGAGCCTTTTTTTCAGAGCCNCCTCCCGCCGCCCCCGCTTTCCCACCCGCATCCGACGCAACCGCCGTTGCCGTTACCGGCCCCTCCGCCACCACCAAAACCTCGGCCTGTGGTGCCTGTTGCTTCTGCCGTACCTGCTGCCCAAGCTCCGACTCCTGCTCCAAATGCTTTCTTTCCGTCAGCAGCGCCCTCATCCGCCCATCGTTCCTGACATCGTTCCTGTACTGCGCCGCGACCGCCGCCGTTTCCACGCTTAGCACCCGCACTACCATTCTGTAGGTGTCGCCGATTTCCATGAGCTGCCCGGAGACGATTGACTGCGCGCCTAATTTCTGCCCGGCCATTTGGATAGACTCGTCGCTGACCTCGCCGGACATCTGGAANGCCATTTCNCCGCGNATNAGGTCTATCTCCTTGCGGTCTATGACGGTCAGCTTGCCGTGGTCTAAGAGGGATGCCTCCAGTTCGTTTATGAAGTACTCCGAGAAGCGGTCGGCCGGCGA
>WQTH01000092.1 GCA_009786415.1 Chitinispirillia bacterium | reverse complement strand
CGGATGATATTCAAGCGTGTCGATAGCTGATATTAAAAATTCTGTCAGATCACCCAATTTTGGTGCGATATCTGCAGGAGGATTTACTATATCGTCAATAACTCGAAGTTTAAAGTTTAGTAGTTCTATCTGATGCAACAAACGATGTATACTCTCAACATAAAATACATCCCATTCATCACGTGGCATAGGCTCTTTGTCTGCCCACGCAAGAATATTTTTTACGATATTAAGCATACTGTCTCCTGTTTCATCAACCCTCAGCCACCTCGTACTTCCACTCCCCGATATTGCGCTTCTCGCTGTCGAAATCAACCCCCACCTTAAACAGCTTCTTCCCGCTGCCTGTCCACGGCAGCAGGTAATCTTTTGTATTAATCTGCGCCAGCGCCTCGTCCGCCGATTTGTCTAACTTGAACTCGAAGCAATACACAAAATTGCTCGTTTCCACAAGCGTATCTATCCGCCCATCCGCAATCCGCACCTCGGCGCGGCAGTCAAGGCCGAGGATTTTGAATATCAGGAACACGACCGTCTGGTAGTAGTTCTCCGTCTCCTTGATGATGTCGTACGGGACTCCGGCCAGAAATTGGCGCAGGGCGCTTATTGCGTCTTCGATATTGCCCTCGTCGAGCGCGTCGGGCAACTTGGAAAACAGTGCTTGAGACCTGTCTTCCGAGACTTGCAAATACTGTTCCATGAGGGAGTTCGCGAATGAGTAGCTTACTTCCAAGTTCGGGTAGTCGAGCGTGTACTCGTTGCGCTTTTCGTTGTAGTCGGATATTGTGAGGTAGCCGCACTGGTACAGCATGGGCGCAGCCCTCATGTTTTGGGTATCGTACTTGCGGAAATCCTCATGCCTGACCCGCATATTGCTCATGTCGATGATGTTTATTTTCTGATTTTTTATTAAGTTTATCAAGAATGTAGGCGTACCACTTTCGTACCAGTAGGGCAGGAATTCTCCATCCTTTTTGAAATGCAGGAGCAACCCGAACGGGTTGTAAACCGTGAGCGGCTTCCTTGAAAACCGGTAGCCATTGTAAAAATTGCGCAGGCTTTCTATGTACTCGCCCCTGCTTTTGCCGGTTTCTTTCAAAACCGCCTCAATTTCCGGCCCAAAGGTCTGCTCCAATTCCTCCTGCGTCCAGCCGCAGATGTCCGCGTAAGCCGGATCGAGGGTTAGATCGTCCAAATGATTCAGGTCGGAAAACACGCTCACACGGGAGAACTTGGTTACGCCGGTTATGAACACAAACCGCAGGTATTGGTCGTAGGATTTGAGAACGCCGTATAAGCCTTTGAGCTCTTTCCTTATCTGTTCATGGATCTCCGGCAGGTCTATCGTCTCAAGGAGCGGCTTATCGTATTCATCAATAATCACCACCGTTCTTTCACCGTATTTATCGCAAGAACGTTCTATCAGGCTCGCAAACCGGTTAACGCAATCCCCGCCGTCCAAGTCCACCCCAAGACTGCGGGCTTCCCTGTCTAATTCACGCGAGAGGGCTGAGTGCAACGCCTCCACCCCGTTTGAATATACTCCGGCGTTCAGATCGAGCCGGATTACCGGATGCCTCTTCCACCCCCAATCTAAGGAGTCTATGGCAAGGGCCGGATATCCGGCTATCTCCCCAAAAAGCTCCCGCCGGCCCTCAAAAACCGCCTCCAACGTCGAACAAAGCAGCGATTTCCCGAAACGCCGGGGGCGCGACAGGAAATATGCCCCCTCGGTGCCGCTCACCAAGCGATGGATAACGGCGGTCTTGTCCACATAGACATGACCGCCCCTGCGGACCTTCTCAAAATCCTGTATGCCGGTAGGTAGTAAACGTGCCATACCCATAAATTACAACACGGCAGGGGGAAAATTCAAATAATTTGAGCAAAATTGCGGAATGCACCTTAAATGCGTCGAAAAATCTGTCAAAAATACTGAACCACCTCATATAGCCCAATCTTTTGATACCGGAACGAATATACCTGTCAATATGGCATATGTACATTGGGAAATGTGCGCATCTACGCCCCCACGCGCAGCATATCCCCAATACGCAATTTTTCATTGCATCCGTCAAGAACGACCAACCTGTTCGGCCTTGTTCGGTGGCAATCCGTCTCCGACCCGTCTAACTCCTTGATCTTCTCAAACGTCAGCTCAAACGGGTCCCGCCCTGTAGTAACCGGCAATATATTGATGGGCCCCGGCGCGGAAAAACTGTTTTTTACGTCTATAACCGGACGCCCGTCAATCGCCGCCTTGACCATGCCCACTAATCTGTGCCCCGCCTGCGCTTTCGACGCGAACAGTTCCTGCTTGATGGGATCCCCGGCGTAAAAGCCTGTGGTGTACGGTCGGTGTTCTATCGTCTCCAGTTCTTCGGTCCACCACTCCTTGACCCTGTAGTTCTGCGGATCCGCGGCGCACGTGTCAATCGCGTCCCTGTAAACTTTCACGACCGACGCCACGTAGTGCGCGCTCTTGTTCCTGCCCTCTATCTTGAGCGCTGCGGCGCCTGACCCTATTAGTTCCGGCATTATTTCGACCGTGCATAAGTCTTTTGAATTCAAGAGGTAGACACCGTCCTCCGTCTCCTCCGCGTCAAATCCCTCGTGCGTGAAATCTACCCCGTCCTGTTCTGCCGGTGTTATGCGGTATTTGAAGCGGCACGGCTGCGGGCAGTCGCCGAGGTTGGGGTGGCGGCTGTTATAGTAGGTGCCTAAGAGGCACCGCCCTGATACCGACACGCACATCGAGCCGTGTATGAATAGCTCCGTCTCCATTATGCCTGTCGCCGCGAACCGGCGCACCTGCTCAAGGTTAAGCTCTCTGGGAAGGATGGCCCGGCTAACTCCCCTGTCGCGCCAGAACCTCATAGCCACGGAGTTGAAGCAGCCGCTCTGCGTGCTCAGGTGTATTGGTATGCCGCTGAAGATTTCCGTAACTAATGTAAGGACGCCCGGATCGCTCACTATAAACGCGTGCGGCCGCTGCCCGCTTTCCGCCACGCGCTCTAAAAAATCTTCAAGCTGCGCGAACATTTCGTCGTCGGGCATAATGTTAAATACGCCGTAGACGCGCTTGTTTATGGTAGACGCGAAGTCGAGTAATTCGCTGAACTCTTCAACCGTAAAATTGGGCGAGTGCGCCCTGAGATTAAACCGCCCTACCCCCGCGTAAACGGCATCGGCCCCGTGCTCAAAAGCCGCTTCCGCGCAGGCGTAAGACCCCGCAGGCGCCAACAATTCAGGTATCATTGCAATCTATCCCCCATCGGCATTGATGTTGACGTCTAACCTGACTCAAAACTTATTCTTTCTTCGTCCCCCGCTCTTTATGCATCGTCAGCGCTTTATCAATCGCGTCCCGGTATGTTTGCTTTTCCCGCACGCCCATAAACGATGATCTTACCGTTTTATCTTCGATGACGAAGATCGTGGGCATAGCCGTTACCCCGAAGTACTGGGTCAAACCCCGGTGTTTGTCCACATCCACCCGTACAAACTCTATGCGGTCTTTGTACTCCGTTTTAAGATCGGCAAGCGTTGGTTCAAGCATACGGCACGCCCCGCACCATACCGCCCAAAAGTCCACAAACACCGGTGTTTTGGAGTCAACGATGCGGTCGGCGAGGGCCTGTGAGTCCTCCTCTTTGACGCTGTTTTTGCCGTCTCCCCCGCTTTGCGCACAGGCTATATGCGCTGTAAACAGCAGCATTACGGCGGTCATTGCAATTGTTCTCATATTACGGTAATCCTCCTGTTTATCAGTGTGGAGTTTGGAATTTGGAGTTAACGTCAAAATCAATACAAATTCCACACTCCAAACTTCAAACTTCAAACTCTAAAATTTTGATATATACACCACTTTCAACTCCCTGCTCCACCCTATCGGCACCCTGTTGTCCGGGTTATCCGGTGTCGGGCTGCGTACCGTCTTGTTTTCTAGTATGTCCCTCACGTCGAACTCCAGGTGGAAGTTCTGCGTAAACGCCCAGCGCAGGCCGATGTTCAGGAAACCGTACTGCGGCATGGCGTAGTACCGTTTGCCCTTGCCGCGCCCTGTCCTGTCGTTGAACGCGAAGTCGTATTCGGTAATCAGCGAGAGTTCGTCATTTACGACAATGTCCATGCCCGCCATGATGTTTGGCCATTTCACGTCGTCCATGCCCTCAAGCGAGTAGTTGGCGGTCCCGTGGAAACCTATCTGTACGGCGTTAAGCATCATGTAGCTCTTGCTTACGGCGAGGAAGAAGCCGGGCGACTTGAACAGGTATCCGTCGTNCCCAAACGCGCTCTCGCCGGCAGGGCCGCCGTAACCCTGGTTGTCGAAGCCGATAACTACCGCCGGGGGCGCGACGCCCTCCTCGAATATGCGGTATTTGACCATCACGCCGGGGTACGAGTACCAGCGCACGTTGTCGGAGTAGCCGACTAAGCCCTCGCCGCCGTACGAGAGGCCAATCATGAGGCGGTCGGTAAGCCCGACGTGCACCCCGGTGATAAGCCCGCTCCCGTAACCTCCGCGCGCGGCGTAGATGTTTATCTCAGTATCAAAGAATGAGCGAGGAAGTATCTCGGCGGTGTGGCCGGAGACAAGCCGGTAGGGCTGAATCAGATTGCCGGCGGATACCGGGACCAGCGCCGCGGATAATAGCGTCAGCGCCGCCGCACACGTAATAATACTGCTTATTGATGACTTAACCCTGCCCATTAACACCCTTTCATGCCCCGTCACCGGGTAATATTATTTTATCTTCATTTAACCTGAAAATCAGCGCTATTCAGCGATCCCTCTCNCCTTGCGTATCTCCATCTTCTTCCTGTCGTGCTCGGCGTTGGTTACCGAGAAGTCGTGCGCGCCCGACCCGTCCCTGTGCGCTACGAAAAACATATAGTCGGTATTTTCGGGGTTCGCGCTGGCTTGAATAGCCCCCCGCCCCGGCGAGCAGATGGGCCCCGGCGGCAGCCCGGCGAAACGCCGCGTATTGTAGGGTGACGGAGACTGTAGTTCCGACACGAGCAGCGGCCCGCTGAACTTGCGGTGTATGTAGCGCACGGTTGGGTCGGCACCCAGCGGCCACCCCAAGCGCAGCCGGTTGTGGAAGACCCCGGCGATCTTGCCGCGCTCGGAGGGCAGCGTCGCCTCTTTCTCTACTATGGACGCGAGCGTCAGCACCTGATGCAGCGAATATTTCTCCTGTATGGAAGGGCTCCACTGCAGGCCGGCGGTCGCCTCGTTGAACCGCGTGACCATCCGGCGGATAACGGACACCTCGGTGTTGTTCTCCGGCAGTCGGTAGGTGTCGGGGAAGAGGTACCCCTCAAGCGTTGGGGCGCTTATGCCCAGCGTGGCTATGAAAGCGGTGTCGTTGCACAGCCTGACGAACTCCGCCGAATCTATATTTATCTGCGCGGCGACCCGTCCGGCTATCTGCTCCATAGTCAGGCCCTCGAGTATGATCATCTGCTTGTCGACAACTTCGGCTTTCAGGAGCTTTTCGGCGGCGGTAACGGCCCCCTCGCCCATAATAAAGGTATGCCTGCCTGCCTGAATCTTGTCGGTGACTTTCGTGTAGCGCATCCAGTAGAAGAACGCTTTTGAGGATCTGACGATGCCCTGCGCCTCCAGCATATCGGCGACGGCCCGCGCGCTGGTCCCCCGCTCTATCGTCATAGAGACCGGCGTTTGGCTCGTAGCCGTATTCATGGGCATAAAGTAGTGGTTAAACGCCCACGACGCGCTGCCAAGGGCGATCAGCAGGAGCACGAGCAGTACGGTTATGGCGGCAAACAGTTTTTTCATCATAAGTCGATACNCCCACAGTAAGTTGTAGAGACAGTACCCGCCGAGAGCAAGCAGGGCTATGATCCCGGTTAAGCACAGTTTATATATTAAATTTATCATTTGTACCAACGGCGTGTCAATATTATTCATTAAATATATATAAAACCACTCGCCTGTCCATAAAAAATTTTAAGAAAAATTACGTTTACAGGCGTAAGCCATATTATATTTATACAGATTGGTACTCAAAAGGAGGATTCTATGACGATACATATCCACGGCGCAAAACGCCCTGCAACGCGCGCGCGTCTGTTTTTCGGTATGCTCGCGGCGGTCATTTTCGCTATAATTCAGGCCGGGTGCGGCGGTCCGGTTTACTACGACGAAGAGGGCCGGGGGCACCGGCAGCCGCCCAACAACCCCAACCAATCGGCGGCGCACCCGCTCGTGCTCACCGCCGGCTACGCCTGGATAGACACATTCCCACCCGGCGACCGCGAGGGGTACGTATTCCGCGCAGACAAAACGGTACTCTTCCTCAGCGACCACACCGGCCCCTGGACAATGAACAACGGCGGCACATGGTCAACCAATGGAAACAGGCTGACCATGAACCCGTCCCCGTACCCAAGTCCTACCATATACGAGATATCGGGCGACACGCTGCGTATCAACAACACACACGTGTTGATAAAGACAATGGGCGTAACATTTCAGTAACGTATAGATTTCAGCGCCCGCTCAAGCGCCCGCTCGTTAGGCACCGATACCTTGACGCGGTTGTTGAGGATTATCATTACCGGTTCGCCCGCAGACATCTCCGCGAAATCGTCCCAGTAATCCCCCAGCCTTGCCTGCCCCGCGTCAATAGACCGCAGGAACTTTTTCTTGTTGACCTTAATGGGCTTAAGCCTGTTAAACCAATAACTTGAGGCCGGTGAGTCAACATACAGCTCTAAGTATTTGCTGTAGCTTTTGGGGTACTCGTCGGCAAGTATCAGCCACCGCAGCGCCTCCTCCGCGCGGACTCTGTCCTGCGCCACCGGGTTGCTGTCGCGCGGGTCTTTTTGGAGTACGGGCCGCAGGGTTACGCGCTTTGCTAATTCGGGGCTCGCGAGGAGCGCGCCTATTACCCTGTTTACCACGGGTATAAGCGGGTCTACGTACAGTACGATCTGGCCGGGTTTCTCCTCGCGCTGCGGGAAATAGTTCTCCTTGACCACCCCTTTCCTGAACTGGTACCCACCGTCGGCGGCAGGTTCGAGCGTCTCCTGAATGGCCGAGAACCGGTACGCCGTGTCTACGCCCTTTTCGAAGTGGAAAAACGGCAGCGCGGACGGGTTGTGCCGGGCCAGAAACTGCTTTCCGGCGTCGGACGATACCCTGAGCACATTGATTTTCGCGCCAGGCAGCAGTTCCCCGGTCGCCTCAATGACCCCTCTTTCAGGGCTGTCCATGGTCGAATCGGCTATAAGTACCGTAATCGTAAACGACGCGTCGTCCCTGTATTCGCAGACCGCGCGCTCCCCCCGCTCCCCTCTTACTATCTTGCACTGCCCAAGTTTCCCTTTCATCTGGCAGTCGTCGTCTTCAAAGCACTCCGGGTAGTCGTTGCAGAACGGCGGTATCAGGGTGGCCGTGCGGCACTTGTCCCGCACGAGGCGCCCGCCGGTTATAGGCTTGTCGTAAATTTTGTTGTTTACGTAGAGCGTTGGCGATTCGTTGACGTTCAGGCTCGACGAGCGGACGTAGTGCCGGCGCAGATGCTCCGAGCCCTTCTCCTCGGCCCACTTGCGGAGCTTCCTCAGGTCAAAGTCCATCTCCTCAAGCAGAACCTCCGTAGGCGCTTTCGATTCGGAGCGCATGAACAGAAACTCGTGGTAGCGGAACGGGTACAGCTCCTTCACGGCGAGCCACAGCTTCTCGTCGAACACCTCCTGCTCCCCGCTGAGCGATATGAGCTTGCCGCCATCATCAGAGCCTATGAACCACACGTTCCACTCCCGCCGCGGGAACGCGCGTATAAGCTCGGCAAGCTCGGAGAGGGCGGTGAGGCCGTAGGGGCACATGCTCATAATATATAGATCGTAAACCATGTTCTCTTCGTCTACGGGCTGCACATTGCTGTCTGTGGATTCCTGCGCCGCCCTACCGGATCCGGGCACCGGCGGCCCGATTACCGCCGTAATCTTCTCGTCCACCCCCGTTTTCCCGTCTATATTGAACCAGCCGCTGTTAGAGAGCTGAAGCGTGCGGTTCCGCCAGTTGAAAAGCGCGTATGAGAGCGAGTTCCCCTGAAAGTCAAAATTAAGAACCGGAGTTTTTGACATGGTTGTAGACGACTGTACGGAAGCCTTCCTGTGCGCGTTGCCGGCCAGCAGGAACCCCGGCGCCCGCCTGAGCAGCGTGGCCGTCTCATCCTCGCCCAAATGGGACAACAGTACCTGATACTGGCTCTTGCGCCTCATCTCCCTGCGCAGAAGATCGAGGCTTTCGAGCGGATTTTTTATAATAACCGACGAATCGGTCGGAAACAGCCTGTCGGAGGTTACAACCGATGTTACCGCAAAGGTGTTATTTCCTTTTTTGACAAGGACATACGGGTTGACTAAATATTTCCCGTCGGCGGTGTAGCAGTTGGCGCATACGAGCGGCAGTTTTGCCTCTTTCGCCTGATTGACGAGCCACTCGCCGCCGTACTGGAGCTCCTCGTCCCCTACCGCAACGGCATCGTACTTCATAAGCCCCATCGCGGCGATGGTTTTGGCGGTGCGCACCGAATCCGCGGCGCGCCCTGCGGAATAGGTGTCGTAGATCCCGCCGCCGGAAAAGCCGCCGCCGTCGAGCAGAAGGAGATCATTGCGGTCGGAGACCACGCCATTCAAAAACGCCGACCGCTCGGCCAGCCCCCCGCCCGGATCGTCTGGGCAAACGCACGGGTGGAGCATGGCGTGCGTCTCGGCGGAATAGATGACGAGAAGCTCTTTGGCGCCGGCCTGGCCGGCAAGGGTTAATACCATAACAGAAACTGCGGCGAGAAATGCAAGCGGCGCCGTGCTGTTACGACGGTTTTGGGGGGCGAAATATCCTAATATAGTATTCATATAACCATAATATAATTGATGGATGGACGCAAAACTTTATATTTAAGCTATTTTCGCCTGCTTTGGAATCACTACCAAACCATATCATACTTTTTTGACGGGGTATTATATCCATTTTAAGGCGTGCAGGACTCACGGAGATTTTATGAAAATCTATGGGCTTGCATATGGCCTGTGGTGATTTTGCAGTAGTCTGCTATTCGGTGAAAGGGNGGCGGATTAAATCCTATAGAAGCGCAGGGGTTTTGATGCAATTCGCGGTTTAGGAAAATATAAAAAATGCCCCTCCCGCTTGATTTTTTTCCGGGAATGTCGTATATTATATAAATAATGCCCCAAATGTGCCCAAAAGGCACGCCACCGCCGGTTTGGGGATGAGGAAAATGGCCGGTAGACCGTTTTATGCTTAAAAATAAGGTAAAGTTACCATGGCAACCGCAACAATAGCGGAAATAGAGAGAACGTTAGACCGTTTGGCACAGTCGATGGTCGAAAGCGATAAACGCCGCGCCGAGGCGGACCGCGCGTTGGCGGAATACCGTGCCGACAGCGACAGGCGCCGGGAGGAAACGGAGCGTGTTTTGGCCGAAAGCCGTGCCGAAACCGAGCGTGTTATCAGGAAAATGTCTGAAAAAGTAGACAGGATAGCCGGTAATGTGGGCGGCCTGAACAGAAGTAT
>WQTH01000091.1 GCA_009786415.1 Chitinispirillia bacterium | reverse complement strand
GGGGGGGGGGCACGTAACATATTGATTTACAAGGAGTTAGATGGCCTGAGTTGTATAATTTATATAACATAAGTATGCCAACTCCTCCGCACATCATAACGGCGGTGCAGGTTAGCGCGAATATCGCGGGCGTAATTGTCATCATATCCAACACCATCTTATAATCCTTTCAGTCCAACCAGTCAACAGAACCCGCCAATAGCGTCCCTCACTGTCCGCCTGTTCATATTATTAATTATAGATTGCCGCGCCCGAAATATCAACTTTTAAAACTTATTTTCGCCCCGCGCCTCAAACTTTTTCGCTCAGGGTATTGACTTTCGATTCCAATTTACGTATATTATCAATATGGAAGTTATGGGCAGCCTGTGCCGAGGGGGTTAGCGTACGCATTTTTTCTCGTGCCTTTCCTAATGTACCCGCGAGTTGCCCGATTTTTATACACTCCAGCGAATACAGTCTTTTCCCGTGTAGTACGCTCTCTTTCAGTATTATATATGCCGCCGCCATTTCCGGGCGGCTGCAAAAAAAATATTTTTTCCTTGATTTCCCGCCGCGCATGATATATTTTGGTATTAATTGAACAAAGGCGTTCATCGGGCAGTGTTTGGGGGCGGCCGGGATTTTTGACCGGTTTTCTGCCGAAACACTGCCCGGTGGACGCTTTTTTTGTGCGGTCATTTGCGGGAAAGGGGCAGAAATAGTATATGAAATACGTCATAATAGGCAACTCGGCCGCCGGCGTTGGGGCGGTGGAGGGGATCCGGCAGGCAGACCGGGGCTCCGAAATTACCGTAATAAGCAGCGAGCCGCACCACACGTACTCCCGTCCTTTAATATCCTACCTGCTGCTCGGCAAGGCTACAGAGCAGTCCATGAGGTACCGGGGGGATGGCTTCTATACCCAAAACGGTGTCAATTTTATCCACGCCACGGTTACGGAGGTAAGCGCGGGGGGCAAGCGGGTGGTTTTGTCCGACGGCAGGAAAATACCGTACGATAAGCTGCTTGTCGCCACCGGGTCGTCGCCGTTTGTCCCGCCTTTTGAGGGGTTGGAGAGCGTCCCAAATCAGGTTACGTTCATGAGCCTTGATGATGCCCGGAAGTTGGACGGCATACTCGACAAGGGCAAGCGGGTGCTGATAGTGGGTGCGGGGCTTATCGGCCTCAAGTGCGCCGAGGGGATTTTGGACAGGGTGAGCAGCGTCACGGTGCTGGCGCGCCCGCGTGTCAAGACGCCGGAGGTTGAGGGCGCGGAGCAGTTGGCGGGGATTACCGTGGTAGACCTCGCGCCGCGTATTTTGTCAAGTATTCTTGACGAGGACGGGGCGGGGATTGTGCAGAGGCATCTTGAGGGCAGGGGGGTCGAGTTCAAGCTCTCCAAGAGCGTAAAGAAGTTCGATAAAAATACCGCCGTCCTTGAGAGCGGGGAGACCGTTGATTTTGACATTCTCGTATTGGCGGTTGGCGTGCGTCCCAATACCGCGTTATTAAAGGGTATTGCCGAGATAGACCGCGCGATTGTCGTCAACGGGAGGTCCGAGACGTCCGCGCCGGATATCTACGCCGCGGGGGACTGCACGCAGACGCTTGACGTGTCGAGCGGGGAGAAGAAGGTCATGGCGCTCTTGCCGAACGCCTATATGCAGGGCGAGTGCGCGGGCATAAATATGGCTGGCGGGTCAAAGTCGTTCGATGCGGCGATTCCCATGAACGCGATAGGTTTTTTCGGCCTGCACGTCATCACCGCCGGGAATTACGTTGGGGAAGTGTACGCGGAAGTTGGAAAAGAGGGGTGCAAGAAACTATTTTATAGCGGCGACAGGCTGAACGGTTACATCCTCATAGGCGACGTTGAGAAGGCCGGGATATACACGGGCCTGATACGCGACCGGACGCCGCTCAGTTCGATAGATTTCGCGCTTGTGTGCGAAAGGCCGGGGCTGATGGCGTTTGCGAAGGAGGACCGGATGGCTAAATTGGGAGGGACGGCGGCATGAGTACAAAGATTTCGGCGCTGGAGCTTGATTTCAGGGAGCTGAACCTGCGTGTGCGCGGGGCGGACGGCGACGTGTGCATAGACGACTGCTTGGGCCAGCGCTTCATAGCCAGCGCGCTTCACGGGCGGACGGTTACGGTCAACGGTACGCCGGGCAACGCCTTGGGCGCGTATCTCGACGGCGGCGTTATCGAGGTGAACGGCAACGCGCAGGACGCGGTTGGCGACACCATGAACGACGGGAAGATTGTCATCCACGGCAACGCGGGCGACGCGCTGGGTTACGCCATGCGCGGCGGAAAGATCTTCGTTAAGGGCGATTCGGGGTACCGCACCGGCATCCACGTGAAGGAGTACAAGGAGAAGAAGCCGGTTATCGTCATAGGCGGGCGGGTGGGGAGTTTTCTGGGCGAGTATCTTGCCGGCGGGGTGATTGTCGTGCTCGGCATCAACGCGGGGGACAGCGTTCCCGTGGGCAACTTTACCGGTACGGGGATGCACGGCGGGAAGATTTTCATAAGGACGGGCAGGGAGCTTAAAGATCTGCCGGCGCAGGTTCTCGCGGAGGTTGCGTCGGGCGATGATTTGCGGGAGATAGAGGGGTACGTGAAGGAGTTTGCCGGATATTTTGGCATGGACGCGCCGTCGCTAATGAAGGATAAGTTTTATGTATTGAGGCCGAACGCGAAGAATCCGTACAAGCAGCTGTACACGGCCAATTAATATTGTTGATGATGATATATCATGGGCGGCGATGTTGTCCGCCGCGGTATAAAATGGTAATATCTTAATGGTATTATCTGATGATAACAATGACTTTTCAGGGGCGCCCTTAGACGGGGCCGCCCGCAATATCGAAGAGAGGGGTAATTTATGGACATCACCACCAGAGAGGTCCTCGAATTCGTACGGGAAAACGACGTGAAATTCGTCCGCCTCGTTTTCTGTGACCTCTTCGGAATCCAGAAAAACATCGCCATTATGCCCGATGAGCTGCAGGCCGCGTTTGAGTCCGGCGTTTCGTTTGACGCGCACGCGATCAAGGGGTTCCGCGATATTACCGAGTCTGACCTGTTTCTCTTTCCCAACCCGTCTACGCTGGCTGTGCTGCCGTGGCGTCCGGGGCCGGGGCGGGTCGTGCGCTTTCTATGCGACGTCAGGAATCCCGACGGCACGCCGTTTTCGCGCGATATGCGGAACATCCTCAGGCAGACGGAGGAGCGGTGCGACAGGATGGGATACATCTGCAAAATAGGCGCGGAGTGCGAGTTTTACCTCTTTAAGAACGGCGAGGACGGCGAGCCTACCGATGTTACGATAGACCGCGGCGGGTATTTCGATATGCAGCCGCTTGACAAGGGAGAAAACACCCGCCGCGAGATATGCCTGACTCTTGAGGAGATGGGGATAAAGCCGGAGAGCTCGCACCACGAGCGCGGTCCGGGGCAGAACGAGATCGATTTCAGGTTTGGCGGCGCGCTTAGCTGCGCGGATAATTTTTTTACGTTCAAGTCGGTCGTAAAGGCGATAGCGGCGCGCAACGGGCTGCACGCCTCCTTTATGCCTAAGCCGATAGCCAAAGCGCCGGGCAGCGGGGCGCACATAAATATCTCGCTCGTTCAAAACGGCAAAAACGTTTTCAAGAGCAAAAAGGACGGGCACTCGGACGTCGCCGAGAGTTTTATGGCCGGCATACTCGCGAAGACGCCGGAGATGACGCTGTTTTTGAACCCGCTCGCCAATTCGTACGAGCGTTTCGGGGAGTTTGACGCGCCCAAGTACGTATCGTGGTCGCACCAGAACCGCTCGCAGCTTGTGCGTATACCCGCGGCGGAGGGCAAAAACGTAAGAATGGAACTGCGTTCGCCCGATCCGTCCATAAACCCCTATCTGGCTTTCGCGCTGATCCTATCCGCCGGCCTTGACGGGGTGGAAAAAGGGATAACGCTGCCGGAGCCGCTTGACGTGGATTTATACACTGCGGACAAGAGCATTACCCAAAAGCTAGTGAAACTGCCGGAAAGTTTGGACGAGGCGATAAAGATAGCGGAGGGCAGCGGGTTTATCAAAAGCGTAATAGGCGAGGATTTGCTGAATAAATACGTTGCCATAAAGAAAGACGAAGCGGCAGCGTTCGCAGACGCGGAGGACAAGGCGCTGTTTTACAGGGAGAAGTATTTTTATTGCGTGTAAAGAGGGCAGTGTGGAGTTTGAGGCCTGGAGGCTAACGTCAAAATCAGCGTTAAAAAACCCGCACTTCAGGCTGTAAACTGTAAAATTACAGGATAATGAGACAGTAATATGGAAAATGCGCTGATAGTCTCAACCTCCGATAAGAGCGTGGCGTTTTTTGCCGATATGCTTCATGCTGCCGGGTGCGGCGCTGTAACCGTTTTGAAGACGGGCGCCGAGACGAGGCGGCTTTTTCCCGAACGGGACTTTGATATCGTTATCATATACTCCCCTCTGCCCGACGAATCCGGCGAGAGCCTCTCAAGGTTTATTGCCTCAAAGGAGTCGGCGCAGGTTATTCTTGTCGTAAAGGGCGAATACTTTGAGGAGATGTCGGCGGTTACCGAAGACGAGGGCATACTCGTAGTCGCGATGCCGGTAGACAGGGCGCTCTTCTGGATAGCGCTGAAGCTCGCGAAATCGGCGCAGAGCAGGCTTAGGAAGATGCGCTCCGAGAACATCAAGCTGAAGCAGAAGATTGAGGACATAAGGGTTGTAGACCGCGCGAAATACCTGCTTATATCGTACCTGAATATGAGCGAGCAGGAGGCGCACAGGTTCATAGAAAAGCAGGCCATGGATATGCGCACGGCGAAAAGGGCGGTCGCCGAGGGCATATTGAGGACCTATGAGAGCTGATTATTGAAAAAACGATTAAATATTATACCAGAACCGCCCAGCAACTGTACGACAGCCGTGATGTTGCAGGGCGGTAGCCGGTATAATATTTAGTCGTGGGATCTATAACAATCTACGCATATTTTGCGGGGATTACGAGGCGAAGGAACACCATAAAATATGGCAGCAGACGGCAAAATAAACGAAGAGTGCGCTGTTTTCGGCGTAAGCCTGAAGACCGACGAGGCTGTTGGCATTACATATAACGGGTTGCTCGCGCTGCAACACCGGGGTCAGGAGGGCGCGGGGATAGCGGTGGTGGACAAACACAATATCGTATGCGTCAAGGACGTTGGGCTCGTAAGCGAAGTTTTTAGCGGGGATGAGATAGCGAAAATACCAAAAGGGCAGACGGCGGTGGGGCACTGCCGGTACTCGACCACCGGCAAGAACACAAAAGAGAACGTAGGCCCTTTCCTCACCGAGTACCTGACAGGCCGCATAGCTACGGCGCACAACGGCAATATCACAAACGCCCCCCAAATAAGAGAAGAGCTTATCGCCCGAGGNATCCAGTTCAACGCGACAAGCGACAGCGAGGTGCTGTCGTCGCTGATAGCCTATCACATTACTCAGGAGACAAGGACCATCGTAGGCATAATAAAGGCTCTGGACTGCCTGCGCGGGTCGTTCTCATTAGTTATTGCTACAAGCAAGAACAAGCTCGTGGCCATACGCGACCCCAACGGCTTCAGGCCGCTTTGCATAGGGAAAAACGAGAGCGGCTACGCCGCCGCATCGGAAAGCTGCGCGTTGGAGGTCTGCGGATTCGAATTTGTAAGGGACGTGCTGCCCGGCGAGGCCGTTGTAATACAGGGCGGCGAAATCACGCACGAAGGCCTGTGCCTCTACAATAAAGAGGAGGGGCGCGGCCTCTGCATCTTCGAATACGTCTACTTCGCGCGGCCAGATTCGGTCGTAGACGGCCTGTCGATCTACGAAGCGCGCTACACCATGGGCGTCATCCTCGCGCAGGAGTACCCCGTAGACGCCGACGTAGTCTGCGGCGTGCCCGACAGCGGCCTCGTGGCGGCAACGGGCTACAGCGCCCAAAGCGGCATACCGCTGATGTCTGGCTTCGTCAAAAACCGCTACATCGGCCGCAGCTTCATCTACCCAACGCAAACGCAGCGCGACAGCGCAGTACGCCAAAAGCTCAACCCGCTCGCGGCGAACGTCAGGGGCAAAAGAGTAGTATTGGTGGATGACTCAATCGTTCGCGGCACAACAAGCGAGCGCATTGTCCGCAGCCTCAGAAACGCCGGTGCGAAAGAGGTGCACATGAGAATATCCTCCCCGCCGTTCCGCCACACATGCCACTACGGCACCGACATAGGCAGCGAGGAAAATTTAATCGCTAACAAGATGAATTTAGACGATATCACCCGCAAACTCGGTGTTGACAGTTTGGGGTATATAAGCATAGACGGATTAAAAACGGCGTGCTCCAAATGCGTATTGCCGTTTTGCGACGTTTGTTTTACCGGAGACCGGGTATTGGCCCATACAAAGAAAAATATTTTCGAATAGGAAAAAATATAATGTCAAACACAGCGTATCTGATTTTGGAAAACGGAAAAGTCTTTGAGGGAGAGCGTTTCGGCGCCGATGGCGATGTTACAGGCGAAATCGTCTTTACAACCGCGATGACGGGGTATTTAGAGACGCTCACCGACCAAAGCTACCACGGCCAGATCGTAATGCAGACGTTCCCGCTTATAGGCAACTACGGCGTTATCCCAGGTGATTTTGAAAGCGGCGGCGTGGGCGCTAAGGCGTACATCGTCAAATNCCCCTGCGCCAGCCCCTCCAACTTCAGAAGCGAGGGCAGCCTCGGCGAATTTCTGAAAGAGCGGGGGATCATAGGGCTTCACGGCATTGACACGCGCGAGCTGACGAAGATTATCCGCGAAAACGGGGTAATGAACGGGAAGATTACCGCGGCAAAACCAACGGACAAAGACCGCGAAGAGGCGAAGGCCTATGCCGTTGTCAACCCTATAGCGTCCGTCTCCTGCGGCGCCGTTACAAAATTGAGCGACGGCAAGCGCAAGGTGGCGCTTATGGACTTCGGCGCGAAACGGGGCATAGCAAACGCGCTCGCCGCGCGGGGCTGCGAGGTGTGGTCGTTCCCGTACGCCGCGTCCGCCGACGAAATCATGAAGCTCAACCCGGTAGGCATAATGCTGAGCAACGGCCCCGGCGACCCAGCCGACCCCGGCAACAAGGGCATAGTGGAGACTATCCGCACACTCTCAAAAGGCAGCATCCCCATCTTCGGAATTTGCATGGGACACCAGCTCCTGGCGCTGGCCAACGGCTACAAAACGACAAAGCTGAAATTCGGCCACCGCGGCGCGAATCAGCCGGTTAAGGAAGTAGCCACAGGCAAGGTCTACATAACCAGCCAAAACCACGGCTACGCTGTAGTGGCCGAAGACAACTCATTCATAAACGTAAACGACGGCACGTGCGAGGGGTTAGACTACGGGACATCATTCTCCGTACAGTTCCACCCCGAAGCCTGCGGCGGCCCGCTCGACAGCGGATTTCTGTTCGACCGGTTTGTGAAGAGGATGGAGAGGCGGTAACCGTTCCGCAGGGACCGGTTGCGGATTGTTCAGTTGCTGTCAGCTCTTTCCCAAGAGCCATTCAAGTACGTTTTTATGCTCGATGCCCTTGTACGTAGTGCTGTCATAGTCACAAGTGTTTTTTAATAAAATCATAAACTTTTCATTTTTTTGTGAATCTTTAGGATTTTATTAAAGATTTTGCGGGNAGCCGGCGGCCTGCCCGGCAGCGCTCTCCTGTTCGACCGGTCTGTCAGGAGGATGGAGGGGCGGTGAGATGCCCCGTCGGATATGCCTGTTTGAGCCGTATATGAAAATAATTTATTTTTTTATTGACACACAGGCCCTATATGTATTATGCGGATGTACCGATGAAGCGCGTAAAATTGCGGAAGAATGGCTCACGGACGAAGACGTTATTCAGTTCGTAGATGACATCATACACTCAAAGCGCGACAAATACTGAAAGTAAAACGCTAATTCAATCTTCTTCCCTTTTGCAAATCAGAAACAAGGCCTCTTATCTGGCTCTGACTTCCTCAGACAAGCTGTCCCATTCTGCGAATTGCCTGTCCCAGTTTGTTTTGGGGCGATGCCGCTTTCCAGACATGATTTCCGCGGCCTCATCGAATGCCCCGATGACCCCCCTTGCCAACTCCTCACGCGTGATAACATCTTCTCTTTCTTCAACGGCAGCTTTCATAATACGTTCTTTGGAATCGGTACGTGTATATATATGCCGCCAAAATCCACAATCGTTCTCCCATAAAAAGTCTCCCGCGCCGTCCATCCGGTCCGACCGGGTAATATCCTGCCTATCTTAGTATAGAATACGGGCAGGCAGGATTTCAAGATAAAGCTGAAAATCTGCCAAATTTTCCGGTCCGGGAGCTCTTTTAGGGGGNACCTGGGGCGTTCGGCGGGGNTTTTGGAAAAAATATGTTAAAAAATTTGACTTTGATACCATTTTTTAGTATATTTATGGTATATATGTCAAAGGAGTGTGCTGTGAAAAATTACTCAAAGCTCGTTGGTTCGGCCAAAAACGGCCTAATCCGAACAAAGGACGTAACTGCCGCCGGGATTGGCCGCGATTACCTGCGGTATGCGGTAGACGACGGTGTTATCGAAAAGGTAGCCCGGGGTATCTATACCCTAAAAAGTGAGTTGGAGGACCGTATGCACATTTTTCAGTCAAAAAACACCAAACTTATCTTTTCCGCCGGTACGTCAGCCTATCTCCTTGGTCTGACAACGAGGGACTCCGACGCCTTCAATGCCGCTGCCCCGTTAAATTATAACAACCCCAGACTGTTGGGGCTTCATACCATTACGCGGGAAAAGGAAGAGATTTATAAATTAGGCTTATCCGAAGCCAGCACGATGTTCGGAAACCCGGTAAAAGTTCACGATGCCGAAAGAACGGTTTGCGACCTGTTCAGCCCCAAATACGCCGGGGATAAATTCGTACAGATCGAAGCGTTGAAGAACTACCTGCAATCCGCGCACAGAAATTTAGCCAAGCTGTTCGAATATGCAAAACATCTTGGCCTCTACAATGAACTGAAAAAACGCGTTGAGGTGCTGCTATGAATACATCTCAACAGCTTAAGGATTTAATAAACAACAAGGCGAAGGAGTTTGATCTTAACCCGCAAGTTCTATTAAACCGCTTTTTCATGGAGCGTTTTTTAGAACGCATTTCTATCAGTAAATACAAAAATAACTTTGTATTGAAAGGCGGGGTATTGATCTCATCTATTGTTGGCATTGACACCAGAATGACTAAAGATATGGACCTTACGATTCAAAATCTTCCGCTTAATGAAGATGTTATTAAAAATGTCATGGGAGAAATTATAGCAGCCAACATTAACGATGCAACGACATTTGTACTTATAGACCTGATTTCAATCCGTGAGGGGGCCGATTACCGTGGATTAAAAGTAAGATTTAATGCCGCGTTTGATAAAACAAGAACCACTATCCAAATAGATATTACTGCCGGCGACAAGATAACGCCTAAAGAGATCAGCTATAACTATAAACTTCTTTTGGGAAACAGAAGCATTGATATTATTTCCTATCCGATAGAAACAGTTCTGGCGGAAAAAATCGAATCCATACTGTCGAGGAGCGTGGCCAATACCAGAATGAAAGACTTCTACGATTGTTATCTCCTTTCGAGGTCGCACGAAAAGATAATCAACTTTGAGATATTGTTTACAGCCGTAAAAAACACCGCTAAAGAAAGACGTGCAGAGTCTATTTTTGAAAATACAGATAAAAATATCGAACTGATAAAAACCGATGATTCCATTAAACACTCGTGGTTTGCGTATTCAAAACAATTTTCCTACGCCAGCGGAATCTCATTTGACGCAATCGTTTCTGAA
>WQTH01000090.1 GCA_009786415.1 Chitinispirillia bacterium | reverse complement strand
GACTACATGAAAGGGAAAAACCTCACGGTTGAGCAGTTCAGGGGGATGACGGTAGACAGGGATTTTGTGTGCTGTCCCGGCGAGATCGAGACCGCGCCGCCACAGAGCTTTCTGTATCAGGCCGGATACCTGACGATCCGGGAGTGCATCGAAGATGATTTCATACTCGACTATCCCAATGTCGAAGTGTTAAACTCCATGTCCAAGCTGACCGCACAAAACATAGTAGAGGGTAGCGGAGAAGATTTTATGGATTTCCGTACCCCGCTCATTACGGCGCTCTCAAAGGGAAACAGCGAACTTGTTGTCGAGACTGTCAACCGCCTACTGGCGAGTATTCCATATGATGACTACGTCAACGCGGCGAAGCAGGGGGTCAGGCTGTCTGATAAGAAGATAACAACGCAGGAGTGGCTCTACCGCTCAACCATCCTCGCGTTCCTGCGCGGATGCGGTATCCTCACGTTCGGAGAGATGCACAGCAATCAGGGCCGCTCCGACATGGTAGTAACCTGCCGCGGCGCGACGTGGGTCATAGAAATCAAAGTCGCTGCAGAGGGAGAAGACTGCCGGATCAAGGCACAAGAGGCGATGACGCAGTTGAGCGGGAATCAGTACGCCGATCAGTACAAAAACGCGAAAAAGCTGGCCATTGCCATAGACGACAGCACACGGCAGGTCGGGGAGTGGGTTGAGGCGTAGGGGGCGGGCTGCCGTTGGGCGTTTTATGGCTGTTAAAAACTTTTTTGGCATTTTGGCCGGCGCGAGGTTTATTTTATATGCGGACGGAGGATCGGGCAGCCGCTGCGGGCACGCGTTGTTCCGCAGAGGAAAGTCCGGGCGCCGCAGGACAGGATACCGCCGCAGGGCGGGGCCCGCGAGGGTACGGAAAGCGCCGCAGAGAGAAGACCGCTCTTCCCCGCCGCGAGGCGGGTGCGGGGTGAGGCGTGAAAGGGNGGGGTAAGAGCCCACCGGCCCGGGCATCCGGGCGCAGGCAAGCCCTATCCGGCGCAAGGCCAAGCATGGGGGGATTCCCGGCAACGGGAAGGGGGCGGTCCGTCCCCACACCATCCCACCGGGTAGGCCGCTCAATGCCGAGGCCGCAAGGCCAAAGCCAGACAAATGGCTGCCTCTTCCCAACCTTCGGGCAGGGAAAAGACAGAACCCGGCTTACAGATCCTTCCGTCTGCTTTTTATTCACAAATTACCATCAACAAGCGGCAGAATACCGCCCCGGCAAAAGATTTTGATGTTGATTTTGACTTTGACTTTGCTTTTGACTTCGACAGAGGAAAAAACATTTTGCACCATCTACGACTAATATTAACCCTATACTTCCTAATTTGCACCCTCGCCTCCGCAAACCCCGATACCGCTGCAACCGTCTACATCAGCGGCATAGAGATATACGGCAACGTTACCACGCGCCCGGAGGTTATCAGGCACTTTATCACGTTTGACAAGGGCGAGCCTTTAGATACCTCCAAGCTTCGCGAGACCCGCGAGAATTTCCTCGCCACGCGCCTCTACGACAAGGTCGACATCTTCCCGCATATGCGTGAGGACGGCGCGCACGTTTTCATTGTGCTCAAGGAGTCGGTGCGCCTCAACCTTGGCTACGGCGGGGTGTACAGCACGCGCAAGCACGGGCAGAAGGTGCTTTGGTACAGTTTCCATTTTGATGTTGGGCTCGACAACTTCAGGGGGCGGCTTGAGGAGTTCTGGTTCGGCGCCGGGGCCTGGGACCGCCGGTCGCTCGACCTCTCGTGGTACAAGCCGTTTCTCGCTACGCCCTACTACATATCGGTGGCCGCGGGGACCTCGGCGTACCCGGACCACATTTTGCCATTAGACTATCTCGACGTCTACGCGCGGCTGACGGCGGGCATGAAGTTCGGCGAGCACTCGCGGCTGGCGCTCAGCGCGATACCGGTCTACAGGAACAGGGATATAATCGAGGCGGCGCTTGATTCGTCGGTAACTATCCCGCTCTCCTTCAAAAGCGATATTTTCGAGGCTTTCGCGGCGCTCGCATACTCCATTGACATACGCGACGCGCGCTTTGACCCAAGGCGCGGGTGGTACTACGCGGCGCAGCTGCGCACGAACAGGCTATATAACGACGTGAACATCCCGTACTTCCAGCTCTCCAACGAGTTCCGCAGCTACTGGTCTCCGGGCGGCGGCGACATGGCGTCCCTGCGGCTGATGCTAACGCTGCGCGACCGCGACGCCGGCTCGTACCACCGGCTCACCTACGGCGGGGCGGGAGAGATACGCGGCTACAGCGACGACGCGCTGGGGTGGCAGTTTGTGGCGAACAGCTCGCTGTTGGCGTCTCTTAAATACCACAAGCTGCTCTACAAGACGCCGCAGATGCCGTTCCCGATCGTCGGAATGCTGTTCTCCGGCGTCAACCGGATCACCTTCAAGTTCGATGCGACATTCATAGCCGACTACGCGCGGCTCGCTCGCGGCCCGGCTGGGATATTGACGTTTGACGACACATGGCAGGACGGCGTGGGCATCGGCATAGGGACGCGGATCATCGTGCCGGAGATACGGCAGAGCGCCTGCATCGACCTTGTGTTCGGCCGCATAGACGACGCCGACGGGTCGCGCTGGGAGCCCGCGCTGCACCTGTATTTAGACCTGTTCTTCTGATCAGCCTCCGCAGCCCGCTTTAGGCGGAGCGGCAGACGCATCAGACGGCGCGCCGGCTTTGCCCTTAGGGCTGCTGCAACATGCCATACCGTACCAGCAGCGCCCCTTAAACGGGCAGGGCGGCAGAACGGGCAGCTTGGCTTCCATCCTGCGGGCACCAATCATATCGGCACCTTGCAGACCAGAAGCCGCGTCGACTTGTCCGACGTGTTGAACCAGAACGTCAGTTCGTCCTTGTAGGTTGTGAAGCATTCCGACAGGCTCCTTTTAGTCCCGCAGGGGTAGATTTCCTTGTACTGCCTGCGGGCCTGCTTAATTAAGCTCCTTTTCAACTGCTCCATCTCGCCCCTCCTTGTTTTGGTTGTTGGCGGTCTATGCTACACATACACCGCAAATCATGTGCCAACGCAGCCATCCCTGCCGCTATACTGAATACGGGGGCATCAGGGGATTTATTTAGACGTTTTCAGGGGGATTTCAGGGAGGATTTTTACCGGGTATGGGGAAAATTTTGCCTGTTAATTGAGTTTGGAGTGTGGAGTTTTTGCCGATTTTGACGTTAACTCCACACTCAAAACTCAAAGCCGTCAATTCCTAACGTACAAATACTCCAGATTATGCAGCNCCCCGCCGTTCATGCTGGGGTTGATGTTCCCGAACTTGTCCCAGATGCACTCTATCCTCTCCGCGAGGACAGTGTAGATGAACGGCTGCTTATCCGCCGCGATGCGCTGCCACTCGTCGTAAAGCTCCTTGCGCTTCGCCCTGTCCATCTCCCGCACGCCGAGGTTGAAAATCTCGTCTATACGCGCCTCCCAATCGGTAGCGGGCGACGGCTGGCGCGGATACCACATATGCAGCGTGCCGCCGGAGTGCCACACGTTGCGCCCAAGGTGCGGCTCTGGGCCGCCCGTCAAACCCAGCAGTATCGCGCCCCACGCAAACGGCGGGNTGTCCATACGCTGGATGAGCGTGTTGAACTCAAGCTGCTGGAAATGCACCTTTATCCCCAAGTCCTGCAAATCTTTCCGTATGATTTCGGCAATCTTCACCCGCAGGTTGTTGCCGCTGTTGGTGACGAACTCGAACTCCACCTGGTTGCCGTCCTTATCCTTAAGCGCACCGTTGTCCCAACGGAACCCCTCGGCGGCCAGAATCTCCCTGGCCTTTGCCGGATCGTACGGATATGTGGCGACATCGCCGTTGTAGAAGTNCCCCTCGCCCGGCGTCTTGGGCGAAACCTGCGGGTAGCCAAGGCCGTTCATCGCTATCTTGATCATATTCTCCTTGTCCATGAGGTGCGCGATTGCCCTGCGGAAGTTGTCGCTGCGGAACCAGTTCAGCCTCACAGGGTCTACGTACGTTTTCCCTGTTTTGGGATCAACCGACAGATTCTGGTTAAACACCATAAAGCTCGACCCGGTGTTCGGCCCGAGGCGATAGACCGTAAAGTTCGAGGCCGCCTCCGCCCGCTTGAGTTCGGGGAAATCTTCGCCCTTGGCGGTAATGTGGTCCACATCGCCCTGCAGGAACTTCAAAAGCTCGGCGTTCTGGTCGGCTGTAATAACGTAAACAAGCCGGTCCAAATACGGCAGCGCGTTGCCCTCGGCATCCTTCTTCCAATATCTCTGGTTACGCTTGAAAATCACCTTCTGCGACGACAGGTAAGAATCAAGCTGGAACCGCCCGTTCACCACAATGTCGGCAGGGCGCGTCTTTATCGACAGCTCCGTCGAAAAGGCCTTGCGCTTGACGGCGTCCGCGTATTTGTGCTTAGGCAGGATCTCCTGCATCACCATCGTCTCCAAAAACGGCGCGAACCGAAACGGCAGCGTAACCTTCACGCGCGCGCTGTCGAGCGCCGCCACGGTGAACCGCTGCCCCTCCGGCGAGAAAATGTCGCGGGCGGAGTTGGGGACTATGTCCATATTGTACACGAGGTCGTTGAACGTAAACTCCACATCGTACGCGGAGAGCGGAGCCCCGTCGGACCACTCAAGCCCCGGCCTCATGTAGAACACGCACGACAGCCCGTCCTCGCTCATTTCCCACCGCTCGGCGAGGTTCGGCTCGACCTCAAGCGTCACGCCGTTCATAGTCAGCAGACCCTCGAACATCAGCGATGTAAAATACGACGTGCTTGTCTCGGTGGAAGTAATCGGGTTGAACGACTTGGGGTCGGAAAACGTAGAGAGCACGATCTCGCCGCCCGGCGTGCCGATGGTATGGGAAAACTCCTCAGCCCGCTTCTGTATCTCCTCGTAGTTGGGAGCCTGCGCAGTACCCGGAGCCCTGCGCTGAACAGCGCCGCCGTCGCCCGAACCGCCGCCGCACCCTGCGGCAGACATAGCGATAACAATCCCCGTCAACGCCAATAACAATTTTTTCATCATAATCTCCATTATCAAGATAATTATAGATTACACAACCGAATCCCCCCATATTACTTCTTAGGCATCAACGCGTCCAGCGCCGCGAACAGAAACGTAGACGGCGAATTCCAATTTATCGCCACCTCGTTCGACGCGTAGCTCTTGTAAACATCCTCGTAACTCTTCGCCGGCAGCGCCGACGAATACGTCACCCCGTGCACGCTGTCCTGATGCCCCTTGTTAGGCCCGCCCGCCAAAAATCCGGGAATCGTACCCACCTTCTGCGCTACAATCTGCCTGTGGTGCGGATTGGACATCGCCCTGGTGCCAAAACCGCTCATAAATGATATGCCCACCGCGTTCTTGCCAAGCAGATAATCGGCAATTTCCGACGCGCCCGCGAGATACTTCCGGTCGTTCGTAATCTTGTACGCATAGATCATCCCGATACCCATGTTGGCGAAATTGGAATTCGACCCCCAGATAAAATTCGTGTTGGGGACGCGGTACAAACTCTTATCCATCTCNCCAAGCCACTTGTCCGCCGCGGCCACAACAGATTTTCGCACCGCGTCAAGCGCCTTCGCGTCCAATTTATTCTTAACCGCAGACAGCGACAACGCCGCCAGCCCATGAACATTCTGCCACGACGGCTCGCCCTTGCTGTATGCGATATCCTTGTCCTTCAGAAAATCCGAATACTTCTTATCACCCGTAGTAATAAACAGCTCCGCCGCCGCCCACACAAATTCATCCCCAAACTCAACATCCCTGTACTCCCCCGTCTTCACATCCTCAGGATTCCTGAACGGCACATCGGGATTCTTAACCGCCCACTCCCACGCGCGCGCCGCGCCGTCAATGCAGCTCTTCGCAAACGCACTGTCAAACGGCATATACNCCCGCCCAGCCATAGCCATAGACGCCGCGAAGTTCAGCGCCGCGGTAGTTCCTTTACCAATGATAAACCTCTGCCCCTTATCCTCCGCCGGCATGATGTAGCCGGGGAACGTGAGCGTAGTCAGCTTGTGGAACACGCCGCCGTCCTTGTCCTGCATCGTGCGCATCCAATCAAGATTGACCTTCACCTCGTCCAAAATATCAGGCCGCCCATTGCCCGATTCGGGGATGTTGAGGCTTTTGTCGGGGAAATACTCCGGGAAAAGCTCGTAAAACGCCATCAGCGTACCCACGGTTATCCCCGAATTCACAACGTACTTCCCGAAATCCCCGGCGTCGTACCACCCGCCCGGCGAACTGACAGGCCCCTCGCCCTCCCACCGCCCGCTCGACGGATGGAAAGCCACCGCGTTGTCCGGATGCCCCGCCGCCCGCGCCCACTTGCCGGCGAACTTCTGAAGCAGCGGCGCCGAACAGCGCTGGAAATAGAACGTGCGCATCGACGCAGCCGCCACCTCCTTAAAAACGCTGTCCGAGATGACAAACGGGTAAGACTCGCTCTTGTGCGGAACGTGGCCGAGCAGCACGAGCTTGTACCGCCCCGGCGCCCTGAGGGCCGAAAAATCGGCCCGCCAGCCCGTCTCGCCAGACTCCTTCCACTCCATAGGGGCCGAAAGCTTGCCCGAAAACACGGTCTTGTTGTCGGGGAGGCTGACCACGATGAAACCGGTGGGGGCAGCCTTGCCGGTCTCGTTTATGACCACCGCGACCTTGCGGGAGTCGGGGTAATAGCCCAACTGGTTCAGGCGGATGTTCTCCATGGTAGTCGCGCTTACGGGTTTAAGGGTTAATGTTAAAAACACGGCGGCAACAGCTATTAGCAGTTTTTTCAATGTGTTACGGCTCCTAGGTTAGGGGACATTTGGTGATTGGTACTGGTACTAATATATATGTTGGAATGGGGAAAATCAAAATCAAATTTAAAATAAGGCGAAACCGGCACATCAAAAGTAGCGGCCACCCTAATCCCGCCCGATTTCACGGATCCTTTGCTTTTACGAAAACATTATATTATATTCCAAATAACATTGACACAGGTGCCTTGTGGAAATAAAAACGCCTCCGCTGGACCAAGGGAGAAGCCGCGCAGGCAACCACACCTTGCAGATCGGAGGCGGTAAAACCTCGGTGCCGATCCCAGACATCGTACGGGCATTCGGCCTTATCTATAAAATAAGCAATCCCGCACCAAAAGTCAATAGGGAAAGCGAAAATAATTGAAAATTATCTAATTAATTATGAATGCTCGGAGCAGAGGGCCGGTCGGGAGAAGTAACCCTCTCGCCGGCCAGATTACCTCCTGGCTTTCCCATTTCCCCCCAAAATCGGTCCCCCCTTGATATTCCAAGCGCCCGCGATGTATACTTAAAACAGACAGGATATGACATACTCCCAACCGGACGACTTCACGTTTTAAATCAGCGTAAACCTTTGATTTTAATCCATGTTAGGTCGTAGACCGTTTAAAATCCCTCCCGTTCTGACCCGGTTTTGGACGGTTGCTGTATATTTTTTAAAAAAATATTGACATCCAGACGAAATTTACGTATATTTATAATGATGAGGTGGTTGTAGAACGCAACCACGTAAATATAAAGAAAGTTCGATTGATGATGTGGTTGTAGAGCGCAACCACGTAAATCAAAAAAAAGCTCGATTGATGAAGCGCCCCGTTCGCGGGGCGCTTTTTTTAGTTCAACGGGGACAATGTTATGGATTTCCTTAAACGCGGAGTCAAGTCTCTAAAATACACGTAAGTCTTTGATTTTACTATATATACTGTGCATCATTCCAGTACGCGGGGCGGCTCGTACCATTCCTACGCATCTACCGAAATGTGAACTGACTCCCCAAAAAATCTCCCCCGCTTGATATTCCAAGCGCCCGTAATGTATACTTACTAAAACAGGATGCAATCCCGCAGCCCGGACGGATGGACGGGGGCGGCGGGGGGATTTGACTGGAAACTTTGGGAAATTATATTATGCTTTTTAGCGTGGTGACAACAACGATGCTTGCGATGTGCGCTATTGTTATGATGACGCAAATATGTGTCGCATATGCGAAGTACTTGACGAATGCTAACTCGCTTGACAAGAGTGAATCTACCCCCTCACCACATTTTCGTTTAAAGGCCCCTACAAGGCTCATAGAGACACGTTACGCAATAAGATACCCTTTTTATATTTTATATCCCCCAGTCCATAAACGGCCTCTATGGGCCTCCTATGGCTTCATTTCTTCAAAGGCAGGAACCCGTAAATGAATAAGCTTAAAACGCTGTTTTCAGCCATGCTTGTCTGCACATTCTGTACCGCCGCGGCTTTTGCCCAAGGCGCCGGCAAGCCCAAAATTGCCGTATACGCCACCGGCGGGAAAAGCGCGGAGGAGAACACCGCCATCGGCACCAAAATNCTCGCCGCGCTGGTTGAGGACGGCAAGTACCTCCCGGTGGAGCGCACCGCCGCGTTCCTCAACGAAATCGCCAAAGAGCACGGCGCCCAGCGCAGCGGCGCGGTGGACGAGAGCGAGATATCCCGCCTCGGAAAGCAGTTCGGCGTGCAGTTCGTATGCATCGCCGACATTACGGAGCTTTTGGGCTCTAACCTCGTATCCACAAGGATAATTGACGTAGAAACCGCCGAGGTGGTGGCAATGGGCACGGCAAACAGCAACCTGCGCACCCTCACCGACCTGACGAACGTCTCCAACGAGGTAACGGACATCATGTTCGCCTCTTCGGGCGGCAGGGGCACAAACAAAATAGCGGTTTACGCCACAGGCGCGAAAACCGCCGGCGAGAACAGGGCTCTGGGCACCGTTATACTATCTGAACTCGTAAGGCGCGGAACGTACCGCGCGGTAGAGCGCTCAAACGCATTTCTGGCCGAGATCGACAAAGAACAGTTAGCGCAAAGGGGCGGCGCGGTGGACGAAAGCCAGATATCGCGCCTCGGCAAGCAGTTTGGCGTGCAGTTCGTGTGCATCGCCGACATCGCCCCGGCGTTTGGCTCTAACCTCATATCGGCAAGGATAATAGACGTGGAGAGCGCGGAGGTAGTGGCAATGGGCAGGGGTGCAAGCCCGCTGCAATCGCTGAGCGACCTGACCGGCACATCACGGCATGTGGCAAACACAATGCTAATTACGCCCGCCGGCAGCAGGGGTACAAGCAAAGTGGCGGTATATGTCACAGGGCTCAAAAACGAAAGCGAAAGCCGGGCGTTCGGCACCGAAATCCTCGCCGGGCTGGTCAAAGACGGAATGTACCGCGCGGTAGAGCGCTCAAACGCGTTCGTGGCCGAAATAGCCAAAGAACAGGCGAAACAGCGAAGCGGAGCGATAGACGACAATCAGATATCAGAACTCGGCAAGCAGTTCGGCGTGCAGTTCGTTTGCATCGCCAACGTTACGGAAGTGTACGGGTCAAGGCTCGTATCCGCAAGAATTGTAGACGTGGAAACCGCGGTGGTAGTCGCCATTGGCGAAACGGAGAGCAAACTCGGAAGCTTAGCGGACCTGTCGGACGCGGCGGATAAAATAAGGGGCGTTTTGCAAAGGCAGACAAGAGCGCAGACGAAAAGCGCGCCCGCCGAAACACCGCCTGCGGTAACAACCGCCCCGGCACCGCGAACAGCCGAAAACGTAATGGACGACGGCAGAAAACAGCTCGCCGCAGAGCCAAAGCCAGAACTCGACGCAAAGCCGCCGGTAAAACCAACATTATGGGCAGGGATAGGGCTCGACGTGCTGGGCGCGGGGCTTATATTCTACGGGCTTATCGAAAACGTGAACGTGGCACGGAGCTATAACAGCAAGGCCGAGTACGACAAAGCGAAAAGTTCAGAAAAAAGCCGGAACATTGCCTATACAATAGGCGCTGCCGCCCTGATTGGCGGCGTAACCATTCACATATTATTCTAAAAGGATAAACAATGACTTGCTCAAAGAAAAAATCGACAAGCAATCTGTGCGGAATCCTGTTCATCATCGTGCTGATGATCTGCACTTGCGCGGAGGTAAAGGAGCACTGCGGAGACTACAAAAGCATCGCGTCGGGAGAACGGTGCGGG
>WQTH01000089.1 GCA_009786415.1 Chitinispirillia bacterium | reverse complement strand
GGCCGCGTATCTGCTGTTCAACTTCATGTACCGCAAATACGGCAAGTTCACATCCTTCATATCAAAACTAATCCCCCTCGAAAAGCTGGGCAGGCTCGCGTTGAGGCTGTCTTACGGGAAGAGCGGGGGGAGGCAGAAATCGTAATATTCTTGGCACACCACGTTAAAATCATTATATGATTAGTTCCAGTTTCAGCACACACGCCACCCNCCCCTCCGTGCCGCTCTCTCCCCTCTGGTTTCGAAAAATTTGGCATTTTGGCGGGAGCGATATATATTATTTATTGGTTGTACGCATTAATGGTAATGGTTTGCCGTCCATCGGCCGATTATATATGGGTATTATCGGTCAAGGGGCGCGTTTCCTGCGGCGGACATGGGGATTTTATGGGCATAACGGCGGCACAGAAAACACGGCTTGGGGNCTTTGTGGTCATCGGGATGATCATACTGGCCGCGTTTATTGTTGTTCCCATAGCCAACAAAATGTCGCACCGGAGCAATACGTACGTGGCCTTTTTTGAGGGCGAGTCGCTGGTGGGGCTGGAGATTGGGGCGGCGGTTAAGTTCAACGGCGTCAGCATAGGCAAGGTGCAGAAGGTCTCCTACAACCCCGACGACATCAACCGGATGAAGGTGGAGATGAGCATTGTTGAGGGGTTCCCGATGCGGGTAGATATGTACGCCACTACCGGGCTTGTAGGCATAACGGGGCTCAAGTACGTAGAAATATCGGGCGGCAGCAACGATTCGGAGGCGCTCAAGCCGGGTGGTGAGGTACCCACGCGTGGCACCCTTTTCGCCAGCATAGGCGAGCGTGTCGAGGTTTTGGCCGATTACGTGGAGACCCTGCTCAGGCAGCTCAACATACTTACGCACCCCGACAGCCTGCACTCCGTGAAGATTGCCATGGACAACGTGGTAGATCTGACCGGGGAGGCGAAGCTGGCCTTCCGCGACATACGCGAGCTGGTCCCGGCGGTGGTGGGGATTATAGATACCGTGCAGGGGGTTACCACTCAGGTGCTTAACGTAACGCGCGACATAAAGGATATGACGGGGATTTTCAGGGAGGGCGTAGAGGAGGGCAACATACCGGGGCTGATAGCGCGTGTGGATTCGACCGCCGCCTCGGTAAAGGCGCTCACCGACAATGTCTCGCTCATGGTCATGCAGACGCGCGAGGACATATCCGTGAGCATGGAGAACCTGCGCGGGGCGATGGAGAGCGCGAACCAGCTGATGAACATGCTCGCCGATAACCCGTCGCTGCTTATAAGGGGCGAATCGAGGGAGAGGGACAGGCGTTAGGGCTTATTGTGATGTTTGGAGAGGATGCATTATGGCGGATGACAGGAATTTTGGGGTTAGGCGGTTGTATCATCGGTACCGGCGGCGGGGTATAGCCTTTCTGCTGGCGTGCTGTTGTGCGGCGCTTGCGGTTGTGGCTTCGGGGNGCGCCAAGCCGCCGCAGAGGCAGTATTTTATGATCAACTACGAGCCGGCCAAAATGCAGCACCGGGCTATGCAGAACCCCTACGCGGCGGTGATACGCCTGCGCGAGTTCTCCATTGAGGAGGCGTACAACCGCCCCCAGATCGTTTACAGGCTCAGCCGTTTCGAACTGCGCTACTACAACTACAAGTCGTGGGCGGTAAAGCCTACGCGCATGCTGACCGACCAGTTTTTCAAGCACCTGAATTCGGCGCAGCTTGTGAGCAGCGTGGTGCGCCGGTTTGACGAGGGGCGCAGGCCGGACTACGAGCTTACCGGCTTCATAGAGGCGCTTGAGGAGCTTGACAGCGAGGATATGCTTTTCGCCCGCGTGGCCTTGCGCCTTACGCTTACCAGGCTGGCCGACGGGTCGGTAGTATACAGCCGTCCCTTCGACCTGCGCCGGCGGGTTTATACTAAGGAGACGCACCATGTGGTCAGGGAGATGTCCCACATAATGGAGTACATCTTCACCGAGGCTATCTCCGACATAGACACCCGGCTGGCGGCGGAGTTCGGGATAGCGGAGTTTGAGGGGCCGGTGTTCGAGACTATCGAGCAGCCCAGTTTTTTGTCTGAGGAGGAGTGAGGTTTACGATGATGTTTACGGGCGGGCATAAGAGTGGGGCTGGCGTGGCCGTTTTGCGCGGGCGCGTGTACGCCTTTTGCCGCGTGTCCGTTGCCGTCTGCCTGCTTGCGGTGTCGGCCTATGCCGCCGAGCCCGACCGATTGCCGGGCGAGGAGCTTACGGACGAGCGCATATTCGGCTCGCGCCTGCGCCGCGGGGATGCCGGGGCCGCTGCGTTAGATACTGCGGTCAGGAGCGTGTCCCGCAACCTGTCGTGGTTTGAGGAGGCCATGAGCACGTGGAACGCGCCGCCCCTCGCCGAGCAGCAGACCGCCGACCACACCAACATCCCCTTCGGCAAGGGGGGCATATTCATCCCCAAAATGACGGAGACCAACTCCGAGCCGGACGTAGAGATACTTGATATGAGCGACAACCTGGTAGGTTCTGGCGAGCCGGGGCGCACGTTTACGCTTGAGCCGGGCGAGTACCGCGTGATGCTCGGCAGCGGCTCAACCCGCCAGCGCATAGTAAAGCAGGTGCGCGTGGAGGAGGGGCGCTCGCTGCCGCTCATACCCGACTGGTCGGGGCTCATAATAGAGGTGGTAGACGAGAAGGGCATAGAGATAAAGGGCGAGTACGAGCTTGTGCGGATAGACGAGTTCGACCCCTACGGCCGCGGCTACGGCGCGAGCATTGAGCTCGGCGAAACCGTGCGCGCGTGGATACTCAAGCCCGGCGTCTACAAGATACTCGGCATAGGCGAGGGGTACAACACTATGGCGAACTTCGTAACCGTGCGGCTCATGCCGGGCGAGTTCACCAACTTTCTGCTCATACAGGACCCTGAGAACAACTTCCGCATACGCGGCGGCGGCACCGTGCACCTCACCCCCACCACAAAGCTGGCCTCCAACTGGTTTTTGGGCGCTAACGTGGGCGCCAGCGTGCAGTTCAACGCCGAGGTCGACCACCAGTCCGAGATAAGCTCCAACAGCTTTACTATGGGCGGGCTGATAGACGCCTGGGTGCTCTACCGCAAAAAACCGTTCGAGTGGAGCACGCGCCTGCGCCTCGACGAGAGCCTCAACATAATAGACGGCGATTACGAGACCATGATAAACAACCCCGACCGCGTGCTGATGTCGAGCATCTTCATCTGGCGCATACTCAGCTGGTTCGGCCCGTACGCGCGCGCTGAGTTCAACACGCNCCTCTTCTACAACAAGGTGCGGCGCGGCAGCAGCGAGATCGGCTTCAGCTTCGTAGGCCCCGACTACATATTCGACGAGGCCGCCGGAATAGACACCGCGTACGTATTCTCGCTTGAGCCCCGGTTCTCCCCCATGATATTCGAACTGGGCGCGGGCGTAAACGCCGACCTCACGACGCGCCGCTACTTCGAGGCCCGCGCCCGCGTAGGGTTCGGCAGCTCGTACTCGCGCTACAACGACAGGCACAGGGTAATAGAGGAAAACAGGGTCAAGTACAACTCGCCCGACTCGCTCGAACAGATGTTTATTGCCTCTAACACCGTTATACTGTATCCGGAGCACCGCGTAAACATAGTAGAGGTCGGCCCGCAGATGTCGGTAAGCGCTATGGTGCGCATAGGCGCGCTGGCGAGCGCCGAGGGCGAGGTCAAGGTGTTCGCGCCGGTAATACCGGAGCCGCGCATAGACAAGCCCGATGTAGAGTTCAACGGCACTCTCTCGTGGCGCCTGAGCCGCATACTTAACCTCGACTACACATACAGGCAAAGCCTCAAACAACCCGCCGAGTTAGACGTCCCCGTACACACGTCCACGCACGGTATCTGGCTGAGGCTCCACTACTCAAGCAGGTAACATCCCCGCTTGGTATTACCCAAAAGGTTGGCTGCCGGGGGGACAGGAGCAGCATCCCCCCTGAAACGTTAGTGCTTGAGTGCGAATAGCCTCGCGGCCCAGGAGAAGTCCCAAATGCTGGGTCTGGCGCAGGGTTCGGGTTCGCTGTCGCAAGAAACGAACGTGGAGTCATCGACGCAGTACGTATCCGCATCGAAGTTGGGGTCGGACGTCAGGCGCTCTATTTCGTCATGTTCGTCTATCACCTTGCGGTTGGGGGAGGGGTGGAATTTTGCGCCCAATGTGTAAAACGGATATAGTGAGGTGTATCAATTTTCCCAAAATGATTGTCAAATTGGGAATGGCGGGAAAATAAAAAAAGGTTTGCTTTTTGCAGAATTATTGCGTATATTAATTAACGGTGATATTTTGTCTTTAGGGAGGGGTAAAATGGTGCGGGAAGAGCAGAACGTCTTTTTAAGCAGGGAGTACGCCGAGGCGGTTCGCTATATGGATAACGCCAGGGAGATGCTGCAGAAGGCTAAAAAGCGTGATGATGGGTTCTATACGGACAAAAAATACGTGCGTACCGCCTGCGGCACGGCGTATAGCGGCGTTTTGGTTGCTCTTGACGCCTGGTTTACATTGAAAGGCGTGAAAAATCCTAAGAAAAACGGCAGAAAATCGGTAGATTTCTATAAAATGAATTTATCGCAGCTTGATAAAAAGATGGCTGACTACTACGACACTGTTTACGGCAATTTGCATTTGTGCGGATATTACGATGGCCGGCTGGATGTTGATACTATTCAATCAGGATTCAGGCGTGCCTGTGAAATCATAGAAAAAATAAAGCCGGAGCACCCGGTCGAGGTCAGGGAGAGCCGGGCGGACGGGATGAAAAGGGCGCTGAACATACTCTTCATATCCGCCGCAGTGATGCTCAGGTGAGCGGGGACGGCAGGCTGTGCGGTTTGCTTTCAATGTGTAACGCGGATATACTATGGCGCATCATAACATATTGACCGGTAACGAGTTATCATCGGCTGGCCTGCGCGTTGCGGATGGTTCGCCGCCCAGCCCGTTTGCGGAGTTTTTGCCGGTGCAGTGGGCGCCGAGCGAGGGCGGGGAGGCTATCTACTCCGTTAAGCGGAACCACGGCATAAGCGGCGCGTTCAAGCTGCACAACCTCAACGACGCGATAAACGACCGTCTGCCGCCGCTCGAAAAGGTGCTTTTGGAGTACCGCATAAACGAGTCGGGCTACCCGGTGGTTACCGTTGCCGACCTGCTATACTCCCCCTACCCGTGGGACACCGCCGCGGCGGGGAACATCCTCGGCGAGGNGGCTGAGCGGATAGCGCGGCGCATAACCAAGTATTTCCTCAAGTACCGCCGTATAAACGGCAAGCGGGGCAAGATGGGCGGGATATTCGACCGGCGCTTCGACCCCAAGTACAGCGACGACTACATCGTGGCCCACTCCGGGGAGTATCTGCTCAAGATTCAGCGCTACCCGAACCTCATAATCCTCAAGCAGACCGGGCGGACGGGGGAGGGGGCGCACGGCAAGTTCGGGTACGAGAATATTAAGGAGTTAGACGGTTTTTTCGACTACCGGTACGGTGGGCGGCGGTACATCCTCGTGCTTGAGAGCAAGCTTGAGAGGGTCAACGTAAACTGCGGCGACCTGGTCGGCAACCTGTTTATGCCGCTGCGGGAGCTGTTTCCCGAGGCCGCGTTCAGCTACGTGCTGTTTACCGACCGTCACTCCATAATCACCCGGGG
Source organism: Chitinispirillia bacterium (assembly GCA_009786415.1). Lineage (GTDB taxonomy): Bacteria > Fibrobacterota > Chitinivibrionia > Chitinivibrionales > Chitinispirillaceae > GUT77. The sequence continues at coordinate 4,450 of WQTH01000089.1, read as the reverse complement.
CACGAACGAGAGCTACCGCCAGCTCAAGGCGCTGCCGGTAAAAATTTACGAGGAGCTCAAGCCCCACGGGATCGACACCCTGTTTTTCACGTTCAACGAGACGCGGGAGGATTTTGAGCGGATCAAGGACTTTTTGATAACCCAGTACCGCAGCATCCGCAACCTTGGTGTGACCCTGCGCGGCAAGACCATAATCACCGACAAGGAGCTGACGGTCTTCGACGGGGGGGAGACACCGCACATAAAGCTGGTAAAAGACGTAAAAACCGGGTTTTGGCGGGAGGTGCCTATGAAGCATAAGAGCTGAAGCCCGTAAATAAAAAAAATTGCATTCCCCCCACCCCGGAATTATATTATATAGATATAATGCCTTATCGTTTGTAACAAAATGGGTATGATTGTATAAAATTAATAATAATAATCAATACAGGAGGATTTTATGAACCGTGTATTACGCGTAACGGTGATGTTTGCCGTGTTGCTGGCTATTTCTGCCGGCACGGTGTTTGCTCAGGGCGCCCGCGGTATGATTGAGCGTAAGGCGTGGTATGTCGACGGCGACCGCAAGGTTGGCGAAATGCTCTACTGGCGTATATTTCTTGGCGACTACAATGTCAAGCTGAGGCGCTCGTTTCCCGGCGAGGGCGAGATTACCGTAGATGCCGGCATGAACTTCCAGTTTTTCTCGGCCGGTTACATAGAAGGCAACGGCACCGGCTCTAAGGGCAGGGTTTCGGCGCTTATGGGGATGCGCATACGCATAGACGGGCAGGTTTCGGAGATAAAGATTGAGGAGATAGACTACATTTACGACTACGGCACCAAGGTGGCTATGAAAGACGGCCGCAAGGGCGAGTTTGTGATGCAGATGCAGCCGGAGAACACGATCCTTGAGCTCAAGCGGTTCCAGCTCTCCGAGTACAAGCAGGTCAAGGGGCAGTGGGGCGAGCTTGAGCTTAAGGAGGTTAGGGACAGGATGCCTATTATAGGTATATCATTCACCAAGGAAGGAGCCGCGCGCGCCGCGCATGAAGCGGTGTCGGAGTAGACTACAATGAACAGATACAAACATGACTTTACGATTCCGGAACTGGGGCCTTGCAAGATTGCGTCGCCGGTGGGCTATTCCGGTGACAATATGACGAAATACATCTCCGACGACGATCGGATCATATTCGACATCCACGCGCGCCCCGGCGAGCAGTGCATGTGCGACGGCAGGCACCTGATTGAGCGCGCCGGGCCGCGGGAGTTTATATTTTTCGACCCCGACAAGGTCCACGCTGCGGTGGTAACCTGCGGCGGCCTCTGCCCCGGGCTCAACGACGTTATAAGGGCGGTATTGATGGGCCTCTGGCACCAGTACGGCGTGCGTAGAGTCTCCGGCGTGCAGTACGGCTACAGGGGCTTTCTGCCGGAGTTCTCTCTCCCGTTCATACCGCTCAAGCCCGACATAGTTGCCGACATCCACCGCGGGGGCGGCACGATGCTGGGGTCGTCGCGGGGGCTTGGCGAGCGTACGGTTGAAATCGTCGACCGTATAGAGAGCGAGGGTGTGAACATGCTCTTCACCGTAGGCGGCGACGGGACGCAGCGGGGGACTTTGCGCATAGCCGAGGAGGTGGAGCGGCGCGGGCTTAACATCGCGGTGGTGGGGATTCCAAAAACCATAGACAACGACCTGAGTTTCATCGAAAAATCGTTCGGTTTCGAGACAGCGGTCTCCGAGGCGGTTAAGGTGGTAACCAGCGCGCACGTGGAGGCGGTCGCCGCGGTGAACGGCATAGGGCTCGTTAAGCTGATGGGCAGGGATGCGGGCTTTATAACGGCGTACACCGCGCTGGGTTCGAGGTACGTCAATTACGTGCTGGTGCCGGAGCTTCCATTTGACCTCGATGGGGAGAACGGCCTGCTGGCCAACCTTGAGCGCCGGCTGAAGGTGCGCGGCCACGCGATGATAGCGCTGGCCGAGGGCGCCGGGCAGGAGCACCTTAAGGCCCTGCCGACGGTGTACGACGCATCGGGCAACAAGAAACTTGGCGACATAGGCATTTTTCTGAAGGACAGGATAAACAGCTACTTCGCCGCCAAGAATATGTGCGTGACCCTGCGTTACATTGATCCGAGTTACACCATCCGCGCGACCAAAGCCAACCCGATAGATTCGATCTACTGCGCCCGTCTCGGTACAAGGGCGGTCCACGCGGCGATGGCGGGGAAGACGAAAATGCTAGTGAGTTATGTCAACGACGCGTTCGTGCACATCCCTACGGAGCTTGCGATATCGAAGCGCAACTGCATAAACCCGGAGAGCTCGCTGTGGCAAGATGTCATGGAGGCTACCGGGCAGCCGTACCTTTTGAAGAATTGAGTACAGGCGGCGGAGGAGGCCCCGGCCGCGCCGCCCCGCCTTAAAATTGGGAATTATACGCTTAACAGTGCCTATACCGTTCGCCGGCATCACTGCTGTAGTGCAGTCGCCGGGCGGTGCAGGTGCTGTTTTTATGTGGAATGATTATAATTCCCGTTTTTTTCGGAAAAATTCATTTTCAAGTAGTGTTTTTATAGTACATAAAGTATTTAATGAATATGGAAGCGGAAAATGTCGAAAATACCGGACCTGCTAAGGGTGGCGCCGGCCATACTACTGTGGATGCCGCCGAGCTTTTCAGGAAGTACTGGCCGATGGTGCTGAGGCGTTGCCGGAGTATGCTGGGCGACACCGACCGCGCCGTTGACGCCGCTCAGGAGGTATTTATCATCGTGCACGAGAAGCAGGACCTGCTCCACGCGGATCACCCGGTAAGCCTGCTCTGGCGCATGGCCACGAACCAGTGCCTCAAGGAGATGCAGCGCTACTCCACCCGCTTCAAGGCGCCGGGCGGGGATTCGCTTTTAGAGCGCATCGCCTGCGCGGGCAACGACGAAAATCGCCACATGAGCCGCGGTGTGCTGCAAAAGCTCTTCGGNCTGCACCCGGAATCGAGTCGGACAATAGCGGTGCTGCACCTTGTGGACGGATTTACGCTTGAGGAGACCGCGAAGATGGTGAACATGTCGGTAAACGGTGTGCGCAAGCGGCTGCAGGCGCTGAGGGATACGTTAAAGGAACTGGAGGGCGTATGAACAAAAATTATGTCCCCGACAGTAAATTGGAGTGGTACCTGCTGAACGCTCTCCCCGATGAGGAGCAGGCGGAGATCGCCGCGCTTGAGCAGACCGACGCCGAGCTGCGCGCGCGCATTGAGGCGCTGCGGGCGAGCGACGCCGAGATTCTGGCCGAGTACCCGCCGTCGCGCATGGCCGAGAGGCTGAAGCAGAGGTACGCCGCAGGGCGCGGAGGAGCCAGGCCGCGCAAAAGGGCAGGCTCGCCTAAGTGGCCTCTATCCATATATATATGCGCCGCGCTGCTGCTGGCTCTGCCGGTACTGGTAATAATGATCCCGGAGTTTATAGATTCTATGGAACACGGGTTGCACGAGGTTGACGGTACCCACGAAGAGGGTGGAACAGCGGTTGATACGGCTGAGGTGGGGGGAGCCGGCGGAGTTGGCGCGGAGATCGATACAATAGGGGTTGATGATGCCGTGGCGGATGGCGGGGATGATGCCGTGCCTGAAAATATGCAGTCGGTTCCGGGAGCGAATTAAATTTACATTTCCCCCCGCGCCCAAATATTATTTTAGGTAATACCGGAAGGGCCACCCGCCTTCCGTCCCTACGGCGCCCCCCGGTGTTCTCCCGGCGGGCTCTCTTGGTACAAATTCGGACCTCGCAGTACAAATTTCCCGTATTACCATAATTAATGCCCAAAAGGCCATTTCTACCGTATTGACTGTATTGCCGGGATATAACCCGTCTTTACGTCAATTTATAAGATATACACTTTTTCAAGAAAGGACATTTTGCTATGTCTGACGAAACAAACATCCCCGACGACGGTTCCGGCGACAGTTCCGGCTCCGGCCCCGACGCCAACCGCGAGTTCAAGGACGGGATGTTCCGCGCTATTTTCAGGAAACGCGAGGAGTTCCTCCGCGTAGCCAGCTACGTAATGAAAACCGACTTCGGGCCGGATACCCCGATGGAGGAGGTTACGCTTTCGAGCCCCATCTATATTGACCGCCGGAACGACGTCTCGTACCTGATCGACGGCCGCCTGATAGTGTTCACCGAGCACCAGTCGGCCCTCAGCCCAAACCTCGCCCTGCGGCTTCTCATCTACGCCGCCGACACCTACAAGACCCGCTACAGCGCCAAAAGCCTCCACGGGCGCAGCCTGAAAATCCCCCGCCCGTACTTTTTTGTGTTCTATAATGGCACCCGAAATCTGCCCCCGGAGCAGAAAGTGCGCCTCTCCGACATGTTCACGGAATGGCACGGCCCGGAAAATCCGCCTTTTTCGCTTGACTTGGAGTTTACCATATACAATATTAATATCAATAAGGCC
>WQTH01000088.1 GCA_009786415.1 Chitinispirillia bacterium | reverse complement strand
GGGGGGGGGGGGGGGGGGGAATTCCCTCTTGTCAAGCAAATTCACTGTTGTCAAGCAAGCCGTGCGTGTGCGGAGCGTCACATACAGTGCCGCAGCGGCGGCGCTTGTAATCAAAAGCGTTATTGCCAAAACAGTTAAAAACATCATATAAATTCTCCAAGCCTCTCGCCAAGAAACATTCAACTCCGCCCGTCAACAAAAACATTCCGGGCAAAACCCAAAATGCAGACTTCCGATTCCGTTCATGCTATAAATTTACATTATTGCAGTATGAATGTCAAGAAAATCAAAAAAATAATTCGCGCCATATATTTCAGATTTACCAACTGGCATCGGATATTTTTTCTGCCCCCAATTTAGGACCCATTTTAGGACCCAATTTAGGACCCATTTTAGGACCCAGTTTAGGACCCAATTTAGGACCTTTTTGGCCCAACTCCCATTTTAGCAGTGTAGAGAGTGGAAAGTGGAGTTAAAGTCAAAATCAACGGATTCGGGGGTTTTGACGTTAACTCCACTCTCAACACTCCAATCTCAACACTCACACAAATGATAATTTATTGCGATAATGACGTTGTAGGGGCGTTGCGTGCAACGCCCGGCCATCCCCAAAAACCTCTCTTTTTTATTTCGGATACCCCACCGGCATATTCAGCAATATCTTCTGCGCCGGCTTGAGTTTAAGGATGGGCGTCATTTTGTCGACATCGATCATCGCTCTTACTACTGTGGCGAGGCCGGCTGAGGCGCAGAACAGGGAGATGTTTTGTGATACGATGCCGGCGTCCATCGCGGCCATGTTCGCTTTGCCAGCGTCGTCGCCGCGGGTAAAGCGGGAGAGGTCCGACACGAGCATCAGGTTGACAGGCGCGGTTGCTACGAACGGCTGTGCGCCTATTTGCGCGCGGTGGTCGCCGGAGGTTACCGGGTCAAGCGTGTTTTTCTTCGCGTCATAGAGGTATACGCCCTGCGCGGTCAACACGTATATGTCTATATCCTGCACGTTCATTGCCGACGGCGCGGTGCGCTTGCCCTCGGCGGGGCGGTTGATGCCGTTGGCGGCCCAGAGCAGGTCGGAAAGCTCCTGATCGGTGATCATCTTGCTGCCGTACTCGCGTACAGACTGCCTCTTCGAGAGCGCGTCCATAAGCGTGCCCTTGCGCGCCATGTCGGGCTTTTTGAGCTGGATGGGCTTTAAATCATGCGCGCCGGCCAGCGAGAATGCCGCGCAGAGGAGCGCGGCGGTCAGGATTGTGTGTCTTTTCATTCGGTACCTCCTTGATAAGTGTTTATGATATCAGCTATACTGCGTTTTCTCTTATTTGATGACATCCGCCAAAAATTCAAGCGCGGCGTCTACGCTTTGCGAACGCACATCTTCACGATTGCCTTTAAAGGCAAACGAGCGGCTTTGCGCCCGGCCATTATAAAATACCCCTATAAACACAAGCCCGACAGGTTTCTCATCGCTCCCGCCGCCGGGGCCGGCTATCCCGGAGACGCTTACCGCGCAGCCGGCGCCAAAAAGTTCAGCGGCGCCGCCCGCCATCGCTTTTACTACAGGATCACTGACAGCGCCATACGTTTCCAAATCTTCCGCCGGAACGCCGAGGATGCCGCGCTTTATATCATTATCATACGCAATGNCCCCGCCGCGAAAGTATGATGACGATCCCGCAACCGACGTTATAGCTCCGCCAAGAAGCCCGCCCGTGCATGATTCGGCCACCGCAAGCGTCAGCCCCCGGCTTTTGAGAATCTCGCCGAGGCGTATCATTATTGATTCCATATTATCAACATCCCACTATTACAAATATATGATGATTTCCAAAATCACCCGCCGATAACAAGATACGCCATGACCCATTGATACGCCCATATTATAGCCATCAGCGTAACGTTGGCCAGTATACCCGCGGCTACGTCGTCCATCGTTACTCCAATGCCGCCTTCAAGCTCCTCCAATTTGTACACGGGGAACGGTTTTACTATGTCGTAGAAGCGGAAGAGTACGAACCCCAGCACAAGCGTGCGGATATTCAGCGGTATCATGAAAAAGGTAATGAACTGCCCTACTACCTCATCAAAAACCGTTTGTTTGGGATCATCCGAACCAAACGTCTCTCTGCCCCTGTCGCACAGGAAAAAGCTTATCGCCGTGAGCGTAACTATCGCCCACCAGTATTGCAGGGCGTTTTCGGGGCCTGTCATAAACGAGAAATGGTCTTTCATGATCCACAGCGCCACTATCGTTGCGAATGACCCTACCGTACCGGAGGCAAACGGGAAATAGCCTATGAAGAAGCATGAAGCGCCGATTTTTCTTACCCAGTGAATTATTGTATCCATCTGCACCAAGGCTGCACCCCTTCCGGGGTGCCGGAAAAAATTTATACAGCGTTTTCTGCCGAGGTTCGTACCCTTATGGGCACATCCTCATAACATTAGCAGCATTAGTCCCTGTACATTACATCAATACGTTCGGTCAACGCCTGCGTAAGCGTTAATTGGTCCACGTGCTCCAGCTCAAGGCCGGNGGGCAGGCCGCGCGCGAACCTTGTCACCTTTACGCCCTCGTCACGCAGAGTCCTCGCTAAATAAATCGCGGTCGTCTCCGCGTCTCCGCTGCCGCCGAGGCCTATTATCACTTCCCTGATATCGTCGTCGCCGCTACGGAGGCGCTCTTTTAGCGACGCTATCTGCAATTTATCGGCGGTTATCCCGTTCAGCGGCGACAACAGCCCGCCAAGAACATGGTACAGGCCCCTGTATCTGCCGGCGTTCTCTATTGTAAAGACATCGGTCGGTTTCTCGACAATGCATATAAGCGACCTGTCGCGCGCCTGAGACGCGCACACCGCGCATACCTCGTCCTCGCTGTAGTTGTGGCAAACGGTACAGCGCCTTACCTTCCGCCTTACCGCCAATACGGTATCGGCCAGATATTTGCTTTCCGCCTCAGGACGTTCCATAAGATGCAGCGCGAGGCGCCACGCGCTCTTGCGGCCTATTGTGGGCAGCTTGGTCAGCGCGGACACCAATTCTTCGAGGCTGTCTAACATTACATCCCCGGCAGGCCGAGGCCGCTTTGCAGGGAGCCGAAGACCGATTCCGAATCGCCCTTGACCTGTTCCATCGCGCTTGTGTGGGCGGCTACTATCAGGTCTTCGAGCATCTCCACGTCTTCGGGGTCTACCACCTCTTTGTTGATTTTGATGGAGACCAGCTCGTTCTTGCCGTTTACTACAACCTTGACCATGCCACCGCCGGCCACGCCCTCGTACTCTTTGCGCTGAAGCTCCTCCTGGGCCTTCATTACCTGCTGCTGCATCTTCTGCGCCTGCTTTAGCATCTTGCTCATGTTTTTCATAATAATCCCCTTGTTATATTATTTTGAGTTCAGTATCTCGCCGTCGAACATCTCCAGCAAAGCCTGCAATACCGCNCCTTTGGGAACATCCGTTCTATGAACGTCCTTTCCGCCGCCGGCCGCTTTCGCGGTACTGCCCGTCCTGTCATCATCCGATATATTGCCGTTGACGCTGCCGGTACGCAGTTCAGGCATCGGACCCGGTACGGGTGTGGGGTACGGCGCTGGTTCCGGCTTGCGCGCCTGCGGCGGCGTCAGCTCAGTTTTTTTTTTACGTCCTCAATATCGGGCGGCGCCGCTCCTGCGGCGAACTTCAGCAGCTGCTCTATGCTTACCGACGTGTCGAGATGCAGCAGTTTGAGCACCATCACCTCGGCCAGAAACCGCGGGTACGCGCTCCACTTGAGCTCCTGCTCGGCCTTTTTGACAATCTCGGCCATACGCAGCAGGTCGGCCTCGGCGAACCCTTTCGCTTCATCGGCAAACGCTTTTGCCTCGCCGGCCTCTATGTCCAAGCCGCGCGACTCCAGCGCCCCCGGTATCCGCGAGAAGAGCAGGTTGCGCAGGTGCTCCTGCAGGCCCATTACGAACTCGTGCAGGTCGTAGCCGTCGAACAAAACTTTTTGTACCGACTCCAGCGCGGGGGCCTGATCCTTCGCCTTAATGTCCGCCATCAGCTTGCGGTAGACGTCGGTGCCTACGAGGCCCAGCACCTCCCTTACCTCTTTCTCCGACAATCCGTCCTGACAGAAAGAGCATACCTGATCCAGCAGGCTAAGCGAGTCGCGCACGCTGCCTTCGGCCTGGCGGGCGACGAGGGTGAGCGCGCTTTTTTCGAACTTCACGCCCTCTTTCCCGCAAATTTTGGCGAGGTGCTCGACAAGCCGCTCCGCGCTCACGCGCCTGAAGTCGTACCGCTGGCACCGCGAGTGGATAGTCGCGGGGATCTTGTGCGGCTCGGTCGTGGCCAAAATGAATATGACGTTTTTGGGAGGCTCCTCCAGCGTTTTCAGCAGCGCGTTGAAGGCGTTTTTGGTCAGCATATGCACTTCGTCTATCACTATAACGCGGTACCGCCCCGTCATGGAGGAGTAGCCGATGTTGTCGCGCAGTTCGCGTATATCGTCTACGCCGTTGTTGGACGCCCCGTCTATTTCCATAACGTCGAAACTGGAGCCATTCAGGATGTTCTTGCAGGCCTCGCAGACCCCGCACGGTTCGGCGGTGGGGCCCTTTTCGCAGTTGAGGGCGCGGGCGAGTATGCGGGCGGAGGNGGTCTTGCCTACACCGCGCGTGCCCGTGAAGATGTAGGCGTGCGCGACCCTGTTGTTCGTGATGGCGCGGCGCAGGGTGTCTACGACGTGCTCCTGGCCGACCATGTCGTCGAACCCAAGAGGCCGGTATTTGCGCGCGAATACTATGTATGCCATAAACCCATCCGTAATATCTGTAAATATGCAGGGGCAGCCCATACGGCGGCCCGCGCCATGTGTAATCATAAAAAAGGACCAAGTTTACCTGCGGCACACCGAGTGCGCGCTTACCGTTGCTCCCTTCCGGGCCTGGCGGGGTTCACAGCCTCTGGTTGCGCAGGGCCTGGTCCAGTAAATGGCGGAGAGGCAGGGATTTGAACCCTGGGTACGGGATCCGTACACACGCTTTCCAGGCGTGCCCCTTCAACCGCTCGGGCACCTCTCCGAATGTCTATAATCCTAATAATATAATAAATGGGCAATCAGCGTGTCAAAAGTTTATTTTTTAACGCAAACGCGGGCGGCGAAAAAGTATATTCTATAGCGATTGGGGGGTACGCCGTGGAGGCGCAAAACGACGAAAACATCTCCGTACTGGTCTTAAGCTCGGTCTATCCCCGCCGCGGCGAAGACTCCGAGGTGCCCTGGCTGCGGGCCTCGCTGGGCAGATTGAGAGAGGGCGGCTGCAGCGTGGCGGTCGTCGCGCCGGCGCACAGAGGGCTCAAAAGCCATATTATAGACGACATAGCCGTACACCGGTACAGATACGCACCGGCAGCCCTTGAGATGCTGACCCACGACGAGGGGGGGCCGTCCAAAATCGCCAAAAACCCTTTTTTGCAGATTCTGGCCGTCCCGTACGTCATATTCGGATCGTTAAAAACGCTTTTGGTATCAATAAAAACAAAGCCGCGGATATTCCACGTGCACTGGCCGTTCCCGCACGCTTTTATGGCCTACTGCGCCGCGCTGTTCCGCAAAATCCCGGTCGTCCTCAACTTCCACGGCGCCGAGCTGCTGCTGGCCAAGAAGAAAAAGTGGATCCGCCCGATACTCAAATCCTTCATAAAACGCGCCGACTTAATAATCGCGAACAGCACTTTTACCGCCGGAAAAGTCAGGGAGATCTATGATAAGGATGTCGTGATACTGCCTTATGGTACGACGCTGGGGTCAGGGGATGCCAATGCCGGGGACGGTGCCGGCGGCGAAACCATGGGCGCCAACGCCGGGGACGGCAGGTTCCGCGTGCTGTTCGTTGGCCGACATATCGAGCGGAAGGGGATCGAATACCTTATCAGGGCCGCGGCGATGCTTGATCCCGGTAAATTTGAGGTCCGCATAGTCGGCCACGGCAACCTGACCGAGCGGCTGAAGGAGCAGGCGGCAAACGAGGCGCCTCAACAGGTTACGTTCACAGGCAAGCTCTCTACGGAGCAGCTTGAGGAGGAGTACAAATCCGCCGGATGCTTCGTCCTCCCGGCGATAGTCGACTCAAGGGGCGACACCGAGGGGCTTGGCGTCGTGCTCATCGAGGCCGCGGAATACGGCGTGCCTATAGTGGCAAGCGGCGTCGGGGGCATCACAGACGTCATCATCAACAACAGGACCGGGCTGCTCGTAAAAGAGAAATCTCCGCAAGAACTTGCAAACGCGCTGCAATCATTGTATAATGATGGTAACTTGTCGCAGACGCTGGCGAAGAATTGCAGGGAGCAGGTGCGCGAATTTTTCTCATGGGACAGGATCACCGCCAAACAGATTGAGCTGTACAGGGGGCTTTTGAAATGAACTGCTACGAAATGACAGATTGCTCGCAGGAACAGCGGGATGCGTGCATAGTCTACCGCAACTTCCACAACAACACCGGCAATATGGGCAACATCTCCTGCTGGATACTCAAGAGCGGCAGCCCCGGCTGGACCGCCGAAGACGCGGCGCGGTGCGCGGAGTGCCCGTACCGGCTCGCGGTGAGCCGCAACGGCGTAACCGTACGCCACACCGAGCGCGGCGCGGTGCTAATAGTGTGCAACGGCACGCTGAACCTGCTGCGCACGGAGGTGTTAAGCGAGGTCACGCAAAAAATCAAGGCGCAGAAGAAGAACAAGGTGATACTCGACATCTCCGCCGTAAACAACATATACTCAAGCGCGATGAGCATGATAGTGCGCCTGCACCTGCAATGCGAGGAACTGGGCGGAAAGTTAGTGATGGCCGGCGCTACGGGTTACGTGAAAGTCGCGCTGGACACGGTATCTATCGACAAGTTCGTAATATGCGTAGAAACGGTGGAAGAGGCCGAAAAAATCCTCGCGAAAATCTGACTATATCGTCCGGTGAACATCCACCCCGTCAACATAAATAGCGCTGTAGGGCCGCGACGGGCACAGGTGCTCACACGCGCCGCAGCCTATGCAGCGGGCGGTGTCTATCATCGGAATCCTCGGGGACGACGTATCGTCAGCCGATTGCGCAATCATCGTTATCGCTCCAGTCGGGCACTTGCGCGAGCACAGGTCGCATATCACGCTGTCCCTGTTTACAACGCACAACTCCGGTTTCCATATAGCTATACCGACCTGCTTTGATGATTTTTCGGCGGCGGTTATGGGGAGGATAGCGCCGGTAGGGCAGACGAGCGAACACTTTACGCACTCCGGGCGGCAGTACCCGCGCTCAAAAGACAAATGCGGCTGCATGAACGACGACGCCTTGCCTGACGGGCGCAAAACGTGGTTGGGGCAGGCCGTTACGCAGAGCTGGCAGCCCGTGCAGCGGGCACGGAAATTTTTCGCGCTGTCGGCGCCGGGAGGAACTATTGGCCTTGACCGCACCGGGGCCTTCTTATCCTCAAGCGCGGCAAGGCCGCCGTCGAATTGGCGGTCGGCGGAAGCGCGGGTAACAAGGCCCCAGAGCATCAGCGCGGCGCCGGCTAAGAGCCCGCGGCGGACGAGAAGGTTGTCGCCGGATAATGCCTTCACCGCCGGCGGCGCTTCAGCACCCGCAGATACCTTTGCGCCGAGCGATTTCTTAAAGCATCCGTCCGCCGCATACTTTACCGCTTTTTTGGGACAAGCGTCCTTACAGTTAAAACACGATACGCAGCGGAAATAGTCTATCTCCATATCCCCCGGATCAATGCACCCGGCCTTGCAGTTATTAACACAAATACCGCAGCCCGAACACTTCCCCTTGTCAACGCTCAACCTCATCACCGAAGACCTCGCGAACAAACCCAAAAACACGCCAACGGGGCAAACGCCGTTGCAATACCCGCGCCCGCTCTTCCACGCGAACGCGCCTGCCAATATAAATGTAGATACGGCGATAATCAACACGCTAACGCCCCTCAACCATACATCCACGCTGTAAAAGGCATAACTGCCCACACTTTCGGCATAATGGGCTAAAATATTATTTCCCCACTGGTACAGCGGGCCAAATATCTGCGAAACCATACGCCCGTACGCGCTGTACGGCTCAAGCAAATTGGTCACCACAGGGTAGTGGAGCGCGGCGGCCAAAAGAAAGATCACAAATAAAGATATCCGAAAAATAACAAACCCGCGGCGCGGCGGACGGTAAGCGAAACGCTTTTTCTTCTTGAGCCCGGCAATACGCGAAACAATGTCCTGATATATCCCCAATGGGCAAATCACCGAACAATAAACACGCCCTAAGAGCAGCGTCATCAATATCAACCCGGCAACAACCGCGTCGTTGACGGATAAACGCGCCGGAACGAACTGAACTTTCGCGCACCATCCGAGAAACGCGTGGACCGTCCCCGTGTAATCAAGGCACAAAAATGTTACGGCAACAATAAAAAACACCGCAAGTATGACGCGCAGTTTTTTGAGCATGATTACGCCTCCNCCTTCAGCGTCTCAACGAATTTGTCAATCCGCTGCAACTCCAGCGGTATATCAATCCGCTGCGGGCACTCCGGCACGCACTTTCTGCAGCCTATGCATCTGTTGGCCTGGCGTATCGGAGACACGTTCCTGTCCATACCCACCAGAAACGCCCGCCTTGCCCTGCGGTAATCGCCGCTCTGCCTGTCGTCAGGAAAATTGCCCTCATTCAGGCTGCGGCTGAAGTGCGTGAATATCGCCGGTATATCAATACCGTAGGGGCAGGGCATACAGTACTGGCATTCGGTGCAGACGATATTGTGGTTCTCAAGCATTATCCGCGCGACATCAACAAGCATCGCCTTTTCCCTGTCGTCAAGCGGCTTGAGCGGCGAGTATGTGCATACGTTCTCCTCCAAATGCTCCATGAAGGTCATCCCGCTCAATACTGTAAACACATTCGGCAGGGTACCGGCAAACCGCATCGCCCAAGACGCTGCGGTGGCGGCCGGGTCGGCCTGCATCATACGCTCCCGCACCTTGTAGTGCGGCGCAGCCAGGCGGCCCCCCAGAAGGGGCTCCATTATCATCACCGGAACGTTTCTCTCAACCGCGATCTCGTACTGCCGCCGCGCGCTCATGTTGGCGCGGCCCACGGCGAGATCCCAGTCAAAATAGTTCAGCTGAACCATCACAAAGTCCCAGTCGTACTCGTTCATCAGATACTCGTAAAAAGCGCCGTCGCCGTGGAACGACCAGCCCAGCTGCCGTATCCGCCCCGCCTCGCGCTCCTTGAGCAGGAAATCGAGCATCCCGTTGTCGATATACCGCTCTTTCCAGTTCTCGTGGCTGCCTACGGAGTGGATGAAGTAGTGGTCTATGTAGTCTGTCTGCAGGTCTTCAAACTGCTTGTGGTAAATCCGCAACGAGTCTTCACGGCTGCGCGCGCGCTGGTTAGACAGCTTGCTCGATAAATAGTATGAGTCCCGCGGGTAGCGGCTAAGCGCGATACCGGTCGCCTTCTCCGAAAAACCCTTTACGTACACGGGCGAGGTATCAAAGAGGTTCACGCCGTGCTTTATGGCGTACTCAACCTGCCGGTTGACCTCGTCCTGGTCAATGTCGTTGATGTCGGCCAGCGACTCCCTGTGCGCCCGCGACACGCGCGGCAGGCGCATCATGCCGAAGCCCAGAAGCGAAATTTTGTTGCCGAGCTTGTCGGTCCGGTAGGCCATATCGCCGGCGGGCACGAACCTGCCTGCGTCGGACGGCCCGCCCGACGGCCCGCACGATCCGCCTATAGCGGCCAGCGCCGCACCCGCGCCAAGCGCCTTTATGAAGCCTCGGCGGCCAATATCGTCAATTTTCTTTTCCATGAACATTCCCGCATCAAAGATAGAACAGTATCATAATATAATTATCGGGAATGTGAAAACAGCTAATATCTTAAAAAAATTTACTTTCGGACGCAGCGGACGGATTGGGCATAATTCTTGTAAATGGCCGATTCCACCATATTCTGGTAGTCAGACCTCATAATGCGGCTGTATGACTTGGCCTTGCTGTGCTCCGCCGCGCTCCACCAGTAGCCAAACTCTCCGATATTCTTGAACACGCGGGCGGTGAAACAGTAACCGCCGGGCAGCGCAGACCAGCCGTAATCGTCCGAGCCGTTCCACCCCCTCCCCGATTTGAGGTTCCGGCCCGCGTACCACTCCCCCGCCGACCGCTCCAAATCATCCCAGTCGGCGCGGGACGACAAGCGCCAGCCGGCGGGACAGGCAGACATGGCCGCCGACCAGTTGTACAACCTCCCATACTTCACGCAGTTGGAGTCCTCGTTGGCGTAACACCATGAGCTGTCGGCGCGGTAGTCCAGATTTTCGGCCATCCACATCTTGCCGCCTATAGTTACAGTGCGGTAGATCCGGCCGTCGCGGGAGTCGGTAAATGTGTCGGGTGACTGTGCTGATGCGGAGATATTCAGGGCAAATATGATAAGCGCCAGTAAGATTGTCAGAGATTTTGCGAAAAAATGTCTTTGGGGCGGATGTTTTGAGGGTGGGTAGTAATGGGATTTGCAATTAGAATGATAGTTGTGTTTATGGGGATTATATGGGTGTATTATATATAATATATAATATATATATATTATCAATAGACTAATATAGGGGGGGGGGGGGG
>WQTH01000087.1 GCA_009786415.1 Chitinispirillia bacterium | reverse complement strand
ATAGAGGTGATGGCCTGCCGCGGCGGCTGCATAGGCGGCGGCGGTCAGCCCTACGGCGCCGACGACCTCGTGCGCGCCGCGCGGACCGCCGGCATCTACAAAGATGACGAACAGTCCAAAAAGCGCTGCTCGCACCACAACCCGCAGATCAAAAAGGTCTACGACGAGTTCCTCGAAAAGCCGCTGTCCCACAAGTCCCACGAACTCCTCCACACGGGTTACACCCCGAGGCCGGAGTACAGGTGGTAGGGGAGTTGTGGTGATGGGTTGGATGTTTTGATTGCAGGAAGATAAGGCGTGTCCCGGTTGGGATGCGCCTTAAATATTGTGGAGAGGGTAAGATGTTCGAAATTGATAATGATGTCCGCTGGAAGCGGCGCGTTCAGAACTACCGCCGGTCCAACGCCAGCTGGTCGGTGCAGGTTTGCTGTACCGGGTCTTCGCCCAAAAAGACGGTTGATGTTACCATTGTGCCGAGGCCCATTTGCGAGCGGATGTCGAAGCTGTCGGAGGCGCGTTTTATGTTGGGGAGGCCGAGGCCCGCGCCGAAACCGAGGCTTCTTATCCAGTCTGTGGCGGTCGAGAATCCCTCTTCCATGGCCTGTTCTACGTTGGGGATGCCGGGGCCGGTGTCTTTGGCGATAATTTCGACCTTGTCGTCGCCTATGTAGCACGAGAGCTTGCCGCCGTCGGAGTGGGCTACCATATTTATCTCTAATTCGTAGCTGGCTATGGCGACCCGCCGTATCAGTTTGGGGCTTAGGCCGCGCTCTTTGAGTACGCGGCGGATCTCGTTTGACGCGCTGCCGCCGTTTTCGAAGTCGAACTTTTTGATATTGAACTCGCGGAAGTAGCGCCCGCTCGCCGTGTTCCCGGTGGTTTGGACCGGGGCGCTGGCGGCGGCGCTTGCCGGCTGTTCGGTTTCGATCCGGTTGACCTCCTTGTTCATTTCGAAGAGCACCTTGGACATGATGTCGCCAGCGGTGACGATGCCCACGAGTTTCTCCTCCCGGTTGAGGACGGGGAAGCGCCCGAAACCGTAGCGCTCGAACCACGATATGGCGAAGGTGAGCGGCATATCGTCTTCGAGGACTATGAGGTTGCGCACCATATGGCTTTCCACCGTGTCTTCGATGTATCCGAAGTCGAGCGCGCGCAGGATGTTATCTATGCTTATTAGCCCGAAGAGGCGGCCGTCTTCGGCGATGGGGACGCCGGAGATTTGGCGTGTTTGCATTATTTTCTGAACCTGCCGCAGGGTGTCGGTTCTGGCGGCGGTTATCATGTCGCAGGTCATAACGTCGCGCACCTTGAGCTTGAAGATGATCTCAAGAGTCAAAAGCGATGAGCGCGAGGGCTCGACCAATGATTGGGTTTTTGTCGATGGCATATATATAATATAGTATAGTTGACGTGGAATCTGCAAGTTTCCCGGCCGGCCCGAAAACTTTTTCGGGCTACCCGGCGCTCTTCTCCATCAGTTTCCCCAAAAGCACGCAGCATTCGAACTTGGCCAGCGGCGAGTGGAGCAGGGTGATGTCGAGCTCCTCTGCCAAATTGGCGATTTTTTCGGGCAACGGCTTGTTTTGTGCTATGACCACCCCCGCAGCGTCTACCATTGAGGCGGTACGGATGGCCTGGTCCGACGACAGGGAGGTTACCAGGAGTGGAACCGGCTTCTCCATCATCAAAACGTCGCTCATGAGGTCGGAGACGATTACGCTCTCCGCCTCGATGGTGTCGTACGTGGAGGATTTGCTGATTACCCTGGCGTGCAGGGTCCCGACAATGTCATCAAATTTCATCATTTCAGGCCTCGGCAAGCGAAAAATGTAACAATAGAGTATTAAATATAGTATATGCCGGGCTGGAATATGCGTTTTTTTTGAAAAAAATATTAGCAACGTGCGGCGCCGAGTGTTTTCTTTAAGGCGGTAAAATTGGTTTTTTTACAAAATTCTTGACTTTTTCTTGTGCAGGATTTAATTTCCCATATTGCTTAGTTTTTTGAAAAATCACCAAAAATTCCATAAATAATAGAATGAAGGGAGTTTTAGCATGAAAGTTAAGCCGTTAGCAGACCGTCTTTTAGTGAAACCGTTGGACGCCGAGGAGAAGACCGCAGGGGGGCTGTTTATCCCCGACAACGCCAAAGAGAAGCCCCAGAAGGGCGAGGTTGTGGCCATTGGGCCGGGCAAGGTGGCCGAGAGCGGGGCCAAGGTCGAGATGACCGTGAAGGTCAAGGACCAGATCCTCTACGGCAAGTATTCGGGGACGGAGGTTACGGTTGACGGGGCCGAGTACCTGATTATGCGGGAAAGCGATGTTCTGGCGATCGTTTAGAAAGTTTGGAGTTTGGAGTGTGGAGTTGAAGGCGTTTGGAGAATGGATATGGGGGATGTTGTCAACTCCAAACTCCACACTCCAAACCAATCAATACATAAATTAATACATAACTCAATGTAAATTAAGGAGATAGAAAAATGGCAGGAAAGCAGCTTACTTTTGACGTAACCGCCCGCGAGAAGCTCCTCAAGGGTGTTGACGCGCTGGCAAACGCCGTCCGGGTGACCTTGGGCCCCCGCGGAAGAAACGTGGTTCTTGATAAGAGCTTCGGCTCCCCGCTGGTCACCAAGGACGGCGTTACTGTCGCCAAGGAGATTGAGCTTGACGACAAGTTTGAGAATATGGGCGCGCAGATGGTCAAGGAGGTCGCGTCCAAGACCTCCGATGTTGCCGGCGACGGCACTACGACCGCCACGGTGCTTGCCCAGGTCATCGCCCGCCTCGGCGTGAAGAATGTTACCGCCGGCGCCGACGCCATGGCCATCAAGCGCGGCATAGACAAGTCTGTGAAAGTCATCGTCGAGAGGCTCAAGAAGGACTCCAAGTCCATCTCCGCCTCCAAGAAGGACGAGATCGCGCAGGTCGGCACCATAAGCGCGAATAACGACTCCGAGATCGGCAACCTGATTGCCGACGCCATGGTGAAGGTCGGCAAGGACGGCGTTATCACCGTCGAAGAGGCCAAGGGGATAGATACCTGCCTTGACTTCGTTGAGGGTATGCAGTTTGACCGCGGGTACACTTCGGCCTACTTTGTTACTAACCCCGAAACTATGGAGTGTGTGCTGGAGGAGCCCCTTATCCTTATATATGATAAGAAGATCGGTTCCATGAAAGATATGCTCCCGCTGCTTGAGAAGGTTGCCCAGCAGGGCCGCGCGCTGCTCATTATTGCCGAGGATGTTGAGGGCGAGGCTCTGGCCACGCTGGTGCTCAACAAGCTCCGCGGCACCCTGAAGATCTCCGCCGTGAAAGCCCCCGGCTTCGGCGACAGGCGCAAGGCCATGCTTGAGGATATCGCCATTCTGACCGGCGGCACGGTTATCTCCGAGGAGACCGGCAACAAGCTTGAGAACACAACCGTCGATATGCTGGGCAAGGCCAAGCGCATTACGATTGACAAGGAGAACACGACGGTTATTGAGGGCGCTGGCAAGCCTGCCGCCATCAAGGCGCGCGTGGGCAGCATCCGCAAGCAGATTGATGATACGACCTCCGACTACGACCGCGAGAAGCTGCAGGAGCGTTTGGCGAAGCTGGCCGGCGGCGTGGCGGTGATAAACATCGGCGCGGCTACGGAGAGCGAGATGAAGGAGAAGAAGGCCCGCGTTGAGGATGCGCTCCACGCTACCCGCGCGGCTGTCGAGGAGGGCATTGTCCCCGGCGGCGGCGTGGCGCTCATCCGCGCGTCGGCATCGCTTGACACGCTGGAGCTTGAGGGCGACGAGAAGATCGGCCTCGACATCATCCGCCGCTCCTGCGAGGAACCGCTGCGCATGATCGTTACCAACGCCGGGCTTGAGGCCTCGGTTATCGTCAATCAGGTCAAGGCGAACAAGGGCGCTTACGGCTTCAACGCCTACACCGGCAATTATGAGGATCTGGTCAAGGCCGGCGTGATCGACCCGACCAAGGTAACCCGCACCGCGCTCGAAAACGCCGCGTCCATCGCCGGCCTTGTGCTGACGACGGAGTGCGCCATTTGCGACATCCCCGAAGAGAAAGGCTGCGGCGGCCACCACGGCGGCGGCGATATGGGTGGGATGGGCGGCATGGGTGGAATGGGCGGTATGGGGATGATGTAAGTTTGAAAATGCGTTGACAGGCGCGGGACAAGCCCGCGCCTGTTTGTCTGAACGGGGTTAAGGGGTCTATGCAAAAAATCATTAATTATTACGGGGAATATCAATAAATATGGCTTTAGAGGAAGAACTTACGGGCAGCGCAGGCAATAAGCCCGAACCGCTCCCGGATGAAATTTTAGACGATCAGCCCGACGATGTCGACGCGATTCTGAATGAGATATCCGAATCGTCCGAGTTTTCCTCCTCCCTCACCCGTGAGGTCGAGGAAGCGAAAGACCGGTATCTGCGCCTTATGGCCGAGTTCGACAACTACAAGCGCCGCGCCGGCAGGGAGTACGAGCGCCTCGTGCAGAGCGCCAACGAGAAGCTGATGCTGGAGATAATTGACGTGCGCGAAAATTTTGAGCGCGCGCTCAAGTCCGGCGAGTCCGGCGGCGGGGATTTTGCAGTGTTTTTTGACGGGATGAAGATGATTTTCGCGAAGTTCGAGGAGGTTTTAGGGCGCAATGGCCTTACGGTTTTCGCGGAGCCGGGCGAGGTGTTCGACCCCATGGTCCACGACGCGCTGATGAATTCACCGCACCCTGAGATACCTGCGGATCACATCGCTCAGGTCTTTGAGCGTGGTTACCGCCTCAAGGATAAGGTTGTCAAGCACGCCCGTGTGATAGTATCAAGCGGCGCGCCCGCAGTTGACGCCGGCGCCGGCGAGTCGGGCGGCGATCAATCCGCTGCCGGCCAGCCAAGCGCCGGTCAACCGTCTGCCGATCAATCAAACGGCGGTCAATAATGGCGAAAACGGATTATTACGAACTTCTGGGCGTTGCCAAGGGCGCTTCCGACGACGAGATCAAGAAGGCTTACTACAAGCTCGCCGTAAAGTACCNCCCCGACAAGAACCCCGGTGACAAGACGGCCGAGTCGAAGTTCCGCGAGGCCACCGAGGCTTACGAGATACTGAAGGATCCTAAGAAGCGCGCCCAGTACGACCAGTTCGGCCACGCCGCGTTCGAGTCTCCGGCCGGCGGCGGTTACGGCGGTTTCAGCGGCGGGTTTGGCGGTTTCGATATATCCGACGCGCTGCGCGCGTTTATGAACGACTTTGGCGGCGGCGGGGCGGAATCCATATTCGAGAATATGTTCGGCTTTGGCGGCGGCCGCTCGCGGCGGGGCGGTGCAGGCGGCGCGCGCAGGGGCAACGACCTGCAGATCAAGCTCAGCCTGACGCTTGAAGAAATTTTCTCCGGCGTAAAGAAAACTATAAAGGTAAAGCATCTGGCCCACTGCGGCGTGTGCGGCGGCAGCGGTTCCAAAAGCGGCAAGCGCAACACGTGCAGTAAGTGCGGCGGCAGCGGGCGTGTGCGCCACATCACAAATTCATTCTTCGGCCAGATGGTGCAGGAGAGCGCCTGCCCGGTCTGCAAAGGCGACGGCCAGACGGTAACCGACCCGTGCCCGTCGTGCGGCGGCAGCGGGCTCAATCAGGTAGAATCCACGGTAAGCGTAGAGATACCCGCAGGCGTGTGTGAGGGCAACTACATCACCGTGCCCCAAAAAGGCGACGCGGGGCGGGGCGGCGGGACATCCGGCGACCTCATAGTCATCCTGCAGGAAAAACAGCACGACCTGTTTGTACGCCACGGCGCCGACCTTGTCTGCGAAATGGACATAACATTCTCGGAAGCCGCGCTGGGGTGCTCGAAAATCATAGAAACATTCGAAAATACGGTCAGCCTGAAAATACCGAACGGCACGCAGTCCGAAAAAATCTTCAAGCTGAAAGAGAAGGGGATGCCCGTCCTGCACAGCAGGAAATACGGGGACCTGCTGGTGCGCGTACACGTGAAAACGCCGGAAAAGCTGAGCAAGCACGAGAAAGACCTGTTTGAAAAATTGGCGAAGCTGGGGCAGTAATACCTGTACCGATAATATTTTTTGCATCTTTAAGGGATGCACCCCTGGAGGCATGATCTATGGACAAATTCGTAACCCGCAATTTTGACCGGGATTCCTTTAATCCCGGCGTATTCATAACCGAGGCCTGCGAGAAGATACGTAAAGAGTGCGAGGGCCGCAAGGTCTTTAACCTCGTATCCGGCGGCGTTGATTCTACGGTGGTCTTCGCCCTGCTTAACAGGGCGCTGGGGCCGGACAGGGTTCTCGGCGTACACGTCAACACCGGCCTCATGCGCCTGAACGAATCCGCGGCGATACTCGAATATATGAACGCCAACGGGTTTGACAATTTGCAGATTGAGGATGCCGAAAAAGATTTTCTTGCCGCGCTCGACGGTGTGTACGATCCAGAAAAGAAGCGCCAGATCATTGGCGATATGTATCTTGATATCAAGGATAAGGTGTCAAAACGTCTTTGCCTCAACAGCAATGAATGGATTTTGGCGCAGGGGACGATTTATCCCGACGTATTAGAGACCGCCGCAAAGGGCGAGGACGGCGGCAACAAGATTAAGACGCACCATAACCGTGTAGACGCTATCATGGAATTGGTAGAAAAAGGGTTGATTGTCGAACCCGTCGCCCCGTTATATAAGGATGAGGTGAGGGCGGTGGGGGAGAAGCTCGGATTGCCGCACGACCTTGTCTGGCGCCACCCGTTCCCCGGCCCCGGCCTCGGCGTAAGGGTTTTATGCAGTGATGGCAGCGCTATTGATAATATTCCCGCTGACGACGCGGCGAAATTGAATGATATTACCGCAAAGGCCGGATACGAATCGGCGGTCTTGCCGCTTCGCTGCACCGGCAACAGGGGCGGCCGGCGCACGTACACGCGGCCTGTTTTGATAAAGGGCAAATTTGATTGGGATGCTATCAACAAGCTGGTTGCGGAGATAACGGCGTCTGTGCCGTCCGTAAACAGGATTGTTTACGCGCTTGACACACAGGAACCGCTTGCCTACAAGCTGACAAAGGCCCACATCNCCCGCGCCCGCCTCGACAACCTGCGCGCTATAGACGCCGCCGCGACCGAGGCGCTCAAAAAGACCGGCGAGTACGATGCGATATGGCAGATGCCGGTAATCATCCTGCCCATTGTAAACGAAAAGACTGGCCGCGAGACATTCGTTCTGCGCCCGATACACTCGAAAGACGCTATGGACGCGCGTGTGGCGCAGCTTAAGCGTGAGACGCTGGACATAATCGTTAAGGCGAAGCAGTCAACGGAAGGAATCGGCGACATGCTGTTAGACGTAACGCCGAAACCGCCGGCTACTATCGAATGGGAATAAAATGATGTTGCGGTGAACCATTTACCGTGGGGGCGGATGTGGGGAAAGATATTGCCGTTGATGTGGTAGAGCAGGCGATGGGGCATGTGGTCGGCGACGCCGTCCAGCTCGCGGCATTGGCTGTCGGCGTTATCGTCGTGCTGCTGATTGGCATCATCGCCATGTTCATAATGAAGAAGCGCAAGCCGTCGCGGAGAAGGTCTAAGGGCGGGCGCAAAAAGTCGTCTAATAAATCAGCAAAGAAGCGCAGATGAAAATCGTCTTCATGGGATCCGCGGAGTTCGGCCTGCCGGCGCTTGAAATGCTGTTGGAGCGGCATGAGGCGGCGGCGGTGGTCAGTACGCCCGCAAAGCCTAAGGGCCGGGGGCTTAAACTGTTTGATTCTCCCGTTACCGAGTTCGCCAAATCGCGCGGGATTGATAAGGTATTGACGCCGGAGAACCTGCTTGACCCCGAATTTATCAATCAACTGACATCACTATGCGCGGACCTGTTCGTCGTCGTTGCGTTTCGGATACTGCCGAGGGATGTCTACTCAATCCCCCGGTACGGCACCGTCAACATCCACGCGTCGCTCTTGCCGCGGTACAGGGGCGCCGCGCCTATACACAGAGCGATAGAGGCGGGGGAGAGCGAGACAGGGGNTACGGTTTTCAGGATTGATGAGGGCGTTGATACCGGAGAGATCATCCTCCAGAAGAAAATATCAATCCACAACAACGAAACAACCCCCGAACTGTACGAACGCCTGAGTACAATGGGCGCGGATGCTCTGCGGGAAGCGATTGACGGATTGACAAACGGTAATGTGTCGGCATCAATGCAAAATCAATCCGAGGCGACGCGCGCCCCAAAACTCTCAAGGCAGGAGGGGCATATCGACTGGAAACTGCCGTCAACGGTAATATTTAATAAGATACGCGCGTTCAAGCCTTTCCCCGGAACATATTGTTTTATTAACGGAAAGCGCGTAAACATAGAATGGGCCGGTCCTGTAAATGTTGATACGGCGGATGTCAATACACTCCCCGGAACGGTATTAACCGCAAGGGGCGATTACATGGATGTACAATGCGGCCACGGTATTTTGCGGATAACAAAGGTAAAACCGGAGGGGCGCCCGTCAATGGACGTGCGAGCATTTCTTCTCGGACACAGTATAGCCCAGGGATCGGTGCTGGAATAAAATGATGAACATACGTCAACTGGCATTAAAGATACTCGCAAACTTCGACGACCGCCCCGGCGACCCGGAGCGCATCGCCGACAAGGTTCTCGCGCGCAAGCGCATGGAGCACCGCGACCGCAGCTTTATCTTCGAGCTCGTTTACGGCGTGCTGCGCAACCGCATATACCTTGATTACGTGATAGACAAATTCTTAACAAACGGCCGCCCCGTCGAACCCGGCACGCTGCGGCGCATTTTGCAGACAGGCGCGTACCAGATACTGTTTTTGGACCGCGTGCCAGACCACGCGGCGGTCAACGAATCGGTGGAACTCGCAAAAAAAGACAGGGCTGCGGCGGGCGCGGCGGGGTTAGTCAACGCGGTGCTGCGCAACATCATCAAAAATAAGTTCACAGTCGAGCTGCCCGACCCGCAGGCAGATCTGAGCGCACGGCTCTCCATCGAATTCTCTCACCCCAAGTGGATGGTAGAGCGGTGGCTCGCGCGGTACGGGCTGACCAAAACGAAAAAGCTGCTCGCGTTCAACAACGAGCGTCCGGTAATACACCTGCGTCGAAAGATGCACGGTTTTTCCCGGCAGCAATTCGATCACGATGTCCGTACTCTGTGCGAACCGGCAAGCGGCTACCTCAACCTGTACTACAAGATGAAGGTATCCCTCGATCCCGAAAGCCTGCGTCTGTTACAAAACGGTCTCTGCTCCGTACAGGCCCCGTCAAGCGGCTGGGTAGTGGCGATGATGGATTTAAAGCTCGGCGAGCGAGTAGCCGATCTGTGCAGCGCCCCCGGCGGCAAGGCCACGCTGGCGGCGGAGATCGTCGGAGATACCGGGGCTGTGACGGCATGCGACCGCGCAAGGNGGAAGATGCGCATGACCTCGGAGGCTGTTGACGCCATGGGGCTGATGAACGTCCATCCGCTGATATGCGACAGCACCCAGCTGCCGTTTAATTGCCGATTCGATAAAATATTGCTGGACGCCCCGTGTACCGGCAGCGGCGTTTTGCAGCGTCATCCCGACGGGAGAGTCGTTAGAAAGCTTGAGGACGTGGAGGATATGCGGGGGCTGCAAAGCCGCCTGCTCGACAGCGCGGCGGGATTCGTTGACAAGGGGGGAATCATCGTCTACTCCACATGTTCGCTTGAGGAGGAGGAGAACGAGTATCAGGTGGAGAGGTTTCTGGCGGAACATCCCGATTTCAAACAGGACCCGCCGCCCGCCGCCATCCCGGTGATGTTTACCGACAACAAAAATTGTCTGCGGATCACCCCGTTCGATCATAACATGGACGGGATGTTCGCGGCGCGGTTCAGGAAAACGTAAAAAAATGCCCCGCCCGAAAAGACCGGGACATGGTAATTGAACCGCATTGCAATTTTCGCATATCAACAATTTAAACAAGAGAGCTTGCCGGATGAATACATCAGTTGACGGCAGATGTGCAGGCCGCAAGGCGTGCGTAGTTTTAGGTACGATAGCGGCTGTGGTACTGTTGTCGGTTTCGGCGGTTAACGCGCAGGGNGGGAGTTTTACTGATGCGCGGGATGGGAAGACGTACCGTACGGTGAAGATTGGGAATCAGACGTGGATGGCGGAGAATCTCAATTATAAGACCGATAAATCCGTCTGTTACGATAATGAAGAAAGTAACTGTCAGAAATACGGGCGGCTTTATGATTGGAAGACGGCGTTGAACGCTTGTCCTGCGGGGTGGCATTTGCCGAGTGATGAGGAGTGGGAGGCGTTGACGGATTTTGTGGGCGGAGAAGAGACGGCAGGAACGAAATTGAAGTCGAAGACAGGGTGGTCTACGGATAAGGGCTATAAAGCAGCAACGGACGATTACGGATTTTCGGCCCTGCCGGGCGGCGCCGGCAATTCCGGTGGCAATTTCTACTATGCCGGCTACTACGGCTACTGGTGGAGCGCCACGGAGGGCGATGCCACGGACGCGAGGCGCCGGTACATGTACTACAACTTCGAGGACGTGGGTTGGTACAACTACAGCAAGAGCGGCTTGTTCTCGCTGCGCTGTTCGCAGGACTCCGCGGCCCCGCAATAGCGCAGCAATTGCGAGCCGCATATACGCGGCGGTACGGTGTTATGGACGGGGCATTTAACTATGAGAAAGCA
>WQTH01000086.1 GCA_009786415.1 Chitinispirillia bacterium | reverse complement strand
ATCTGTCCCAGCACCTGCTCTTTCTCTTTCTCGTTCAGCCCCGTCGTGGCGATGACGGCCTTTTCGACAGCGAGGAGGTAGTTGATATTGATATCTAAGAAACTCTTCACGCTTTTCGACCCGGCGATGGCCATGGCCTGCCCCATATCGTACTGAGAGTCCCGGTAAAGCCGGGCCTCGTTGCGCAGGGATATGGAAAACGTAGCGGAAATAATGACGGCAAAGGCAACGAAAAGAATCAACGGCAGCTTGTACTTGAGTTTCACAGCTTATCAACTCCCCATATATTCGGTGTAGCAACAATGAACGACGGGTAATAATATACATTATTTCATGAAAAAAAGCAAATAAATTTTAAAATGCCGATGAGGCGGATTGCCTCAAATTAAATCTATCCGGGTATACGCGCCAAAAGGCTGTCCGGAAGCGCTGCCGCGAAGGATTTTTCTGCGCCATATCTCAGGGGACGGAGATTTTTCAAGATTTTTTGTTGATAACAAAAGCATACTATCTCCCCTGCCCATATATTATTTTATGAATCGGCAGTTGCGGCAAATTTGACAAGCGTGGATGCTTTTTTTAAAGGATATTGTGTGACAGCTTCAAATTTAATACGGAATTTCTGCATTATCGCCCACATCGACCACGGCAAATCCNCCCTGGCCGACCGGTTCCTCGAAATAACGGGGGCGATAAACAAGGAGAAGATGCAGGACCAGGTGCTCGACGACATGGACCTTGAGCGCGAACGCGGGATCACGATTAAATCCCATCCCGTGCGTATGAATTACAAGGCCAAAGACGGGCATACGTACCAGTTCAACCTGATTGACACGCCGGGACACGTCGACTTCTCATACGAGGTCTCGCGCTCCTTAGCCGCCTGCGAGGGCGCGATACTCGTGGTCGACGCGGCGCAGGGCATAGAGGCGCAGACGCTGACCAACATCTACCTCGCGCTCGAAGGCGACCTGACGATCATCCCGGTAATGAACAAGGTCGACCTGCCGTCCGCCCGGCCCGACGAGATACGCAAGCAGATAAGCGAACTGCTCGGCGTCGACCCGGACATGGTCCTCTCATGCAGCGCGAAAACCGGCGCAGGCGTGCCGGAACTGCTCGAACGGGTGATAACCGACGTCCCGCCGCCCGCCGGCAAAGACGAATCCTCCCTCAAAGCTCTCATATTCGACTCGAAATTCGACTCGTTCCGCGGCGCTGTCGCGTATGTACGCACCTTTGAGGGGGTGTTGACAAAGGGGCAGTCCATAAAATTTTTTCAGTCGGGACGGGAGTACGATGTCGATGAGGTGGGGTACTTCCTCATGGGCCGCAACCCCTGCAAGGAGCTGCGCGCGGGGCAGGTCGGGTATGTCATCGCGAACATCAAGACTATCTCCGATATCAATATCGGCGACACCATCACCACAAGGCTAAACGGCGCGACAGAGGCGATACCCGGCTACAAGCAGGTCAAGCCCATGGTATTCAGCGGGATCTACCCGGTCGACAAGGCTGATTATGAGGATTTGCGGAGCGCGCTTGAAAAACTGCGGCTTAACGACTCATCCATATCCTACGAACCTGAAACATCCACGGCGCTGGGGTTCGGGTTCAGGGCGGGATTCCTCGGGCTGCTGCACATGGAGATCGTGCAGGAGCGGCTGCTGCGCGAGTTCAACGTCAACATCATCACCACCGTCCCGAACGTGGAGTACGAAATCCACATGAAGGGCGGCGAGGTCCACTACATAGACAGCCCTGCGGCGCTGCCGTCCGCACAGGACACCGAATACATCTGCGAGCCGATATCGCGCGTGCAGCTAATCACCCCCAAAGATTTCGTGGGGACGATTATGAAACTGTGCGACGAGAAGCGCGGGCAGCTCATCAACATGGAATATCTCGAAGAAACGCGCGTATGCCTTAACTATCAACTCCCCCTCGCGGAGCTGATAATAGATTTCTTCGACCGCCTGAAAAGCTGCTCGCGCGGCTACGCCTCCATGGACTACGAGTTCAAGGGGTACGAGCGCGACAACCTGATAAAGCTCGACATACTGATAAACGGCCAGCCGGTGGACGCGTTCTCTACCATCATCCATAAAGACAACTCGTACTCCTACGGGCAGATGATCACGTCCAAGCTCAAAGACCTGATACCGCGCCAGCAGTACGAGGTCGCGATACAGGCCGCCATAGGCAACAAGGTAATCGCGCGGACGACCGTAAAGGCGTACCGCAAGGACGTTACCGCGAAGTGCTACGGCGGCGACATAACACGCAAGCGCAAACTGTTGGAAAAACAGAAAGAGGGCAAAAAGCGCATGAAGCAGATAGGCAACGTAGAGATCCCGCAGGAAGCGTTCCTCGCGGTGCTCAGCAGGGAGTAGCCGCGTGAACAAGTGGAAGCTCTTTTGGGAAAAGGTGCGCGGCAGGGCCGATGTGCGCCCCATATTCAAAATGGGCGCGTGGAGCTTTTTTATCGTGCTTGCCGCCGGATTGCTGATAAAGCTCTTCGTTTTTGACTCGGTGCGGATAGACGGCACGCAGATGGAGCCTGCAATCCTGTCCGGCGACAGAATACTCATATTCAAAACGCCGTACATAACGCCCATAATGAAAAGGTTCTTCAACGTCCCCGAAAAACCGGTGGTTACGGGCCTACCCGACAAAAGCGCGCGCACCCTGCTGCGCATCGCGGCGGGGCCGGGCGACACAATAAGCATAAGCGAGGGGCAATTCTACCGCAACGGCCTGCCGCTCGAACGGTTCCACAAAGATAGCGACATATACACCGTAATCCCCGCCGGATACTCTCCGGCAGACTTCATGCAACAGCTGCGCCTCCCAAAACCGGGCGACTCGCTCACATTCGGCGAACTCTCCATGCGCGACCGGATATTCGCCTACTCCATGCTGCGGCAAGACAGGGGCAACGCCGGAATGAACCCCGGCGTCATAGAAGACGGCGTTCTGAACGACAACTACGAAATAACCGACTTCGCCCTCTACAACGGCCCCATAGACGACATCCCCGAACATATGCGCACAGACTGGTTCTTCTGGGACAGGCTGCAGGAGTACCTCACGCAAACATCCGCCGCGAAAGGCAAAAAAGCGCAGCTGACGTTCTCGTTCTTCAGGGGCGATAAAGAGATAACGGGTTTCAAGGTGAAAAAACGGTACGTCTTCCTGATAGGCCAAAACTGGACCGGCGCGAAAGACTCAAGGTACTTCGGCCCCATAGCCATAAACAACATTGAAGGCAAGGCGATGATGACGCTTTGGGGGTTTGTGGTTGACGATAACGGGAAAAGGCAGTTTGATAAAACGCGGGTTTTCAAGCTTATCAGATAATTTATATTGATTGACGTTATACGGATTGATATTATAAGGGCGGCCCAAAACGACCGCCCATACAATAATATTATCAATACAAATCAGGGCTGCTGATTCAATACCACTGTCCTGATATTCAGTTCCCGCAGCTGCTTCTCCGTAACCTCCGCCGGCGCTTTCATCATCAAATCCTGCGCTTTCTGGTTCATGGGGAACGCTATCACTTCCCTGATGTTCGGCTCATTTGCCAGCAGCATTATGATGCGGTCTACTCCGGGGGCTATGCCGCCGTGGGGCGGGGCGCCGTAGCTTAGGGCGTTTATCATCGCGCCGAACTTTGAATCGACTTCGTCCTTGCCGTACCCGGCAATGTCAAAAGCCTTGTACATGATGTCGGGGCGGTGGTTGCGTATAGCACCGCTTGACAACTCTATGCCGTTGCAGACGATGTCGTACTGATACGCGTTGATGTCGAGCGGGTCCTTCTGCTCAAGCGCCTCCATACCTCCCTGCGGCATGGAGAACGGGTTGTGCGAAAAGTCTACCTTCTTCAACTCCTCATTATACTCGAACATGGGGAAGTCGGTGATCCAGCAGAACCGGTAGGCGTTCTCCTCTATCAATTCAAGGTCCTTGCCTAATTTTACGCGGATCTCTCCGGCGATCTTGTTCGCCCTGCCCTCATCGTTACATACGAAAAACACCGCGTCGCCGACCTTCGCGCCTGTCGCGTCCGTCAACTTCGCCATGCTGTCCGCATCCAAAAATTTAGCGATTGGCCCCTTGATTTCGTTCTCATTCCAAACGAGATACGCAAGCCCCTGCGACCCGATTGACTGCGCGAACTCAACCATTTTGTCGTAGAACGAGCGCGGGCGGCCCGCAATGTTCCGGGCGGGGATGGCGCGTACCACTCCCCCGTTTTTGACCGTATCGGCGAAAACTTTGAAACCGCTGCCGGCGAATATGGGCGATACATCCTGAATCTCTATGGGGATGCGGAGGTCGGGCTTGTCGCAACCGTACCTGAGCATCGATTCTTTATAAGGAATACGGCGGAACGGGGCCTTGTCGCACTTCCAATCGGTAAACTCGCCGAAAAGCCCGTCGAACAACTTTTCGACTACGGCAAATACGTCTTCCTGCGTGACAAAAGACATCTCTATATCCAACTGGTAGAACTCTCCGGGGGACCTGTCGGCGCGGGCGTCTTCGTCCCTGAAACACGGGGCTATCTGGAAATACCTGTCGAATCCGGCAACCATCAACAGCTGCTTAAACTGCTGCGGGGCCTGCGGCAAAGCATAAAATTTTCCGGGGTGTATGCGCGACGGTACCAGAAAATCGCGCGCGCCCTCCGGGGAGGAACTGGTGAGGATAGGGGTCTGGTACTCGTTAAACCCCATGTCCGTCATCGCCCGCCTCATGAAGGCTATTATTTTTGACCGAAAAAGGATGTTCGCGTGTATCTTGCTGCGGCGCAGGTCGATAAACCTGTACTCTAACCTCAAATCCTCCGGGGCAGCATCCTCCGGGAAGACCGGGAACGGCACCTGTTCAGCCGCGCTCAACACATCAAAAGAGTCGGCTGCGAGCTCCACCTCGCCGGTGGGGAGCTTGGTGTTGATGTTTTCGTCGCTGCGGTATGCCAGTATCCCGTCGAACTTGACGACCGTCTCCTTGCTGAGGCGCGCCACCTTCTCCTGAAACGCGCGGTTGGGGTATACGACTACCTGCGTGAGGCCATAGTGGTCGCGCAGGTCGATGAAGAGCACGCCGCCGTGGTCGCGGCGGTTATGAATCCAGCCGCTCAGGCGTACAAACTCGCCGACGTTGGCCTTGCGCAGCTCGCCGCAGTTGTGGGTGCGGTATTGGTGGATTTCGGACATTTTGCGATAGTCTCCTTAACAGTTGTTTTAATACAAGCGCTGCGGGCANCCGTGAGACGGCCGCCCATACTTTGTATACAGTCATATAATATATATCATGGGCGCGGGCAGCCGGTAATTTTAATCATCCGACCTGAACTGCTCCAGAAAGTCTTCCCGCAGCCCCTCACGCAGACGTTCAGCTTCGTAGGAGAACATTATGAGCGTTATGCCGCCCGACGCGAGCGCGCCTATGCCCGGTATGATCTTGCTCAAACTCTTCGCGAACAGGTTTTTGGTAACGCTCACGCCCATAATTCTGGCGACCTGCTTGACCACTGGGTATATGGTCCCCCGCATCATGGCAATTTTGGCGATATGGTCGGTCCCCCCCTCCGCGAGCGCCCGCGAGAACTCCCGCACCCCCTTTACGGCGATCCCGATATCATTCATAACACCTATGAAAAGCGTCATGCTTAGAAGAAAATCATCCCGCCCGGTCTTCTCAAGGTCTGGATACCCGTACAGATAGGCCAGCTTTTGGGCGACCTGCAGCGCGTGGAAGTAGTACTGGGCCATATCCGCCGGCACGGTAGCCAGCAGTCCAAACCCACCGGGCAGCCCCGCCGCCGCAGACGCGCCGGTGGCTATGATCTTGTGTGTCTTAATCACCTCAAAGGCTATGTCGTCAAGCAGTATGGGCGGCACCGCAGCCCGCCCGGTACCCATCTCCACGATGGCGCTAACCGTACCCGCATCGTAGTGCGAGGTGAATTTGTCACGCAAAAACTTCTCCCGGTCGACCCTGACGCCGGGGAACTCCATAACCTTATTAAGGATATAGTACCACCGGCCCTCCTCCGGCAGGTTCTTAAGGCTGCTGACGTTACGCGGCAAAATTTTAGCCCCGCACTCCTGACAATCCACCGCCCCTTCATCAACCTGGGCACCGCAAATCTGACAACGCATAACCGTCCCTTTCAATGTTAACCATCAATTTATCCATATGAGAAATATAATAAATGGCAAAAGGGTATGTGCTCATTTCGCCCCTGATTTTACTATTTTTAATTAACTATTGTATTTTTCATCGTAATGATGTAATATTATAATGTAGGAATATCTTCGACCATAACTACCCGTAACAGACGGACGGCACCGCATATTATGGATAATAATACCGAAAAAACGCACACCGGTGACGCCGGCAACGGCTCCAGCACAGACCCAAGCTCCCCGGAAAGCGCGTTTTTCGACGTATTTTTCACCAACGCCTCCGAGGCCATCTTCATTACCGACCCCAAAGGCAGGCTGATAACGGCGAACTCCAGCTTCACCACCATGACCGGCATAACCCTCCCCGGCGCGCTCGGCAAAATCCCCGCCATCCTCAAGCCGGAGGGACCCGACGACGACTTCTACCACACCCTGCTGCGTACGCTCAAGCGCAAGGGCAACTGGCGCGGCGAGATACTGAACACGCGCGGCAACGGCGAAATCTGCCGGGAGTGGCTCTCCATAAGCTCCTACAAAAACAAACACGACGAAACCACCCACTACGTGGGCACCCTCATGGACGCCGCAACGCAAATGTCGCAATCGTTGAGCAAACACTACTACGACTCGCTGACCAAACTCCCCAACCGCCTGTTGCTGCAGGACCGGCTCGAATTCATGATAAACCACGCGCGGCGAAACAATGAACTCATGGCGCTCCTGCTCTTAGACATAGACCGTTTCAGGCTGATAAACGACACCTTCGGCTACGAAATAGGCGACAAGCTGCTCCAAACCATAGCCGAGCGCCTCCAAACCTGCGTACGAGACGTAGACGTGGTCTTCAGGTCCGGCGACGACGAGTTCGCCATAATCCTTGAGGAGATAGCCCACATGGAGGACGCGGCAAAGGTCGCCAAGCGCATACTGACCTCCTGCGCGGGGCCGCTGCCGGTAAACGGGCACGACATACACACATCAGTATGCATAGGCATAAGCATCTTCCCCACCGACGGCGACGGCAAGGTGCAAATGCTCCAGAACGCCGAGGCGGCAATGCTGCGCGCGCGTGAAACCGGGCTCAACAACTACCAGCACTACAAGCCGAGCATGAACGCGCGCGCGCTGGAACGGCTTACGCTGGAAAACGACCTGCGCAGCGCACTGAGCCGGTACGAACTCTGCACATTTTTCCAGCCGCAGGTTGAGATAAAAACCAGTAAGATTACTGGAATGGAAGCGCTCCTGCGATGGAAACACCCGGAACTGGGTATGATACCGCCGGCGCAGTTCATACCTATCGCCGAAGATACCGGGCTGATACTCTCTATAGGCGAATGGGTGCTGCGGTCGTCATGCTTGCAGGCGCGAAAGTGGCAGATGATGGGGGTACCGTTAGTGATATCGGTCAACCTCTCGGCGAACCAGTTCCAGCAGCAGAATTTAGTGTCTATTGTAGAAAGCGCGCTGAAGAATTCGGGGATGCCGCCCGATTTGCTTGAATTAGAGATCACCGAATCCATGAGCATGAAAAATCCAGAAGATACCATGAAGATGCTGACCGCGCTGAAGGATTTGGGAGTGAGGATCGCCATTGACGATTTCGGAACCGGGTACTCGTCGCTGAGCTACCTGAAACGCTTCCCTATTGATACGCTGAAGATAGACCGCTCTTTTTTGATGGACATCCCCGAAAATCCGCGCGACGCCGAGATCGTAAAGGCCATTATCGCCATGGCCCACTCGCTGAAACTCGCGGTTATAGCCGAGGGCGTTGAGACCGAGTTGCAGGCGCAGTACCTTGTAGAAAACGGGTGCGCGAAAATGCAGGGCTACCTGTTCAGCCCGCCGGTGCCGGAGAATGAGTTTGAGAGGCTGCTGAAAAAACAAGTCCCGGCATAATTAACTATATAATTCCCAAATATATACGCCGCTGGGGAATTGACCGAAAATTCAGTATGTGCAAAATTTGCACATACTGCCGCCGGGACACGGGGGTATTTCCCCGCCTATTAAATTTTTTACACAAAATGTTGACTCTCTCGAAACAATTTACTATTTTACTGTACATACCATGAAAAACAATATCTACAAAATCGAAGAAATCAAATCGCGGCTCGCGCCGGTATTCGGCGCCAACGGAGTGAAAAGCGCCCTGCTGTTCGGATCATACGCAAATGGCTCCGCTACAGGAAAAAGCGACATCGACCTCCTCGTAGACAGCGGCCTCAAAGGACTCGACTTCGTCGGACTCATCGAATACATCCGCGAGGCGCTGGAAAAAAATGTTGACGTCATCGACGTCAGATACGTGAAAAAAGACTCCAAGGTCTACAATGAGGCACGCTCAAAAGGAGTGCCGATCTATGGATGATAAAAACATCCAAACCGTCAAGAAAATTATCGGATACGCCGCGAAGACAACTTTCTGAAAAACAGTATGCTCGCCGAAGCCTGCGTCTTTAATATGATCCAAATCGGAGAATTAACGAACCTGCTGGACGATAACTTTATGGACACCCACAGCAACATCCCGTGGCACAAATTGCGTGGCCTGCGAAACCGCATCGTCCATGACTACGACGGCGTAGACCAACTCCTGATATGGGACATCATCAGTGAAGATTTAGCAGATTTGATACTGCAACTTGGAAAAATTATCGAAAAGCCGATATAAACCCTATTGCCTGCAACGTACCACACGACCCAATGACCACACAACCACCAGTACCGCCGGGACACGGGGCGGCGAGGCGATGGGCTGATTATGGGACGCTCCTGCAATCCTAAGTTGGTATTGCAGGATTCTGCCCTGAAAAAATCTAATAAAGCTGAACGATTGCATCAATTACAACACCGCGTTGAACGACCATTCCATGACCGTCCTAATAGGCAAAGGGCATGTTGCTACTGTCTACGCTGCGGGTAGTGATGATTTTTATTTGTATCACACCGCATTCAGTGTTCTTCTAATTCAAATACATCACCACGCTCAACTTTAACTTGTGCTAAATCAAATTTAACATCACGTATATAATAAATCTCAGAACGGATAGCTTTAATACCAAAAAATTCTTCAGAGTCATATTCTCTAAAACCTAATGGATGATTTGACCTATTATCCTTGTGCTTACCAAAAATTACCAAATTTTCACCATATTTATGCATCGCGCTAGAATATTTGATGCCTCTACCTATTACAGTATCTGGCCCTCGCCCTAATTTGTGTCCATAGTGTTCGGCAAGGTCAGCAAACCATTGTGTAAAACTATAGCTTTCAGAGTCGCCGGAGCACGCAAGCGAAAATTGTTTATTTATGAGTTCACACAAATAATCGTTTTCTTCATCTCCTAAAGATTTTGTTAAATTTAATACTAAAAACGGAGATTCGTATACTTGCATTTCCGCGACACTTACAACATTTCCTAACGATGGTTTCATCTCCACAATAGCGGTGCGAGCACTTTCTGCAACATATAATCTTTTTATACCTTTTCCACTTGCTCTATTTTCACTACATAAATGCGCTGGTGGTGCACCACACTTGTCCGCCTCAAATCCTGCAAACAGCCTATCCGAGGGATTTTCTTCCGTAGATGGAGAAGGATTACCATTTAGTATACCATATCTCACACCTCTCGTTTGCAAACCCATTCCCTCACAATCATCTAAGTTACAAAACCGAGCCCTGAAGAATCTCTTTTGTTCCTCAACCAAATCGTAACGTCTAAAATCTTGTACCAATTCATGTATTTTATCAAGTGTCGAGCAATCTGTTATAAAATGACGATTGTGTCCTCGTAAGCTACGCACAAAATTATTAAAGTCTGCACACATACTAAGCTTGACATCCTCCATTACACCATTCATTACACCATTCATTACACCCTCCAATAATAGTTAATTTGTTTTTAGTTTGTAATACCACCGCACCACCACCGACTACCACCATTTCCACCACCCTCCCGTAGCCCAAAAGTTCAAGATTTAGTGACCGCTTTACAGCGACAACACACAAAACATAAAAACAAAAGTCAAAAGCACGGCCATTGCTACGCTATGGCCGGCGGCTCGCAATTGCTGCGCTATTGCGGGGCCGCAAAGTCCCGAACACAGCGCAAAGAGAACATGATCGTCTTGTTGTGCCAAGCCGAGTCCACGTAGCCGTGGCCGTAGTACATGCCCCGGTAACTCGCGCGCGTGGCATCGGCCTCCGTGGCGCTCCACCAGCCGCCGCCGTTGCCGACATCGTAGAAACTGCCACTCCAACGGAGGCCGCCGGGCAGGGCCGAAAAGCCGTACTCGTCGGTACCGTTTCCACCAACACTCCACCCTGACGCAGACTTCAATTTCGTTCCAGCAGTGTTCTCCCAATCTTCTGTCGCATCAGGATCAACATACTTCACAAGAGTCTCCCACTCCGCATCACTCGGTATATACCAACCATTAGGACAAATACCTTGATGCTTACTCTGTACCTGACCTGCGCACGTACTCGAATTACAACTTGATTCAAATCCCATCACCGCCGCCCAATCATAAAGACGACCGTACTTGACGCAATTAGCTTGTACTTCAGCGTTTGACAATGTAGTAAAAATGGGTTCATCATTTTCTTCGTCCCAATCAACAACGACTTGACCATCCTCGCCATAACATT
>WQTH01000085.1 GCA_009786415.1 Chitinispirillia bacterium | reverse complement strand
TAGTTATAGTATAATAAATGGTACAGAGAAATGGGGGACTTTTTGAAAAAAGGGGGGGAAATCCCCCTTAACAACAAATCCTAAAGTCAGGTTTTCTAATGGTGCAACACGTAATTTTTTAATTTTTGTGGCATTGTTTGGCCGGCGTATCCGAGTACCTTCTTGAAGACGTGGATATACGGCGCCACGCCGGTTAGAGTATAATTATTGGGCCGGCGGTTTCGCAAGGGATTTTATGTATTCGTCCATCCCTGTCTTTGTCAGGCGGGCGAAGTGGAGTTCGGCTTCGGCGCGGCTTGCGAAGCCGCATTGGGCGCAGGTGTTTTCTATGTTTTCAGGCGGATTTTCGGCTATGGCGCTTTTAAGGTTGGCTACGCGCACCTGAATTATGAAGTCCTCTACGGTTATGCCGAGTTCTTTGACGAAGAGCACGTTGAGGTACGCCGCGCCGGTTATCAGGTGTTCGCATACCTTGTCTACCGAGAGAGCGGGGTCGGCGTACTGCTGTTCGATGTAGCGGCACCCTTTTTGGACCATTCTGTCAAGGACCGACAGGCGCGTTGTCGTCATGAAGCGCCCCGATTCCTTCTTTCGCAGGAAGAATGCCAGCGTTGCGGCGATGATTGCCAGCGAGGCCGCGAAAAACAGTATCATGGGCAGGTTAACCGGGAAATCGCCGTTGCCGTCGGTATCTGAAATAACGGGGGCCGGCGTTTCTACCGTTTCTGTGAAGAGCGACGAGTATGGGGACAATGGAGCCGCTGTATCCCTGACAGTTGTTTGTGTTTGTGCGGATGTATCAGCCGGTATATTTGCGGATGTATCAACGGCTGCGGCGGCGGATGTATCAACGCCGGTACTTGCGGATGTGTCGGCCGGCGTATTGGCGGATGCGTTGGCGGATGTGTCGGCAAACGTATTACCGGGTGTATTGACTGATTTACCGGCGGACGTATCAACAATTTTGCCGGCAACAGTATCAGGCGATACTTTAACGGAAGCGTTTGCGTTTACAGACGACGAATCCCCCGCCATCACCGCGAGGGCGGCAACGGCGGAGATAATAATAGCGCGTTTCATCCCCCCAAGTCTCAATCTCTCTCCGTGCACCGTTCCATCTGTTCCTGCAGCATGGCCTCGTAGTTATGGCCCAGCGCATCAATCTTCGCGTTGAGCCTGTTAGCGAACACGTCGGCGTCGTCCCAGGCCCTGTGGCGCAGGTCGGAGCTCAGCATTTTCAGGTTTTTGTCGTTGAGTATCTCGTTTGTGGAGACCTCGAAGTGGAAGCGTATGTTTTCGCGCACCCTGCTTGCAGCGTCTTCGGTTACCTTTATGAGTTCGGCGTGTGTTTCCTGGCTGAACCTTGCCTTAATGTTGCGCAGCCCGGCTGTGAGGCGTTCGGCCATAAAGCGGCTGTTGTAGATGTAGTGCCGTTCGTCTTTTGTTACCACGTTGCCGTCGTGGTAGTACTCGCCGATTATTTTGCCGCCCATTCTTACCACCGACTTGGGGTATACGACCGGTTCGTGCACCGGCATGTCGTCCTTGCGGATGAACGGGTCGTTCTGCGGCGGCGGGAGGGTGTTGTCCTTGTTGAGGATGTCTATCCCCACGGCGGCCGGGGCCTCTTTTTTCTCGGCGCGTACGGTGGTATCGGGCGTTATGGCGTCGAGCACGTCCTCTTTTTTCTCCGCTTTTGTGGCGTCCGAGTCTGGTGTGTCCGGCACATTCAGGAACGGGTCGTCAAAATCGGCTTTATCTAAGGTACCTGTGAAGTCGGAAGCGTCGAACGCCATAGTATCTGCGCGCGCGGCGTCTAATTTCACGGCTTCGAACTTTATGGGGTCGAAGTTCACCGGTTCGGGCCTTGCCGGTTCCGGCTTTGCTGCGGGGCGGGCCGTGGCCGCCTTCATTGCTGCGGCCTTTGTGGCCTCTATCCTCGCGGCGATGTTCGCGGCGGCGGCGTTGCGGCGGGCCTCCTCCTCGGCGGCCTGCTTCATAAGTTCGAGCTCCAGCGCCTCGGTGCGGGCCCCCTTGTGCTCCTCAAGTTCGGGCTGGCGCAGTATTATCTCGTAGAGGCCGTTTACTATCTGGGTTTCGTTTTTGCTTATCTCCGCCTTCAGGTGGCGCTCTACGAAGGTCAGCTCCTCCTCCTGCTTTTTCAGGCTGCCGAGCCTCTCATTGAGGTCCTTCAAGTCGCGGGTGCAGGTGGTTATGTGTGACTTTACGAGGGTGAGTTCCTCATCCTTCTTGCGTTTCTCCTCTATAAGGTTGCGCGTGTCCTTGCTAACCTTTTTTATGGTCTCCTCTTTCTGGCGGAGCGCGTTGATCTTCTCCTGATAGTAGGTTATCAGCAGTTCGAGCGTGTCGTCGGCCCCGGCGTCGGAGAGCGTTTTCTTCAGCGCCCAGAGTTGGTCAAGCGCGAGTTTTGCGTTGTCCTTCTCGCCCTTGAGGAGGTTTTCGGCTACATCGTGCATGCTCTCGGTAACTGTGGCGGTCCGCGCGTCCAAAAGCATGGAGTAGAAGCGGTTTGAGTCCACCACGTTTGTGCCGAAACCCGCCGTGGCGGGCTTGCCCGTTGTGTTAGTACTTGTCATGGGACTTCCCCTTTTTATTATTAATAACTTTGAATATTTGCGTTTTCTCCCCGCCCTCAAGCTTTGGGGCCTGGCTTTCGGCGAACGGCAGCGCGTCTACGGAGGCTCCCGCCCGGTTTATCTTTACCGAGTAGCGCACCAGATCCTCCGCCTCGCAGCCGAAGCCCATATTGCGCAGGTCGGCTATGGCGGCGGCGAGGTCTGAGTCGCCTATAGAGTTTATGAGCGCGGTTACGGCGCGGTAGTACGCCTGCCCGTCGCCCACGCTTATGGCCGCCTTGCGCAGCGCGTTCCAGCTTGACGATTCGGCCGGGGCCAGTATCGCCGCGCGCTTTCCGCACTCAAGCGCCTTGTCGGGCTGTTCCATACGCATATAGAGCCCGGCCATGTTCACCTGTATGCCGGCATCGGCCCTGTTGAGCGCGGCCGCCTTAGTGTAGCAGTCGAGCGCGCGGGCATCGTCGGCCAACTGCTCGCAGACGAAACCCAGGTTTTTGTACGCCGACCCGAACTTCTGGTCGTACTTTATCGCCTTTTCGAACGCGCCCTTGGCCTCGTAGAATTGGCTGAGGGACATATACGCGTTTCCGAGGTTGTACCACGCCTCGGAAAAGTCGTTCCGCGCCGCTATTGCCCGCTCGAAGTAGGTAGCCGCCAGCGCCGCGTCGCCCCGCTCGGCGAAGTAGTTGCCGGTGTTGCACAGCGCCCCGGCGTTGTCGGGCTCAAGCTCCAGCACTTTGTTGAACGCGTCGTTGGCGTCCTCGAAGTTGCCGGTGGTGAGCTCCAGTATACCCAGATTGTTCCACGCCTCCNCCCTGCCGGGCTTGAGCTCGGTGAGGCGCTTGAAAATCATGCGCGCCTGCCGGTAGTCGCTACGCTTGCAGAGCACGTTGGCGAACTCGAGCAGGAAGCTGTACGCACGCGAGTGGCGCGGCATCATGGCCTTGCACAGGTCCAGCGCCTCGTTGTACCAGCCCAGGCTCGAATACTTCTGAACCAGTTCCAGCACGTTGCCGAGCTCGTCCGGCTCCTCCTCGCAGCGCCGTTTCAGCTCTTCTAATGTCGTATCGCTCGATGACACGTCAACCGCCTTATGTTGCAATTATTCCCATCAATTATAAATTTTGCCCGCCGGACAGCGGGGGGAGCCAT
This sequence comes from Chitinispirillia bacterium, assembly GCA_009786415.1. Classification (GTDB taxonomy): domain Bacteria; phylum Fibrobacterota; class Chitinivibrionia; order Chitinivibrionales; family Chitinispirillaceae; genus GUT77. The sequence continues at coordinate 7,264 of WQTH01000085.1, read as the reverse complement.
TTCACCCTATAATATTAGATGATACAATTCTTTCACAAAAATTTCAACCCTGTGATTGGCATATTTTATTTTTAGCGTATGGAAAGAATCAGCCTTAAAGAGCAGGCGGAGATAATCCGTCAGGCTTTCGGTTACATAAACCGCTTCAAAAACGAGACGTTTGTCATAAAAATAGACAGCGTGCTCATAGGCCACGACCTCTTCCCGGTGCTCATCAAAGACCTTGTGCTGCTGCGCCGGATGGGCATACGGATCATCCTCGTGCCCGGCGCGCGGACGCGTATAAACGAGGTACTGAGCGCCTACAACGTCGAGTGCCCATCGGTAAACGGCATCCGGGTCTCGTATCCGGAGGCAATCCCGTTCATCAAGATGGCGGCGTTCGACGTCTCCAACCGGATAATGACGATGCTCGCCGAGAACGAGGCCGGGGCGATAATCGGGAACTGGGTCAAGGCCAGGGGCATAGGCGTCCGCGGCGGCGTAGACTTCCAGAACTCCGGCGTCGTGGAGAACCTGCAGACCGGCATCCTGAACAAGATGCTTGACGAGGGGATCATCCCGATATTCCCAAATATAGGCTGGAGCGCCAAGGGGAAGCCGTACAACCTGTCGTCCAGCGACCTCGCCTTTACGATAAGCGTACAGATGAAGGCGGCCAAGCTCTTCTTCGTGACGGAGAGCGGCGGCATAAAGGCGGAAGGGTTCAAAATCCCCGACGAAGTGTACGTATCCGAAAGCGACGGCACGATATCGCAGCTGACCATGGCGCAGGCCGGGCAGTTTTTGGACCTGAACCCGCCGCAGGACCAAAGCGACGACACTAATCTGGCCCTGATCTCCTACGCCTACCGCGCCTGCAAGCAGGGCGTGCGCCGCGTACACATAATAGACGGCGCGACCGAGGGCATGATCCTGCAGGAGGTCTTCTCCAACAGCGGCTTCGGCACAATGATCTACTCAAACCAGCTGGAAGACTTCCGCCCCATGACTACGGCCGACATCCCCGGCGTGCTCTCCCTCATGCAGCCCATGGTAGACGAAGGCGCCTTAGTGCCAAGGACCGCAGAAGACCTGACCGAAAAGTTGGACGACTACGCCGTATACGCGGTAGACGGCACAATCCATGCCTGCGGGGCCCTGCACACCTACCCCGGCCAACAGGGCGAAATAGCCGCCATAGTAGTAAACCCGACCTACGCCAGCCGCGGCGTAGGCAAAAAAATAATCGAATATCTGATAGAAAAAGCCACAAAAATCAGGCTGAACACGGTATTCGTACTTACAACCCTGACCGCAGACTGGTTCCATCAGTTAGGATTCATAAAATGCGGTATTGATGAACTGCCGGACAAAAAAAGGGAGGCATATAATAAGAACAGGAACAGTATCGTGATGAAATACCCCATCTCCAACCAGCGCAACGACGGCGGGATACATGTAGAATGAAGTTTTGGCAGATGGATATGCCTACCGGGGACGGTGAATGCTCCAAAAAGGATTCCCGTCATCGTCCCTGAACCGAAAAATCCTGTTCCGGCTCCGTATTTCCACCGGCATAATAAACGTTGCCCCCTCAAAAGCCGCCCGGAACCCCCGCACTTCCACCTTCTCATTCCTCGGAAAATTAACATCCTGGTTCAGCGCGAACCACATAGGCCCAAGATGAACGGGAATTTCCTCCTTGGAAGCGTCGATGCTCACAATCAGCCGTACACCTACGCCCATATCCCGCGCCGGCGACGCGGTATCGACCCTGAGCACCGTGGCCACAACGGTCCGGAGGTTGAAGTTATCGAAAGCCTGCTCATAGCGCGTCCCGGCCCCCCACCCGTCGCTCCCGCGGAAGCGCACGTTCTGGGCGTTGGCCGCGCCGGCTACCGCCACAACCAGCAGCAGCGCCGACAAGCGCCCTATCCTTACCGTCGTCATACTATACTTACCCCTTGCCCTTCCTGATTATGTCGTCAATCTCCTGCTGCACCTTGGCCCGGTAGAGCGCCTCTTCGAGGTCTTGCGCGACCTTGCGGCCCTGCCGGAGCACGTCGGTACGCTTCTCAAGGAGCGTCAACTCCAGTTCCCGGCGGCGGTTCTCCTCGCGCCGGAGCCTGAAAAGGAGCAGGCTATGGCCTATTGCTACGGCGAATAGTAGTATAAACGCCTGAATAATCCAAAACAAAAAGTACTTTTCGAACATGGCTGCAATCCCCATTCTGTATAGAGACCATAAGTATCTTACTATAATATACTATAATCGGCAGCTTCAATGCAAATAATTACATCATTTTTTTGAAATTTTTTATACACCTTTTTGGAATAATTGACAAAAAGAGAACATTTACCACAACTAATTGGCATTATTTGCCATAGTAGTACAACCAGTAGTATCACATACTATACTGGTCTGGATTAAAGTTCATCCTCCTTGAAAAATCGGTTAGAACCTTCAAAAGTTCCTTTTCCTCCTCGCCGCACGAGCCCTCCCTGTACCTGCCGCAGTACTCCTTAATAGCCCCGTCGTACACCGGGAAAAAGAAGTCTTCCAGCTTGCTTTTAGACACGGGCACGGAGAACTTATCGACTATGTCCAGCAGGTATTTAAGCCGCTCGCACATCTTTATAGAGGGCCTGTGCTGCAGCGTCTCAAGTCCCCTTATTATGAGGTTTTGCATCATCAAAGCCTCTTTTTTCTTATCAATAAGCGATTTGTACTGCTGTATCAGGCTGTCTATCGCTACGAGTTCCGTCATCACGAGCTCTTCGGTACCCGCACGTTCGAGCTTCTGTATCTGCGCGTCCCAGCGGTTTTGCAGTATGTACCCCACCGGCGAGCTGCAATACGCCGGCAGCGGGTAGTCTAAGCGCGTGAGTACGTTCAGGTTCTGCTCGTTCTGCTCCATCCACCCGTGGAACCGGCTGTCGGTATCCTTCGCCATGCGGTCGAGAAAGAAGCCGGAGAGGTCTTGCCGGGAGCTGTAAAAGAGGTTCGACAGGGTGAACTTCTGCGAGTCGGGGTGGGATATCCAGTCGTCGGGCCTGCCGCTGCCGGCGGAGAGGGCCTTCGCCGGCACGACCCAGCCCATGAGCTCGGTTTCGGGGCCGTGGCATATTAGCACCGACCACGCGCTGCTCTCCCCGGTAAGGCCGCTCTCCATCTTCACCGCCACGGAGTCGTAGTGCATACGGTCTATGCGGTAAGACATTACCGACTTCAACTCCAGGTTGTAGACGGTCTTCTCGTAGGACGAGTGGCGCCTGACCGCCAGTATCTGCTGGGCGGCGCCGGTGAAGGCCAAAAGCCGCTCGTGGTAGTAGTACGGCAGTATCTGCGCCTCGAAAAGCCGCCTGCCGTTGCCAATCTGATTAACGTTGCTCGGCGCTTTCTCCAAATCCGCCAGAAAAGCCTGCAATACCGGCGGTTTGCTGTCTTCCGGCAGGCCCAGTTGCAGCGCCCGGCAGGCGTACGCCATATTCTGCACCGTCTCTATCCCGCTTATCTCGCAGAAGAACCACGCGCAGGAGGTAAACGCGAACTGCATGAACTTCTGCGCCTCGAGCAGCCGCCGCACCTCCGCCGTCATCTCCTCGGTAAATGAGTATTTGCCCGACGAATGCTCCCGCAGAAACTCGGCGGTCCTGGCTATAGACGGCTCCCACATTATCTCAATATATTGATCACGCAGCGCCCAGGGGTCGGCAAACAGCGTGGCAAGCCGCGCTTCGAAGTGGAAATCTACCTGCTCCTGCAAATTGCGCAGCGCATCCCTGAGCGGACCCCGCCACCGCTGGTGCCATCCGGGCTGGCCGCCCGTGCTGCAGCCGCAGTCGCGCGACCACCGCCCTACGCCGTGCGCGCAGCTCCACGACCGCCCCTCGCCGAACGCGTCGCCGAGCGACACCTCGTATTCGGGGGGATTTATCGAGAGGTAGTACGAGAAGTTGACCGGCCTGATCCCCATTTTGGGGGCGATGTGCGTGTAAAAGTGCGCGAGGCACATATCCCCGTAGGGCTTGTGGTGCCCGAACGTCTCGCCGTCGGTGGCGATGGTAACGAGCTGGTTCGCAGCGCTATGCTCGTCGTAACACTTGTTGATCCGGTCCCCCAACCCCTGCGATGACTGCAGCACATCGTTAAAGCTTACATCCTTGGATAATCCCTCGTCAAAGAAAAATACGTCAAGATGCCCCTCAAGCGGCTCGCCCGACGCGGTTTTGGGGAATATCCTGTAGGGCCGGCGAGNGTCTATGTGCTGCTGGTTTTGATGGTTCCAATTATTATCCCCAATGCGCCTGAACGACTCGGCCTGATTGGGCGACAAGATGACGTAGCCAACCTTCTCCTCTATAAGGCAAACCACCGTCTCCATGTTAATAGCCGCCTCGCCTAACCACATCCCCGCCGGATTGCGCCCGAACCTCTTGCGGAAAAAGGCTTTCGCCCACCGTATCTGCGTCAGTTTGTCGCGCTTAGACGCGAGCGGCATGATTACGTGGTTGAACACCTGCGCCACCGCGTTCCCGTGGCCGTCAAACCGCGCCGCGCTCTCCCTGTCCGCCTCAATTATCTTCTGCGCGGTAACGGGATGGTGCTGCTCAAGCCACGTAAAAAGCGTGGGGCCGATGTTGTAGCTCATATCCAAATAGTTATTGTGGATGCCCATAATCATCCCGTTGGCGTCTAAAAGCCGCGAGTATGCGTTGGGCCGGTAGCATTCGTCGTAGATGCGCTCGTTCCAGTCGTGGTACGGCGCCGCCGACTTCTGCTCCTCTATTATGTCGAGCCACGGGTTTTCGCGGGGGGGCTGGTAAAAATGTCCGTGCACCGCCACGTACTTATTGCCAGTCATATGGCTGCCCGTTGGGATATGTTATGGTCCTGCCGGAAAGCCTGCTACGGAGGATATCCACCCCCTGAGCGATGATGTCGCCGCGGCTCTCGTAATAGTTCTCAAACCAGATCTCAACCTCCTGGTTTATGCGGGTGTAACACTTGTCGCCGATGCGCCTGTCACCTATCTGGATCTCAACAGTGCAGTTCTCGCCGTCTACCATTATGTTCCTCTGCCAGCGAATGCTCATAATATTGTACTCTTTTCAGGTTTTATGTTGTGCCGATGCTATAAAAATATAATCAGTATGCGTGAAAAAGCAAAAAAATCTTTGGGATAATTGGGGATAAAAGAAAGGGGGCGGACGTATGGCCCGCCCCTGTGCAGCATCATGCCTGTTGTAAGGGCGGATGATACCCGCGCCCGGAACAATATTTATCCGTTTTTTCCATATTCAATAATAATAGAAACCGGCCGCCTCAAGGCGCACCCGCCTGTCCGTCTCATCGACAAACGCCACCGACTCCTTGCCGCCGCCCGCGCCGCCCTTTACGAGCGTGCCGAAATCCTTAAGGGCGGCCTCGTTGTAGGTTATCTTCAGGGGATTGTTGCTCCCCGTGTTCCACCGGAAGTCATTATCCGAGAATACGTGGACCGCCCCGGAGACGCTGCTGCCGGCTTTCCAGTTGAACGAGTTGCCTGCGGTGTTCAGCGAATCCACGTAAATAAGCCCCCGGAAGAGCCCGCCCGACCCGAACTGCTCAAGCTTCGCGTTGCCGCGGCCGGCGTAAATCATAGTGCTGGAGTTGTCGGAACCATGATAAAACCGGCCGCCGGGATTGAGTGTCGCGCCATCCTCAACTATGAAGATGACCTTACGGTCAAACTTCGCGTCGTGCGGCTCGTTGAAGTTTATGTTGCTGTCGCCCTTTTTGACCCTGAGCACGAGGTGGTCATTATACAACTTGCCGTCGGCCTTCGCCTTGTCGTACGAGTCGTGCAGCTTCTTTACGGAAAACGAGCTGTAGTTCGTAGACGCGGAGAACGCCGACTGTATGAGAGACTCGTCTATCTTGCTTATATCCAGCTGAGGATCCCTGCGCGTTTCCACAGCCCCCATCCCAAGGGACGACAGTATGCTGCCGCTTGACATCCCCTTCTGCTCAATACGCTGGGCGAATCCGGTAACCTTGCTGAGGTCGACGTGCCCGCCCGAATGCAGGACGCAAGCCCACTGGTTAGGTACGCAGTGGTGCGGCTTGGGGGCCTCGCCGAATGGGGCTGGGTTGTAAACAGTCATCTTATCGCTGAAGTAAAAGTTTTTGCCGGCAGACACGCCCTTCAGGTTGACGTTAGACTCAATGCCGCCATAGCGCGACTTGAAGTCTCCGCCAACATGGACATTGCCCTTAAAAACCAGCGTACCGCTATTACCTGTTGACAAGTTGGAGTTGAACCCCACGTCATCCTCAAACAACACGTGGTTGGCATCGTTCATATTCTGAAACNCCGCGCTGCCGCCTATGTAGGCCTTGCCGTAAAACTTGTTTTTGGCGTGCATAAACTCGGCATCGCCGTTAAAGAACGCCTCGCCGTGAAACAGGCCGGGCGAATTCTGAAACTTTGCGAACCCCTCGAATGTCGCGCTCCCAAATACCTCCATCCCGTTGTCGCCGTTTACCAAGCCGCCCTTCATGTAGAGCGCGTTCTTTCCGGAATATTCCGAGGCGCTCTCAATTTTGATGTTCCCCATCCGGTAAAACGCCGACGCCCGCCCCAAATCCCGCCCATCTGCGGTGCGCGCCCCCCCTATGTCAAAACGCGACATAAAGCTATTGCTCTCGAAGTCGGCCATTTTGCAAGAGAGAAACTGATTGCCGGCGAGCTCCGCCCTGCCGTTTTCCCTGCCGTAAAGATAGGGCTGATACTTATTGCCGGCAGCTGCGGCCTCCCTCGCCTTGTCCAGCATCTCAAGCGCGGCCTCCGGGCCGATATAATCGGCAAAGTAGCTCTCTGTGGCTACTACCCCGCTGGAAAGCGTGGACCGCACCGTATGTACCGACGAGTATCCGATACTCGCCGCCGACTGACTCCCGGTCCCCCTCACCATAGCCGTCACAACAATTCCTACAAACACAGTTGCCACAAGAACCACCAGCATCACCGACCCGGACTCAAGAACCATACTTCTGAACTCCTGTTCGCGCCGTACCATAATACACCTCCCGTAAAAATAGGATAAAAACATCTCCATAATTATTACGGTAAGTGAATTGAGGATATTAATTTATAGTTATTGCCGGGGTATCAGGCAAATGTAAATTTGTTGTATACCCGGCCTGGGCACAGGGTGCCGTCCGGCGACTGCACGACAGCCGTGATGTCGCCGGACGGCACCCTGCACCCAGGCCTAGACGGGTGTGGGAAAAATGATA
>WQTH01000084.1 GCA_009786415.1 Chitinispirillia bacterium | reverse complement strand
CCCCCCCCCCCCCCATGTAAGTCATTGATTTATAAGGAGTTACAAGGCTTATTTTGTTTACAAAAACAAACATATAGTTATATTTCCGGTACCACCGTAAAACCTCGATGTATCCCGCATATAACCATTCGTTACCGTTGTTATTATTTTGGCAATTATCCTATTAACTCAAATAAAGGAGCAGGTGTATGAACAGGGCTGCCGTACTGCTGGTAATTTTATTTTGCACGGGGGCATTCGCGCAGTTTGGCGCGTTGTCCGAAATAGTTGTGTATGTGAGGGGCGATCTTAATGACGCCGGCAAACGTGAATTAGGATGGAGAATACTTGACGCATTTGATAAAAGCGGGCGGTTTGCGACGGAAGCGCGCCTGCTTTGGATAGAAGAGTGGGCAATGGATGATAATCAGGTACTCGGAGCAGCACAGAAAGACCTTGCCGCCGAATATATATGCATCGTGGATGTAACATCCGCCTTTGGCTCACAAAAAATATTGGCGCGCGTACTTAAGGTTAAAACCGCCGAGGTTGGATTGACTGCGGAAGTGTCCGCCCTATTGAACGATAAGCAGGCTTTTGCGACTGTCTCCAACAATATTGTGAACAGTATGTTCGGAATATCAAACCAGACGCCAACACCCGCAGCAATACAGGAACCTGCCTCTGCCGCCGGGATGCCGCCCAATAACGCCCCTACCACAGTAAAAGGGCCGGTTAAAGCCTCCGTATATATTACCGGTTTACCAAGCCCGGTGGGCAACGCACTAAACAAGGCCATTAACTCGGCTCTGATGAAAACCGGTATATACGAGAGCATGGAAAACATCAATACGTTCGTCAGCGGCGCGGCAAACGATGCACAGCTCATAAGCGCCGGGAAACAGGCTGACGTTGGGTACGTATTCGTGATAAATGTGGGCGGGCAGATATCCATACGGATACTTGACGTGAAGTTGGACGCGATGCTGGCGCAGATATCGATTAACGGGCAGGTAACGGTGGCTAATGCTACGGTTATTGCGGCGAAAATCGTTGATTTTATATTGAAATCGGGGCCGCAGGCGGACCCTGATATGATGGTGCGGCCGAGGCAGAAGCCAAAGGCGGATACTGATATGATGGTGCGGCCGAGGCAGAAGCCAAAGGATAGCGATGGTTACTTTGCGCTGACGTATCTGCCGGTGGCAACGCCGGTTTTTGGGTTAGCCGGTAATCTGCAAGGCGGGNGGGTTTGGGGGGATGGGATGTTTTTAGGAGGCGAATTTATGATTGGTATTGGCAATAGTAGTACTTATGCAGACATGGGTGGATTGGGGTTAAATTTTGGCAATGTGTACGCGTTTTCATCAAAATCTAAATTAGTTTACGGTATTTCAGGAGGAAGTTGGTTTATTGAAGGTGATGTTGATAAATTCTATATAATGGGCCCTTTCATCAAATACCGCTACCATTTCCTTGAATTCTCATCCAGAGCACTTATAGGCAACGGTTTCAGCGGCCAAGCAGGGGTTGGCTTATATTTCGAAGGCTCAAAGAGGTTCAGATAGCGTAATCTTAAAATTTTACCTCGTGCCACTGATTCAGCGTAATATCGCAACACAAGCACTACGGGCGGCCGTCCCCGGCCGCCCCATCAATCTCTTAAACCCCAAACGCCCCCAGCGGTCGGGCGCGGGCGGAGTCGCCCATGGATCCGAACAGCGATTTATCGGTGTAGTGCGTGCCGCCCGTTACGCTCTCTCCGCCGAGCGCGATTGATACGAAGATTTCGTTGTTGTTATCCATTTGGTGGGCTATCCTTGCGCTTGTGTAACCGCACGCGCTTAGGCAGTTGTTCGTTGGCCAGCATTTGCCCTGTCAGGTCGTGGGTGCCGTCGGCGATGTCGCGCAGGCGCTCTATCATTCCGAGGCCGAACAGGGTGGCGGCGTAGGCGCCTATGGAGGTGCCGGCGTGGCCTTTTTCTATTTTGGACAGGGTGATGACGTTTATGCCCGCGCGCTCGGCGAGGAGGGCCATGGTGATCCTGCGGCGGCGGCGGGCGTCGCGGATGTCCTCGCCTATCTTGCTCAGGGCGGAGGATACGGGGAGCGGGAGAGGAGATTTCTGTCTCATTTTTTATATGTACCTTATTATATGTTATAGGATATTATAATGTATTATAGTATGTTTTAAATTGAAAATCAAGAGCCTTGTGGGATTTTCGGAAAATATTTTTTAAAAAACTGTTGACATACGTTCCCAAATATAGTATCTTTGTAGTTGAGTGGTTGTTCAACCTTTTGTTTCAAGGCGATACTGGGGGGTGGCGGTATGAAAAACGGCGATAAAGTAATGTGCGACTGCGAGGTCATACACGGGGAGGTGGTGGAGCGTGTGCGGCCCGCCATGCCTGCGGATGGGGATTTTGGGAAGCTCGCCGTGCTCTACAAGGCGTTTGCCGACCCTACGCGGCTGCGGATACTGTGGGCGCTGTCGCGGGAGGAGATGTGCGTGTGCGATCTGGCGTTTCTGATGGGGATGACCAAGTCGGCCATTTCGCACCAGTTGAAGTTTTTGCGGATGTCTGATCTGGTCAGGTTCAGGAAAGAGGGGCAGATTGTGTATTATTCGCTGGCGGATGATCACGTGTTGGATATTTTTGAGAAAGGGTTTGAGCATATAAATGAATGATGCCCTGTTATCCGGCGTAGCGGGAGGCCGGGTGCGGCCGCTCATACGGGCGTTTGTTTTGGATAAATAGGATTATTTTTTTATCATATAGTTGAATGATTGAGCAATCAATCACAAATGTGGGTTGCAGATAATATACATTATTAATAATGCAACTGCGGCCGGCCTCGCCCGCCCGCAGCTCTGAAAGGAGAATAACCATGTCGGAACAATGTCAATCCAACCGGCAAAACGGTTCAGGTTGCGGGTGCGGCAACAGCGGCGCCCGCGAAGACGGCGACGGGAAGCGCCAGATCATCCAACTGGCCGTCGGCGCGTCATTATTGGTTGCCGCGTGGGTCATCAGGGGCGATATCAGCCCCTACATCTTTTTCGCGAGCTACGCGGTCCTCGGCTGGGAGGTCGTCTATTCCGCGCTCAAAAATCTCTTCCGCGGAAAAGTTTTCGATGAGAATTTTTTGATGGCCGTCGCCACCGGCGGCGCGTTCGCCATCGGCGAGTTCCCGGAGGCCGCGTCCGTCATGCTATTCTACTCGGTGGGCGAGCTGTTTCAGGATATGGCCGTGCGCAGGTCAAGGAAGTCCATCTCCGAGCTGATGGATATCCGCCCCGATTTCGCGAATGTTTATGCAGGGGGGCAGATTTCTCGCGTCAGCCCGGATGACGTAAAAATCGGCAACATGATCCTCGTCAAACCCGGCGAAAAAATCCCGCTCGACGGCGTAGTGGCGGACGGTGAATCCATGCTTGACATGAGGGCATTGACGGGGGAGTCTGTGCCGAAAAGCGTTAGTGTATCCGAAAATGTCTTCTCCGGCAGCGTCAATTTAAACGGCGTGCTGATAATCGAGGTCACGAAGGTATTCGGGGAATCGACCGCCGCGAAGATCATCGCGCTGGCGGAGAACGCGAGCTCAAACAAGGCTCCGACCGAAAATTTTATCACGACATTCTCGCGCTATTATACGCCGGTGGTAGTTGGACTGGCCGCGCTTCTGGCTGTGATACCGCCGCTGTTCTTTGCGGGGGCTTGGAGCGACTGGATTTACCGCGCGCTTGTGTTCTTGATGATATCGTGCCCGTGCGCGCTGGTGATATCAATACCAATAGGTTTTTTTGGAGGTATAGGCCGCGCGTCCAAAAACGGCATACTCGTCAAAGGCGGGAATTATTTAGAGGCGCTGAACTCTCTTGACACGGTCGTTTTTGATAAGACGGGTACGTTGACAAGAGGCGTTTTTGAGGTTACGGGGATCTATCCCGCCGGTAGCTTTACTAACGATAATCTGTTAGAATACGCGGCAGCTGCGGAGACGTTTTCCAATCACCCTGTAGCCGCGTCCATCAAAAAAGCGTACGGCAAAAAGGTTGACGAGAGGGATATAGCCGATTTTAAGGAAATTGCCGGGCACGGGACAAGCGTCTGCACCGTCAACAAAAAGCGCATCCTCGCCGGAAACGCAAAACTTATGCGGCAGGAGAGTATCGAGTTCGCCGAAACATCCCACCACGGCACAAAAGTCTATGTCGCCGTTGATGGTAATTTCGCCGGCTGTATCGTCATATCAGACGATATAAAACCCGATAGCCGCGACGCTATTATCGGCCTTAAAGAAATCGGAATCAAAAAAACGGTTATGTTGACGGGCGACGAGCGCCAAACGGCGGAAATCATCGCCAATGATTTATCGATCGACGAAGTCCACGCGCAGCTCTTGCCGCATCAAAAGGTAGAGATGATAGAGCGGCTTGAGGCCGGTAAACATCCGAAGAAAAAACTTGCCTTTGTTGGCGACGGCATAAACGATGCGCCGGTGCTCGCCCGCGCCGACATTGGCATAGCAATGGGCGGCCTCGGCTCCGACGCGGCGATTGAGGCGGCGGATATCGTACTGATGACCGACGAGCCGTCGAAGATAATCACAGCCGTAAAAATCGCCAGGGACACTCGCCGCATCGTCTGGCAAAACATTGTCTTCGCGCTCGGCGTCAAAGGCGTTTTCCTCGCGCTGGGCGCGACGGGGATATCCGGCATGTGGGAAGCCGTTTTCGCGGATATCGGCGTATCATTATTGGCAACGCTGAACGCGGTCAGGACGATGAGGAAATAGGAATTTGGCGGTGTGTTGATGATAACAAAAACAACCGCCTGCAGGGGCGGCCGTTCCCGGCCGCCCGTTTTTTTAAACATCACAACTGCCTTATCCTGCCCACCCCGCTGTTGTTCGTAACAACGCGCGGGTTCCCCCGGTACCGTATGTCCCCAACGCCCGTCAGCCTCGCGTTCAGGGTGTCCGTTGCCCATATGCGTATGTCGCCCGTGCCTGAATGTACTACATTAACATTGCTGGCCCTGAAATTCGTTGCGTGGATATCGCCAACGCCCGACAGCTGTATGTCCAGATTCTCCGTGTCCCCCGTGTAAATCCTGATGTCCCCCACGCCGTTGAGTATAACGCTCCGTACTGTCGGCATATATACATCAATATCTATCCGCTTCGACCNCCCCGTGTTCCGCCGCTGGCCGATGTAGAGCGTATTGTCGACGACTGTGGTCTGTATCCTGTCTATAATATCATCGTTGGCGCTTACGACCACCCTGTACTCCCGCCCCGGATGTATGAACACGTCCCCCACGCCGTCAAGCGAGACGGCGCTGAATTCGCCTGCAACGTACCGTTCCTCGGTTACCATATCGTAACAGCAGTTCGTTGATAACAGGGCCGTTACGAGAACTGGCAGCAAAACCCCAAAAGCGCGCTTCTTCACAAAAACCTCCAAAGTTAGAATTAAAAATTGGCGCATCTGGTGTGCGCGGATATTATATTAAACACGTCCGGAATGAAAAGTTGTCACCCAAAATCGGAATTTTAGCAAAAAATGTCGCTGATAAACATATCAAACCTCACATTCGGCTACGACAGCAGCCCCGATAACGTTTTTGAGGACGTGTCATTCCAGATAGACACCGATTGGCGGCTTGGGTTCACCGGGCGCAACGGGCGGGGCAAGACTACGTTCCTTAAACTGCTTATGGGGGCCTACGAATACTCCGGCGCGATATCGAGCAGCGTGGATTTCCTCTATTTCCCGTTCGATGTGGCCGATAAGACGAAAATAGCCGTTGATATCGCGCGTGGTATCAACGCAAATTTTGAGGAGTGGGAGCTTGAGCGCGAATTATCGCTGCTTGACGCGGATGCCGGAATTTTAAACCGCCCATTTGAAACATTGTCAAACGGCGAACAGACAAAACTGCTCCTCGCGGCGCTGTTTCTTAATGATAACGGGTACTTGCTGATAGACGAACCGACCAACCNCCTCGACGCGGCGGCGCGTCAGGCCGTCAGCGGGTATCTGAAAACAAAAAAAGGGTTTATACTCGTATCCCACGACAGGGCGTTCCTCGATAACTGCGTCAACCACATACTGTCAATCAACAAAACGGATATAGATATCCAACGCGGCAACTTCTCATCATGGCGCGAAAATAAAGAGCGGCAGGATAACTTTGAACTCTCCGAGAATGAGAAACTGAAGAAGGATATCAACCGCCTTAAAACCGCGGCCAAGAGGACATCGGAGTGGTCTGATGACGTGGAGAAGACAAAGTACGACACGAGAAATTCCGGCCTGCGCGTTGACAGAGGGTTTGTGGGCCACAAATCCGCGAAGATGATGAAGCGGTCGAAATCAATAGAGATGCGCCAGAATGACCTGATCGACGAAAAGTCATCACTGCTGAAAAATATAGAAGAGGCGGAGAGCCTGAAAATCCACCCGCTCGAATACCACAACAGCCGGCTGGTTACGTTTGACCGCGTATCCGCGTCTTACGGCGATAAGCAGATATTCAGCAATATATCTTTCGAAATCAACCACGGCGACCGGATCGCGCTGGCTGGCAAAAACGGTTCCGGCAAATCGAGTATCATCAAATTAATATGCGGTGATGGCGGCGCGATAACCCACACCGGCAATATCTACAAAGGAAAAACGCTGATAATCTCCCACGTATCTCAGGACACATCCCGCCTGCGCGGCAGCTTAACGGCATTCGCGAAGGATAATGATATCGACGAAAGCCTCTTCAAAGCGATACTGCGAAAGCTCGACTTCTCGCGGACGCAATTCGAGAAAGACATCTCCGATTTCAGCGGCGGGCAGAAAAAGAAAGTCCTCGTAGCTAAATCTCTCAGCCAAAAGGCACATCTGTACATCTGGGACGAGCCGCTGAATTTCATAGATGTCCTCTCCCGTATGCAAATCGAGGACCTCCTGCTGCGCTATCGGCCAACGATGCTTTTCGTAGAGCACGATAAAACATTCACGGATACCATCGCGACAAAGATGGTCAGCCTGTAGCTGTTACCCCCGCGTGTCGCCAACAGCGAGGCCGGCCAAAATAAGCAGCGTCCGGAAAATTTCTGCGGCATTATAAAAATCAATCTCGCAGGCGTTTTTTACCTGCTGTCAGGAGCATCATCAGCGCTGCTCCGGTTCCGGCGAGCGATCCCAAAAATATGAATTTCGCCGCTCCGCCTTCGATCAGCCCGGCTATTATGGGGAAGCATAGCGCCGATATGGCGAAGCCGACCATCACCGCGCCGTAGTTCGCGCCCACGTTTTTGATGCCGAAGTAGTCGGCTGTCAGCACAGGGTACAATCCAGGGAAGCCGCCGTAGCAGAATGCGATTACCGCTATTGCCGCTATGAAAGCCCACCCCTGCGCGAATATGAGCGCTGCCGCGCAGACAGCGGTCGTGAGGATTATGACTATAGCGGCTTTCTCACTGCCGATTTTGTCGGCCATCGTGGGAGCGCCGAGGCGGCCCAGGGCGTTGGCCACGCCGGTGAGCATCACGAGGATTGTACCGACCTCCGCCACGCCGCGCTCCTCCGCAAGCGTCTTGAACGATGGGTTGAGCACGAAAAAGACGGAGGTCGCGCACATCATGGAGAGGGCGATGAGGTAGAATTCCTTAGTTTTTACCGTTTCGGCGAGCGTGTATTGCCGTCTGGCAAGCAGGGCCGCAGCCGCGCCGCCCGGCGCGCTGTCGTCCGGTAGGCGGATGAAACTGAAGAGCGCCAGCACCGTAACGCCGAACCCGCAGGCGAGTATCATGAACGTGGCGTCGAGCCCGAACCGCCCGATAAGCGCCTCGGCCAGCGGGGCGAACACGACGGTAGACAGCCCAAAAGCGCATACGCTCACCCCCGTAGCGAAACCGCGGTTCCTGGGGAACCACTTCTGCGCCGACGCGATCAGCGCGCTGTACGCCGTACCCACGCCAAACCCGCCGATAACGCCGTAGGTCAGGTACATAAGACGTACCGTCCCCGGAGTCATGAACGCCGACGCGAGCATCCCGGAGGCAAGCATCAGCCCGCCCGCCAGCACCGTCTTTGACGCGCCAATCTTCATCATCAGCTTGCCCCCGGCCAGTATCCCCACCCCGAAAAAGCTGATCATGAACGAACTCATGAGCTTGACCCCGGCGACATCCCAGTCGTAAGCCGCGCTTACCGGCTTGACAAATACGCTCCAAACGTAAATAATGCCCAAAAAGAGCTGCAAGACGCTGCCGGCTATAAGCACCTTCAGTCCCTGCCTGTTTTCGGTAATTGCTGACACGAATTCCCCCCAATTTGTTTATGCGCGGCGGCGATTCGCCCCGCTTCCGGCGGCGCGCTTGCTCCGGGCGGATTAAAAAATAATTGATGCCGTGCGTCACTTTGTGGATTTTTTTGATTATGCCGGCATTACCTGCCTGGGCTGTGCGTGAATTATATTATTGAAGACACGGTTAAATAGCATACCCGTACCGCGCTGCGGCTGCGCGGCAGACGTGATGCCGCCGGACGGCTCAGGCATAATATCTAACCGCGTAATCTATAACTGATGGCGCCGCCGGCTTTCGGGCCTGATTGACGGTTCGCGCCATAACCGATTGATAAAGGGGGGATTGCCCATGCTGTACGAGTTCAAGATGTCCGCGCAACGCAGCGACTTCTACAACATTACGCCGAAAGTCCGCGAGGCTATAGCCCAGAGCGAGGTGACCGACGGGATAGCCGTAGTTTACTGCCCGCATACCACTGCGGGGATAACGATCAACGAGAACGCCGACCCCGACGTGGTGCATGACCTGCTGCTCGGCTTGGACAAGGCGTTCCCCGACCGCGCGGAGTTCCGCCACGCCGAGGGGAACAGTTCGGCGCACCTCAAGGCGAGCGCGATGGGGTCGAGCGCGACGGTGATAATTGACGGCGGCAAGCCCGTGCTCGGCGTGTGGCAGGGCGTTTACTTCTGCGAGTTCGACCCGCCGCGGGAGAGGACATTTTTTGTTAAGGTAGTTGGTAAGTAATGCCTGTAAATCTGTTGACGGCAGATTGACATCCGGCAGTGGCTGCCCTCACGGCTGCCCGCTGCGGGACAGGGCAAAAACATCCGTCAATACCAATCAAAAGGAGAGGTTGACACAATGAGAACATTTTTGGAACTGGCCGCGGAGAGGTACTCGGTGCGCAGCTTCAGCCAAAAGCCCATAGAGGCGGAGACGTTGAGGCTTGTGCTTGAAGCCGCCCGCATAGCGCCCACCGCCTGCAACAACCAGCCGCAGCGCATTAAGATAATCATGGGCGGCGACGACCTGGCAAAGGCCGACGAATGCACGCCGTGCCGCTTCAACGCGCCGGTGGTGCTGTTGGTATGTTACGACAAAACCGTCTGCTGGACGCACCCTGAAAACAGCAGCCTATACAGCGGCGAGATAGACGCGAGCATAGCCACGACGCATTTGATGATGGCCGCGCAGGACGCGGGTCTCGGCAGCTGCTGGGNGATGAGGTTCGAGCGGGATAAAGCGGCAAAGATATTCGCGCTGCCGGAGAACATCGTCCCCGTGGCAATGCTCCCGATAGGCTACAAGGCAGACGACGCCGCGCCGTCGGGGCTTCACAGCAGGCGGCCTGTGCTGGAGAAGATACTTTTGTAGGCATCCGTCTTTTTGCCTGTCTTTACGTGGATGGTTGGCCGTTCCCGGTGCTTGAAGGGTATGTTTCGGCTATTTTGAAGCTGTTTTTGGGCATTTTTCGGATAATTTCCGTAAGAATATTGATTTTGATCGCCGTATATACTATATTTATTGATTATGCGGTGGTCAGTCGCGCGCTGGTACCTATGTATGAGGGGACTGGCATCTTCTTTACCAACCGGGTGGCCGGGGAAAGGGAGTTGGTATGATAGAGGGACACTATCCATTCGGAATTACCCCGGAAAAAATCGGGGAGTTTTATCGTGAGCATGAGGGCGTCAAGGTGAATAATCATCCTGTCCGTAATGTGGATACGGAGACGTTTTGGGACTTTGCCAATGCGCCAGCCGAAGAGAGCTTTTTTACCCCGGAGGCGTTGGAAGCGCTCGGTAAATAAAGGATTTGCAATTGTCCAGAAAAATAGATTATACCCCGTATGCCCATCTTACAACTGAAGAAATAAGCGGCGAACTGCTCAACATTGAGAAGTATCTGCAAAAATATGCTGCCGATGTTGGCATTAATTTCATAAATATAACTTGCCGTGAAAATGTACTGCTTGATATAATTGAAAGGGTAGAAAAGCGCAGGGTATATTTGGGGATCTTTCACAAAATCAAAATGTCAGAGAAGTACGAGGCTGCCCTTTATTGCTTTTGGATAATTAAACTATCGCCTTTTTTTGACATCAATAACCGCGAAAATAACATTAACATCAGGTTCGCTGCGTATCTGTTTTTGGAAATAATTGGAAAAGTCGGACGAAAAGAGTACCCCATGCAACAGATAAAATTCGGCAAAGAGCACGTTGAAGGCCTAATATACCCGTTTTCGTACTGGGATATCAGTAAGGAAGCTATGATGATGCTTGCGGATTTACTTTTAAGGCAACTGTATCCTACTGTAAAAGTCGCCCAGCCTATGCGTTTTCCAAGCCCCTGATATAAATCGCACGCTCACAATCTATCCCTCACGGCCTGCCGACGGTCTGTACCGGGGAAAATCAATTTGCAGACATATACCTTCTTGCCAAGCGCCAAAGATTTTTGGCGGAAATCTTGACATTCCCAGCGCGGTAATGTAAATTTATGGTAGGGACGGACGGATTGAAGAGTGCGCCTTTGGAGGAGTTTGTTGGCAGATTACGTTGGAGGAATTATATGACTGTGTTTGATATGATGATAACTACGCCCGCGACATTCGCGCTAACCTGCGCCGCCGTTATGGCGTGCGGTGGAGTTGGCATATTTGTGTTAAAGTGTTATAATAAGTCAGGCCGCCTAACTCCTTGTAAATCAATAGGTTACGTGCCCCCCCCCCCCCCCCCCC
>WQTH01000083.1 GCA_009786415.1 Chitinispirillia bacterium | reverse complement strand
TTTGTAATTAAGCTTATTGGCTTCATCCTTTGGAACAGAGCGCACCATCTCGATAAATTCCACCAATCCCGGATCAACCGCCATCTCATATTCCGTCATCATACCGCCCCCTCCCCGCCGGACGGCCACGCCGGCGCCGCCGATGTCCATAGTTTCCGGTCCATGCTGCGGTACTGTATGGCCTCGGATATGTGCGCCGGACCGATGTTTTCGGATTTGTCCAGATCCGCCGCCGTGCGCGCTACCTTGAGGATCCTGTCGTAGGCGCGGGCCGAGAGGCCCAGTTTCTCTATCGCCGTCCTCAGAAGCTCCTTGCTGGCGCCGTCCAAATCGCAGAATTTGCGGATGTGCTTCGACTCCATGTGGGCGTTGCAGTAGACGTTTTCGCTGCCGGCGAAGCGGGCGGACTGGATGGCACGTACAGCCTTGACCTCCTCGCGCATGGAGGCGGAGTCGCGGCCGCCGACCTTTTGGGAGAGCTCCTCGTATGTGAGCGCGGGAACCTCCGTGTGTATGTCTATACGGTCGAAAAGGGGGCCGGATATTTTCGCCATATACTTTTTTATCTTCTCCTCGCCGCAGGTGCACCGGTGCCGCTTGTCGGTATGAAAGCCGCATGGGCAGGGGTTGAGCGCGGCGGCGAGCATGAAGCGGGCGGGGTATGAGAGGGACATCGCGGCGCGGGATATCGTCACCTTGCCGTCCTCAAGCGGCTGGCGCAGGTTTTCGAGGACGTTTTTGTTGAATTCGGGCAGCTCGTCCAAAAATAGTACCCCGTGGTGGCTCAGGCTGACCTCGCCGGGGCGGGGATATGACCCTCCCCCTATCAGCCCGGCGTCGCTTACGGTATGATGGGGGGCGCGGTACGGGCGGACGGCCAGAAGCGGGGTGGAGGGCTCAAGCATCCCGGCGACCGAGTGGATTTTCGTCGTCTCCAGCGCCTCGTCAAGGCTGAGATCCGGCAGGATCGTCGGCAGCCTCCTCGCCAGCATCGTCTTGCCGGACCCCGGCGGCCCCACCATCAATATATTATGCCCCCCCGCCGCCGCGACCAGAAGCGCCCGCTTGATGTGCTCCTGCCCCTTGACATCCTTGAAATCAACCGTATATACCCTCGACTGGTTGAACAGTTCGTTCAGGTCGGTAACGTGCGGCTCAACCGTCCCCGTCCCCATCAGAAGATCCACCGCGTCGCTGAGGGTATCAACGGGATAGACCGCCNCCCCTGCCGCCACCGCCGCTTCCCTGGCGTTATCCCTTGGGACGATCATCCCCTTTATCCCCATCTCCCGCGCCTTCACCGCCATTGAGAGCATCCCCTTCACGCGCTTGACCGCGCCGTCCAATGAGAGCTCGCCGATTATGATGTAGTCGTCCGGCGGGTCAATTATAACCTGCGACGAGGCCATGAGAGTCCCTACCGCTATCGGCAGGTCGAACGCCGTGCCCTCCTTGCGTATGTCGGCGGGGGCCATGTTTACGGTAATTTTCCGGGCCGGGAACTCAAACCCGCTGTTTTTTATGGCCGACATCACCCGCTCCCGCGACTCCCTCACCGCCCCGTCGGGCAGGCCCACTATGGTGAACCCCGGCATCATCTCGTATACATCGGCCTCAATGGCCACTTCGAACGCGTCAATACCCAAAACAGCCATGGAACGCAGCTTTGCGAGCATGGTAACCCCCTCATTTTAAATGGTTTAGGAAATTTTTTGACGAAGATACGGCAGACAGGATACGATGCGGGCAAGCCCAAAAACGCGCCGGGACGTACCGTCGTCGGACAAAAAGCAACGAAATGTGGGCGGATAATACGAGAACCTGCAACGCGAAGTACTGAAGAAATAAACAAGCAAGGCGGCGACGGGCATGTGTCCATCCACCCCTGTTTGCGGCCAAACCTTACCATTAATAAAATAATTTTTGGGCAAAACGGTGTCAAGCTAATTAAAAAAATTTGTCGGAGCGAAAAAAAATCTTGCTTTTTTGACCTGGATCACATATATTAATTTATAGATTGAAAATATGTTGGTTTATGTCCGCACCAATACGCACTAAACAAGTATGATATCGGTGTGCCGTTTTGAATCCCGCCGGGTTGACCGGCGCGGTATCGCGGTAATCATTAAAATCGTAAACTATAACTATATTATAAACCTGTAACAGGCGAAAAGAGAGAAACGTATGAAAAAAACGCTCTTTACCGTTGTTTTGCTTACGATTTTTATCACAGTAAGTGCAGATGCGCAGAGTACCGCGAGAACTACCCGCTATTGGGATTCCTGTAAACCGAGCTGCGGCTGGACGGCCAATGCCACACAGAGTCCGAACGGAACCTGCACCTCCTGCAATGTCAGCGGTACCAAGTTATCGGGCTATGGCGACAGAAACGCCTGCGAGAGCGCCGGGACTGCGTACACCTGTATGGGGCAGGCCCCGTGGGCGGTGGATGACAATTTAGCTTACGGTTTCACGGCCACACATAGAAACAGCGACTGCGGCAAGTGTTTTGAGCTGACATTTACCAGTAATGGCGAAGGCGGGAATTCTGCCAGCATTATCGGGAAAAAGATGGTGGTTATGGCGAGCAACATCGGAGGTGATGTAGACGGGAATCAGTTTGACCTTATGATTCCGGGCGGCGGCGTTGGCTTATACAACGCTCTTTCCAACCAAATCTCTCAGAATGGCGGACCAGGCAATCCCAGTTTAGGCAATCAGTATGGCGGTTTCAGGGCAACATGCGGCAACAATGCAACCTGCGTCAGAAATATGTGCGACGCGGCCTTCAACACTCCGGCTCTTGCCGATTTGAAAAGAGGCTGTTATTGGTATGTTGACTGGTTCAAGATAACCAATAATCCTAATGTCACCTTTGTAGACAAGGACTGCCCCACGGATTTGGTAACTGCGTATAGAGATGGCAAGGGCGGGGGCAGCGACGGCCCCGTTACGCCTGTCACCTACACGGTAGCATACAACGCCAACGGCGGAACCGGTAATGCGCCCGCCACACAAACGGTAAACGCTGGCAGCAACGTAACCCTCGCGAGCGGAAGCGGCCTTACGAGGACCGGTTACACGTTCGCCGGCTGGAACACAAACGCGCAGGGTACGGGAACCAACCATAACGCTGGGGCCTCTTTTACGCCAAACGCCAATACTACCATGTACGCGAGGTGGACTCAGAATCAGGCCACAACCTATACCGTAACTTATAACGCCAACGGCGGAACCGGCACTGCGCCCGCCACACAAACGGTAAACGCGGGCAGCAGCGTAACCCTTGCAAGCGGAAGCGGCCTTACGAGGACCGGTTACACGTTCGCCGGTTGGAATACCAGCGCGAATGGCCAGGGGGCCAATCACAATGCGGGGGCCAATTTTACGCCAACCGCCAATACTACCATGTACGCGAGGTGGACTCAGAATCAGGCCACAACCTATACCGTAACTTATAACGCCAATGGCGGAACCGGCACTGCGCCCTCCGCACAAACGGTAAACGCGGGCAGCAGTGTAACCCTTGCGAGCGGAAGCGGCCTTACGAGGACCGGTTTTACGTTCGGCGGCTGGAACACCAACGCCGGCGGCAGCGGAACCAATTACAACGCCGGGGCCAGCTTTACGCCAACCGCCAATGTTACCCTGTACGCGAGATGGATCGCCGCTACCGCCACTACTTACACGCTGACAATAAACGCCGGTACCGGCGGTACCGTTAATCCGTCGGGTCAGCAGACTGTTGAGGAAGGCGCGGCGTTCAACATATCGGCCTCAGCCAACAGCGGCTACTCATTCACCAGTTGGACGGTAACGGCCGGCGGCGCCCAAATAGCCAATGTGAACAACCCTGCCACAACCGTCACGCTGACCGCAAACGCGACGATTACCGCCAACTTCCAGCAGCAACAACAGGGCGGCGGCGCACGGACTGACACCATAAAGGTCGAGGCGGAAACTTTGATGCCGCATCTCCCCAACTGCGACCCAAATCAGAGCAGTAACCCGATGTGTATCGGAACCAACAGCGACGGCGTCACAAACATTGGCTGGATTAATGACGGAGACAACGCGACCTATACGATAAACGTAACGAATCTGGCGAAAAACGGGGTGTACACTCTTGAAATCCGGCTCGCGTCCGAGCAGGATATCTCGTTCTCTCTGTCTATAAACGGTTCAAACATCGGCAACGTAGCCCGCAGCGGTACCGGCGGGTGGGACACCTACATTACGCAAAGGTTCTCTTCCGATGTGACCCTGCGCGAAGGCGAGAACACTATAGTGTTCAGTTTTTACCGCGCCGTCAACATAGACTATTTCCTGCTCATTGGCGAGCCGGTTCCCGTATCGGTAAGACATGGGGCCGTTAGCGCTAATAAGACCGCGCGCGCCAGCACCGTTAAACTGAAATCTGCGGCCGGGGGAGGCTTCAGCGCTACGCTCTCGCCAAACCACAACTACACCTCTTATAAACTGATCAACTTGCAGGGCAGGGAGGTCAGGAGCGGGCAGGTCGGGCATGGGACAACAGAACTGCGGTTCGACAACCTCAAAAACAGCGTGTTCTTCCTGAAACTTGAGGGCAGAAACGGCGCGTCGGCGGTGGTTCGGGCTGTTACGTATTAATTAGCCTGGGGGTTTGGAGTGTGGAGTTTTGAGTTAAAAACACCGCACTCCACACTCCTTTAACTCCAAACTCCACACTTGCTTAAACAATATCCGCCAGATCCGCCGAGCTTATAAGCACCTCTCTGACCTTGGAACCTTTCGCCGGCCCAACGATGCCCGCCTGCTCCATCTCTTCCATGATGCGCCGCGCGCGGGAGAAGCCCACTTTCAGCCTCGTCTGCAAAAGCGATGTCGACCCCTGCCCCATCTGCACGGTCATCCTCGCGGCCTCGAAGAACATCGGGTCGCGGTCGCCGTCGCCGCCAAACCCGCCGCCTTCGCCGCCGTCCTCCTCGTCTTGGATTACGCTGTGGAAACTGTCGATCTTGGTCGTCTCCACGCCCTGCTTCCTGATGTCGTTTACTATCGCGTCGACCTCTTTTTCGGAGATGAAGGCCCCGTGGTAGCGCTCGATGTCTGTGGCCCCGTTGCGCAGGAAGAGCATATCACCCTGGCCGAGGAGTTTTTCGGCGCCAACGCGGTCCAATATCGTGCGCGAGTCTACCGCCTGCACCGTGCGGAAGGCGATACGTGAGGGCAGGTTAGATTTAATCTTGCCGGTAACAATGTCTACCGACGGGCGCTGCGTCGCCACGATAAGGTGGATACCCGCAGCGCGCGCTTTCTGCGTTATGCGCATTATGAGCGCCTCAATATCTTTCGACGCTGTCATCATAAGGTCGGCGAGCTCGTCTATTATTATCACTATAAGCGGCAGCGGCCTGTTCTCGTCCTCTTCGAGCACCTCCGAGAGTTCCCCGTTTCTCACCCGCTCGTTGAACGTTTCGAGCTTTTTCGCGCCGCTTTTGGCGATAAGCTTATAGCGCCGCTCCATCTCGTTCACGCCCCACTGCAACGCCTTTACCGCCTCCTTGGGGTCGTGGACCACCGGAGCGAGCAGGTGCGGGATGTCGGCGAAATTGGCCATCTCCACCACCTTGGGGTCTATCATTATGAGGCGCAGTTCCTCCGGCGTTTTGGTCATCAGCATGCTGCATATTATGGAGTTCATGCAGACGCTCTTGCCCGACCCGGTGGTGCCGGCAATGAGCAGGTGCGGCGTCTTGGCTATGTCGGTGACGTATGACCCGCCGGATATGGTGCTCCCTATAACGACCGGGATATCGGCGGTGCTCTCCCTGAAGGCGTCGGAGGTCAGGATGCGCTTGAAAGGGATATTTTGCCGCTCCGGGTTGGGCAGTTCGATCCCAATGGCCGCCTTGCCGGGTATGGGCGCCTGTATGCGCACCGGCAGCCCGCCCACGGCGAGCGATATGTCGTTCTGCAGGTTCACGACCTTGCTGACCTTGGTGCCCGCCTCAATCTCCATCTCGTAGCGCGTTACCACCGGGCCCTTGCTCACATCTGTCACCTTACCCGCAATGCCGAAACTCCTGAGCGTCTTTTCCAGGGTCGCGGAGTTGCGGTAAATACTCTCCTCGTTCACCATCTCCGAGAGCGGCGGCGGGTCGGCTATAACATCGGGCGACGGGAGCCTGTAGGGCTTGGACGGCGCCTTGAATACATTGACGTTTATGTCGCCGCCATCCGCCGCCGTGTCTGCGCCGTCGCCGGAGAACCCGCCGGCTTCCGGCGAAACTTCCGGCTGGCCGTCACTTTCGTATTCGTTGTAGTGCGTTATTATGCCGTCATCGTCGGGTACCGCCTCCTCCTGCACCGCCTCCATCCGCTGCGTGTCTAACCCGTGGATCTTTATCCTACCGCGCAGGCTCTCCGTCTCCTCCTCCGGGGTGAGCTCTCTTACCCCCTCATCGTTATCCTCCGCACCGTTTTGGGATTGGGCGGATACCGGATGGATGCCGGCAGCGGTATCATAATCGGCGGCCTGCTCTGCCGGTACGGGCGCGTCTTCCCCCGCCGCTGCCTCTGCGCCGGGAACCTTTTTATCCCTCTTTTTCGGGTACGGCTTTTTGTCGCCGTCGGCGGATTTTTTGTCAACGCTTTCGGGCCTGACGTCATCGCTTGCGGATACCGGCAGCGTCCAGCTCCTTGTTTTTCCCCTTATAGACGGCGACGCCTTGAACTGCGCGAACCCTGCCTTTATCCACGCCCAGGCCCGCGCGCACATAACGGGGAATACACGTATGAACTCCGTTACCCTTATGCGCAGGGCGATGATTAGCGTTATTATAACAATCACGGCGGTAATGAGGTACGGCCCCAGCGTCTGGCCTTTGAAGAGCGGCACCATCGCGTTGACCATAAACAAGCCCACGTAATTCGAACCGATTTTGTCCGCGGTTGGCGCGAGCCCGTCGGCAAAAAGCTTTGGCATGTGGACTATGGCAAGCAGCAGGCACAACTCAACAGCAAGCGCCAGCGCAAAGGCCAGCCACTTCAGGTGAATCTCCCGCCCCCGCAGTTTGACAATGCCGATGTAGCAGAGCGCGGCGGGAAGCGCGAATACGGATATCCTGCCGAATATGTAGATAAGCCCCAGAGCCAGGCTCGTCCCCAGAATCGGCCCGAGGACGTGGTCGCCGCCGCCTTTAAGCTGCTGCGGGGAGTAGAATATCAGAGTGATGAAGAGCAGTACGCCGGTGAACGCGAAGATGATCCCCCAAATACCCTGCAGGATACCGGACTCGCCGACCGGCGTTTGTTTCTCCGGGCCGGATTTTCGGCGCGCCTTAACGATTTTGTTCCTTGCCATCTACAGATAATCCTATCGTCGGATAGAGTTGAGCCGTATACATGAATATAGCGCCGTGATACGACAGCATTTGCCGCATCCCCCAAAATTGCTTCCGCGCGGTTATCAATAAATATAATTTAATGTATGGGCGTATTGACATAAGTATCAACAAATATATGTATCAGCATAGCCCGGTTGCGGGCCGGTTGCCCTGCGCCGCCGATTTTTGCAGTTCGTACAGCGCAAACCGGATCTCCTTGGCGTTGCGGCTGACCTGATCGTGCTCGTGATGACCAGCGCCGCAGATCTTGGCGTACTCTTCTATGACCCGGCTTGCCTCCTGCGCGCGCTTGAAGTTTGCGCAAAGGACATCGCCGGCGCAGACGCGGCTCATCTCTTCGGGGCGCGCCTCCGAGGCGAAGCAGTCGTTCTCCGTGTCCCGCCCGGCCAGAAGCGCGTCCTGCCCGATAACCTTTTCCATCCCCGTCAGCAAATGCCGCATCTGTTTGAGCGACACGCACACGCCCTCGTTCTCCTCTATAAAGCGGAAATACTCCTCAACGACCCGCAGCCCCTCGCGCAGACGGTTGAAATTCGCGTCTAATATGCGGTATATCCGGTCTTGCATGGCATCCTCAATTTTCTACGCTGTCTTTTACGGCTTTGGCCGCCTTGTTCAGCGTGTCGAGCGCGTTTTTGGCTCTCTGTTTCAGCAGACGTTCGGTTGATATCTCAGCGTCGGTGTTTTCGGCGTAGTAGTAGGCGCGGTAGAAATGGCAGGCCGCCCGCAGATCACCCATCGCGTCGCTTAAAAGCTTTGATGCCGACGGGTAGCGCTCAAAAAGGTAGCCGGACCCGTCCACCTCGCGCTTCAGGTTTTCGTAACGCCGTTCCGTGGCGTCGGCCCGCGCCACTAACTGCGCGTGGCTGAGTAGCGGATCGTGCATTCTCTCCTTTGTGAGCGCTTCTGCGAACCGGGCGGCCTCCGAGATCATGGAGTTCATGGTTGCCGCTTGCCCCGCCCTCTCGTGCTTAGAACTCGGCTGCTCCCTTACGTCAGGCTCCGGCGCTACCCGCCGCCGCTCGCCCTGCGCCTCACCCGGCGCTTCGAACGCGTTCGACAGGTTGTACTGCAGGGTGAACACCCAAATTGTCCCGCCGAGCATACACACCGCCATGAGAGACGAGAGTGTGGCTCTCCACCGGCCGCGGGAATTGATGGCTATCATCATCGCGACGCAGGTCATGGCGGCGAGCACCGCCATCAACAATAGTTCCGAACTCATAACAGTATCCCTTGTTTATCACCGTATTCCGATAATCCGCCAACAAAACCGTACCCGCCTCAGCGCGGCCGCCGTCAACTGCTGGCGGGGCGGCCAGCTCCGTTCTGCTCCTCTTTTTTTATGAGCACAGACTCTATCCGGTTTGGCCTCGAATACATAATATAAAATTTTTTACCGTCAATTTCAAAACGTTCGCCGGTTTTTGGTATTCTTCCCAAATGGCGGGTGATCGCTCCGTTGAGCGTTCGGATGCTTTGGGAAGCCGCCGAGAAACTTTCGGGCAGCCACTCCTCCATGCCGTCTATCTCCTGCAAGCCCGAAAACACCTTGACGCTGCCGCTGTTATCCCGGCCCCTGCGCCGCTCGTTTTGGAAATTCATAACCCTGTTCAGACAGCCGGAAAGCGAGAATATCCCGCTCAATCCGCCGAATTCGTCTATAACGCACACCACGTTCAACTTGTCGGAGAACATGAAGCTTATGAGGTCGGCGGCTTCCAGCGTCTCCGGCACCCATTGAGGATGGGATGCAAGCTGGCGGCACCTGTCGCCGGGGTGCGCGCACAAAAGCTCCGGCAGACAAACCACGCCCGTTACCTGCCGGCTGTTCACCCCGCGCGTAACTATCGCGCATGTCTGGTTTAGTCGCGCAAGCTCTGTAAGAGCATCCGCCGCAGTCGTGTAGTGCGGCAGAAACGGAACCTGCGAGCGGTGTATCATAAACCGCTTGACCGGCTGCGCCCCACGGTCTAGAAGCCCGGAGATAACCCCCTCCTCCGACTTGGTTATAACGCCCCTCTCAAATGATGTGTGCACCGCCGTCTTAAGCTCCTCAACGGTAACGAAGGGACTGGGCTGCCTTAAATAACTCTTGAACCTGTCCAAAAAGAACCGGTTGACCGCCAGCACCAGATTCAGCAGCGGAGCCATTACCGCCTTCATGCCGTGTATGACGGGCGCCGCAACGGCAGCTATGGGCTCGTTGCGCAGCAGGGCAATGTTTTTGGGCAAAATATCGCCGATAACGACGAGCGCCACAGAGGTTATAAGAAAGCTCCACAGCACCGCGTTGCCGCCAACACCCAAAATCATCGCCATAAGGGTGGTAACGCAACCGGCAAGGGTTATATTGACAAACAAGTTACCGAGCAGTATTAACAGCAACGTTCGCTGGCCATCTAAAAGCAGCGCGTATATGAGCCGGCGCGACCCCGCATCGGCCTTTTTGAACGAGTCTAAACGCTCGCGCGGTATGGAAAACAGCGCGGTCTCGGCCAAAGAGAAAAAAGTGGACATAGCCAGAAGGAAGAGGCAGAGTGCGGAGAGTAAGATTTCGTTGGTATCCATAGTATTAATATCAATGGGGCGGGCCTTACGCCCACCCCAGCGTTATCAAAGCGTCATTAAACAGATCAGAACGGCAGATCGTCATCAGCCGAAGCTGCCGCCGCCGGACCGCCACCGCCGCTGTTATTGCTGCTGCTGTTGCCGCCGCTCCAGCCGCCCCCCGACGAGTCCGGGAACGGATCGGGATAGTCGAACGGAGGAGGCTCGTTGCTGCGTCCGCCGCCACCGCCACCCCAACCGCCGCTGCCACCACCACCTCCTCCTCCACTTCCTCCTCCACCTCCGCCGCCGCCAAGGAACTGCATATTGAGCCCCTCAACCTCGGTGGTGTAGTGCTTTACCTTGTCCTTATCCTCCCATGAACGGGTGGTAAGGCGCCCCTCAATGTAGCAGCTGCTACCCTTCTTGAGGTACTGGTTCGCGATTTCAGCCTGCCTGCCCCAGAGCACAATCCTGTGCCACTCGGTCTTTTCCTGCTTGTCGCCATCCTTGCTGGTCCACTTTTCGGTGGTCGCCATCGTAAAACTCGCGACGGGCTTGCCCTGCGAAGTGTAGCGAAGCTCGGGGTCTCGCCCGAGATTGCCGATGAGAATAACTTTGTTAATACTGGCCATGGGAGAACATCCTCCTAACACGGTTTAAGGGTTCTTTGAGGGAGGGAGGGTGCGAATGCGAACCGTTATGTCAATAAAATAATATATGGCCGCCATGAATGCAAATAAAAAATATTTTTTTTTGGACTGCCGGCCGGCCCACAATGAGATTACCGATTTTCACCGTCCGGTACGTCTTCCCGGCCCGCGTATCGGTAAAAGTCCCGCGGGTGTTGGATTGCGCGCCTGCCGGGCCTTTTTTGCTGCACAATTGGAGAGATTCGCGAGGATAAAAGCCGCTTTTTATGGGTGTCTTGGGGATATAGAGGCACTGGAGCGCCCTTTTTTGCGGAGAATTTTCCTTTTTGCCTCTGGGATATACTATATTATGGGTATCAGAGAGGGGATTCCAAAATGAAACCGTTACCGACCGGCTTGCAGGNGTTTGAGAAGATCCGCGCCTCCGGCGCCTTGTATGTAGATAAAACTGATATGATTTACAAGATCGTGTCCGATGCCAGAATGCAGTACTTCCTCTCCCGCCCGCGCCGCTTCGGCAAGACGCTTACGTGCTGGACGCTCGACGCGCTGTTCAGCGGGAAGCGGGAGCTGTTTGAGGGGCTGGCGATATCNAANACCGANTGGGCGTGGGAGAGCTTTCCGGTTATCCATTTGGACATGAGCATGGTTCGCACGTCCGACGGCGTGGGCGGCGTGAAGGAGTCGCTCGTCAGCCAAATGAA